>CAYGAS010000140.1:0-18777 GCA_964347935.1 uncultured Nitrospiraceae bacterium | reverse complement strand
CATAGCCGGTGGCATTTATCGCATCGATCACGCGGTCGAGCTTGTCGGCCGCATAGTGAACGACGTGCAGGATCGGACCGAAGACCTCACGCTCGAGCAGGCTCAGGCTCGGCAGATGGAACGCGCACGGGGCGAAATAGGTGCCGTGCCGGGTCTCCGGCGGCAGCGGCACTTCGTAGATCAGCTCGCCTTGCTTGCGCATACGCTGCGCGTGCTGGCGTAACATCGATCGCGCCTCGGCATCGATCACCGGACCCACATCGGTCGACAGCAGCGCCGGGTCGCCGACGCGCAGCTCCGCCATCGCGCCGGCGAGCAGGCGCGTGATGCGCGCCGCCACGTCCTGCTGTAAGAACAGCACCCGCAGCGCCGAGCAGCGTTGGCCGGCGCTGTCGAACGCTGAAGCGATGGCGTCAGCTACGACCTGCTCGGGCAAGGCCGAGCTGTCGACGATCATGGCGTTCTGTCCGCCGGTCTCGGCGATCAAGGGGATGATGGGGCCGTCGTGCTGTGCCAGCACGAGATTGATCGCGCGCGCCGTCTCGGTCGAGCCCGTGAACGCCACCCCGCCGAGGCGCGCATCGGCGACCAGTCGTGCGCCGACTTGCGCGCCAGCGCCCGGCAGGAAGTGCAGCACCTCGCTCGGCACGCCCGCCTCGTGCAGCAGGCGCACGGCCAAGGCGGCGACCAACGGCGTCTGCTCGGCGGGCTTGGCGATCACGGCATTGCCGGCCACCAGGGCGGCGGCGACTTGACCGGTGAAAATCGCCAGCGGGAAATTCCACGGGCTGATGCAGACAAACACCCCGCGCCCGTGCAGCCCGAGCTGGTTGCGCTCGCCGGTCGGTCCGGGCAGCACGCGCACGGCGGCCAGCTGCCGGCGCGCCAGCGCGGCGTAGTAGCGACAGAAATCGCAGGCCTCGCGCACCTCGGCCAGCGCGTCGGCGATGGACTTGCCGCCCTCGCGCACGCAAAGCGCCATCAGCTCGGCGCGATGCGCCTCGAACAGCTCGGCCGCACGCTCCAGGCACAGCGCGCGCCGGTCCACCTCTGTCTGCGACCAGGACGTCGCGGCCGCAGTGGCACTCGCCAGCGCCCGCTCGACGGCGGCATCATCGGCGTCGAAGGCGCGGCCGATCACGCGTCGGCGGTCGCTCGGATCGGTCAAGGCACGCTCGCTGCCTTCGAGCGCCGCGCCGTCTACCAACGGCGCGGCGGTCCACGCCTCACCCAGGGCTTTATCCATCGCCTGCGCGAGCGTGACCAGTTCGCTTGTACTGGCGAGATTAAGCCCGCGGGCGTTGCGCCGCTCGCTGCCGTAGAGGTCGATCGGCAAGGGGATGCGCGGGTGCGGCACCGGCTCGGTCGCACGCGCCACCAGCACAGGATCGGCGATGATCTCGTCGACCGGGGCCTGCTCGTCGCTCAAGCGATTCACGAACGAGGTGTTGGCGCCGTTCTCGAGCAATCGGCGCACCAGATAGGGCAACAGATCTTCGTGCGAGCCTACCGGAGCATAGATCCGGCAGGCCACGTTCTGCTTCTCCGCGCCGACGAGCTCGCCGTAAAGCGCCTGGCCCATGCCGTGCAGGCGCTGGAACTCGAAGCCGCGCTCCTTGCCCGTCATTTCCAATACGAAGGCCGCGGTGTGCGCATTGTGGGTGGCGAACTCGGGATAAAGCCGATCGCGTGCGGCCCAGATCTGCTTCGCGCAGGCGAGATAGGAGACATCGGTGGATACCTTGCGGGTGAAGACCGGATACCCGTCGAGGCCTTGCTGCTGCGCATGCTTGATCTCGGCGTCCCAGTAAGCGCCTTTGACCAGGCGCACAGGAATACGGCGGCGGTGACGGCGCGCGAGCTCGATCAGCCACGCCACCATGTGGATGGCGCGTTTTTGGTAGGCCTGCACGACCACGCCCAGGCCATACCATTCGCGAGCGCGCACGGCTTCATAGACCGCCTCGACAACATCGAGCATCAGGTCGAGGCGGTCAGCTTCTTCGGCATCGAGGGTGATACCGACGCCGGCGTCGCGCGCGAGCATGCTCAGCGCCTCCACCCTTGGCACCAACTCGGCCAGTACGCGCTCGCGCTGGGCGTCCTCGAAGCGCGGGTGCAATGCCGACAGCTTGACCGAGATGCTCGGCGCCGAGTACACGTCCGCGCAGTCGCTGGCTTCGGCCGCTAGCGCGTTGATGGCATGCACGTAGCATTCGTAATAGCGCTCGGCATCGTCGCACGTCAGGGCTGCCTCGCCGAGCATGTCGAACGAGTGTAGATAGTCGCGATGCTCGGGCGCGTGGCTGCGCTTGATCGCCTCCTCGATCGTGCGGCCCATCACGAATTGATGCGCCATGATGCGCATGGCCTGCGTGAGCGCCACGCGGATGACCGGCTCACCCATGCGCGCCGTCAAGCGCCCAAGGAAGGCGGTGATGTCATCCACCGTCAGCGTCTCGAGTCGCACGATGCGACCGGTCAACATCAGTCCCCAGGTCGAGGCGTTAACGAACAGCGAATGACTGTGACCGAGGTGCCTGTCCCATTGCCCGCGGGCGAGCTTGTCGCGAATGAGGCGATCGGCGGTGTCGGCATCGGGAATGCGCAGGAGCGCTTCCGCCAGGCACATCAGCACCACGCCTTCCTCCGACGACAGGTCGTACTCGTGCATGAAGGCATCGAGGCCGCCGTGGGCCTTGCGCCGCGCGCGCACCGCCAGCACCAGCTGGCGGGCGCGATCGGCAATACGCCCGCCCGCGTCGTCGGCAACGGCCGCCTGCGGGAGCAAGGCCCCGACGCACGCGGCCTCGTCGGCGAGGAAGGCCGCATCGATCGCCGCGCGCAGCGGACCGCGCTTAGGAAGTTCCGTGGCAAAGATCATGCTTGGCTAACCATTCCAAACTCGGGTGTGCCGGTGTCACTGCGCGGCTCCAGCTCCGTCCTGTTTCGCCTGTGCCCCGGCGCCCCCTAGCGGGGCGTGACCCGGATCGCAGGCGGGGCTCGCCAGTCGCCTTGCACTGACACCGGCACACACCATTTGAAACCGACGAATACCCAAAACAGCATCGATCAAAGCCTCAGCAAAAGCAACTCAGCCCCACTTGGGGACAATGACGACGGCAAAGACATACAGCGCCAGGGCGAACGCGACCACCCACGTAAAACCTAAATGAATGGCCAGCAGCGTCGCCAGCGTCGCGCTCACCACCGAAGCGAAGCCGTTGACGCCCCAGGCCCAGGGGATAAAGCCGGGCGCATGGGTCGACACCCGCGCGAGCGCGAGCGGGAACGGCATGCCCATGAAAAATGCCAGCGGTGCGATCAATGCCAAGGACAGCGCCACGCGTAGCGGATCGGCCAGCGCGATCAACTCGCGCGAGACGGTCGGCAGTAACGCGAGATAGGCCAGGGCGATCGCGGCGATGGCCGCCACCGCCACGGCGATGGCCGACAGCCCGCGATCTTGCAGGCGCTCGGCGAAGCGTTGTGAATAGCCGCTGCCGAGACCGGCGAAGACGAGAAACCCGCTTAACACCACACCGACGGCGTAGAGCGGATGGCTCAGGAACAGCACGAGCTTCTGGATGAAGGCGATCTCGATGAAAATAAATGCCAGGCCAAGGGCGGCAAAATAGAGACTCAGACGCGCGACGGTCGTCGTTCCCTGTTGCAGGCTCCCGCGCATGACCGAGAGCGGACACAAGATCAGCAAGAAACCGGCCACCAGCGCCTGCACCAGCGTGGCCAACAGAATCAAATAGCCCCACTCGATCAGGCTCGCGCCGCCGCGCTGGCGCAGGCTCATCAGCTCCTCCAAGGCCTGCCATTTGAAGAAGCGGAAAAAATACGGCCGGTCATCGGTCGCCGGCTCGATATGAAACTTGTAGCGGCGAACGAATTCGGTGCGTTGCTCACCGAGCAAGGCGATCGCGCCGTCGTACAAATACGCCTGCGGCAGCACGTTGTAGCGGTTGGCCTCGGCGGCCAGCATGCCGGGATAGTAGGCGACATCAAAGGAGCGCGTGCGGCAATAAGCCTTCAACGCTTCCACTTCCTCTGGCGTGAATATCCCGTTCTTGATCAGCAAGGTTGCCGTCTGCCAGCTACGTATGAGCGCCAGGCGCTGCCCCGGCGCGTCGACGCCCATCGCCCGCAACGCATCGACGGCGGTGGCGAACAGCTTCAGATTGTCGCGCGGCGGCACTTTAAGCCAACGCGTGATCGCCAGCAGGCCGCCAGGCGCGAGATGGCGCAGATATTCCTCGAGGGCCTCGACGGTGTAGATATAGCTCTCGCTCAGTGCCTGCGCGCCGGCGCTGGCGGCGGCGAAGGAGTCGAGCAGGGCGACCTGAATCAAGTCGAAGCGTTCGTGACTGCGGGCGACGAAGCCGCGCGCCTCGGCGATGTGCACGCGAACCGCTTCGGCCGCATATAGATGACCGGAGTAATCCGCATAGTCCCGGCGCATCAACCTAATCACCGTGGGGTTCAGCTCGACCGCGTCTATCGAGCGCGCGCGATAATAACGCGCCTGGAGCACGTCGGCGCCGGTGCCGGCGCCGAGCACGAGCACGCGCGGCTGGCGCAACAGCTGATAGGGCAACGAGGTCGTGAGATCGTCGAGGTAGGCCAGCGCCGCGCGCTCACCCGTGTCGCGCGTGATCACGCTCAACGCATCGCCATCGGTGTACACGCCGAGCTGTGGCGGCGGCTCGTGCTCGCTTTTCAAGCTAATTCCCGGCGCATGACGAAAGGGGATGCCCGGGCTCGACACCACCGTGAGCAGACCGAGCGGTCCTGAGTGCTCGCTCAATACCTGCGTGCCCAGCACTTGCAGCGCCTGACTCCGGCCTTTGTAAGGCGACATCTGCAGTTCGAGCGCGCCGCGCGGAATCAGCAACCCTGCCGCCGCGACGAGCAACGCCGGCGTCACCCAGCCTGGCAGGACCAAGGTACGCTCGAAGCTCGCCAGGGCCGCCGCCGCCAGCGCCAGGGCGCCGATGAGCTGCAAGGCGACCTCGGGGCGAAGCAGAAACAAGCTCGCGATCAACAGCACCGCCCCACTGCCGGCGCCGATCAGATCGGCACGGTAGACGCGATTGATGAGACGCTTGTAGCGCAGCAGCGCGAGACCGATGCAGCTGGCGGCGAAGAAAAACGGGAAAAAGAATAGCAAATAGATCAGCAGCAGATAGAAAAACTGGCGCGGATCCCAAACGATCTCGAGCGCATTGAAGGGAACACGTTGGCCGACGACGAAGCAAGCGAGCGTCGACAGCCCGAAGGCCGCAGCACTTGCCACGTAGGCGCGGGCGAAATGCCGTTCGAGCCAAGGTCGCGCCAGCGCCAGCGCGGTGCCGCTTAAGCCGTAGCCGAGCAGCGCCAGGCTGATGATCATATAGGCGAAGTGGTGCCACTGAACGATCGACAGCAAGCGCATCAGCAGGATCTCGTAGGCGATGGCCGAGGCCGAGATCAGCGAGATCGAGAGCAACAGCCGGCGCGGTGCCTGGGCGGGTTCCGGCATGCAGCGTCTAATGCCCGCCGGTCAGGGGCACGAAGCGCACAGGCAGGATCTGCCGCGTCTTGATGTCACCCGAGGGCGTCTTTTCCAGCAGCAACAACTCCTGGGTGAGGAAGCGGCTGCCGACCGGGATGATCATGCGCCCGCCGGGCTTGAGCTGCTTGATCAGCGGCGGAGGAATCTGGGTCGCCGCGGCCGTCACGATAATGCCGTCAAACGGTGCGTGCGCTTGCCAACCGTAATACCCGTCGCCCACGCGGGTGGTCACGTTGTCGTAGCGCAATCGCTTGAGCCGTTCGCTGGCTCGCTTCGCCAACGGTGGGATGATCTCGACGGTGTACACCTGCTTGATCAGCTCCGCCAACACCGCCGCCTGATAACCGGAGCCGGTGCCGACCTCGAGCATGACGTCGCCGCTCGCGGGGTTCAACAGATCCGTCATCAGGGCGACGATGTAGGGCTGCGAGATGGTCTGACCGTAGCCGATGGGCAGCGGCCGGTTCTCGTACGCAGCGGGCTGCAGATCGGGCGGCACGAACTCGTGGCGCGGCACGCTCGCCAGCGCCTCCATGACGCGCGGGTCGAACGCGGCCCTGCCGGTGTAATCGCTCGTGATACGGGCGTCGTCGGCGATCTCACGCAACATCGCCTTGCGTGCGGCGGTGTGGCGATCGTCGGCAGCATGCGCGACAACCATCGCAAACAACGCGCCGCAGAGTACAGCCGCTGGCTTCACGATGAGCGTTGTCCTAAGGCGTTCCGACAATACGCGCTTGTCAGCTTCCCCTCAGACCGACGTGCCCAGGCCCAGGTTGCGCAAAGCGGTACGAAACGCATTGAAGGGACTCAAGATAGCGTCGGCCAGAATAATCGCCACGCCGAACCAGTGATAGAACGTCGGCGTTTGCCCGAGATTGAAGTACAGGTAGCTCATCAGAACCGTCGCCACGATCACGGCAAAGATCGCGCTTACGAGATCCAGCAGGAAGACCTGGGTGTTGATGTCCCCGGATTTGAAAAACTCGGCGACCAGCACGAACACCCCCAGCGCGAGAAAGATATAGCCGGCCACGCCGCTCATGCTCACGCCGGCGAAGTGCACGACTACCATATAGGCGATGATCAGCAGGGTCCAAGGGATCTTGCCAAAAACAGACCGGCTTCGGCCGCGGCTCTGAATGCTGATGTTCTCTGACATGGTTGTCTCCTTGCGAAACGCGTCCCCGGCACGACGAGGCGCAGCCAGCCGCGGCCTGTATTACGGCTGGCTGCGAGGCTCAAACAGAGTCACGGTAGAAAACAAATGCAACCAGGTCAATACGCTTGCTCCACCCGCCCCTAGCGACCCAACCGCGGCACCCGGGATTTTATGAGCAGAGCGCGATCACCGCGCTACTTCGAGATCTCTTTGAGCACTTTCTCGAGACTGTCCTTGGCATCGCCAAAGAACATTCTCGTGTTTTGTTTGAAGAACAGCGGATTCTGCACGCCGGCATAGCCGGATGCCATGCTGCGCTTCATTACAATCGTCGTCTTGCCTTTCCAGCATTCGAGCACCGGCATGCCGGCGATCGGACTCTTTGGGTCCTCTTGCGCGGACGGATTGACGATATCGTTGGCACCCAGGACGATGGATACGTCAACATCAGGAAAATCCTCATTGATCTCATCCATCTCGAAGACGATGTCATAGGGCACACGGGCCTCCGCCAGCAGCACATTCATGTGACCCGGCATGCGGCCCGCTACCGGGTGAATCCCGAAGCGGACATTGATGCCGTTTGCGCGTAGCGCGTTGGTCAGCTCACGCACCGCGTGTTGCGCCTGCGCCACTGCCATACCATAGCCCGGGATGATCATTATTTCTTTGGCGGTCGTTAACAAGTCAGCGACCTCTTCGTACTCGATGGGAAAGATTTCGCCTTCGTCGCTCGTCGTGCCGGCGGTCCCAGCGGACTCAGTGCCAAAACCTCCGGCGATGACGGCCAAGAAGCGCCTATTCATGGCTCGGCACATGATGTAGCTCAGGATGGCACCGCTACTACCTACCAGGGCACCGGTCACAATCAGCAGATCGTTGGACAACATAAACCCGGTCGCCGCTGCGGCCCAGCCTGAATAGCTGTTTAACATGGAGACCACGACGGGCATGTCCGCACCGCCGATGGCCATGACCATGTGCACACCAAATGCGAGCGCAATCGCCGTCATAATGAGCAGCGGTATCATGCCGCCGCCGGTATGGGCCTGATCCACGAATTCAAAACAAAGCCAGATCGAGGCAACGAGTAGACCGAGGTTCAGCCAATGGCGTGCCGGTAGCAAGACGGGTTTACCGCTGATCTTGGCGCTCAGTTTGCCAAAGGCAATGACGGAGCCGGAAAAGGTGACGGCGCCGATCAATACGCCAAGGTAAGTCTCTATATCATGGATAACCTTTTCGCTAGCGGTAAATTGCAGCGCCGCGTCCGGGTCCATGAAGTTGACATAGCCAACGAGCACCGCGGCAACACCGACCAGGCTGTGCAGGATCGCCACTAATTCCGGCATCTGGGTCATCTGCACCTTCAGCGCAAGGATGAAGCCGATCGTGCCACCGATGAGCATGCACACAATGATGATCCCGATGACGTTGACCTCCGGTCCCAACACCGTCGCCACGACCGCGATGGTCATGCCCGTGATGCCGTAGGCATTCCCACGGCGTGAGGTCTCCGGATGGCTTAATCCGCCCAAGGCCAGGATGAACAGGATGATAGCGCCGATATAGGCAACGGTTACCAATCCTTCTGACATGGCTGTCTCTCCCTACTTCCTGAACATCTGCAGCATGCGCTGCGTGACTGCAAACCCGCCGAAGATGTTAATGCTGGTAATGAGTATCCCGAAGGCGGCGATAGCGGCAAGCAAGGTGTTGGCATCAGACACTTGTATGAGCGCGCCGATAACGATGATGCTGCTGATCGCGTTCGTGACACTCATCAATGGGGTGTGTAGCGCAGGGGTCACGTTCCAGATCACCATGTAACCGACAAAGCAGGCCAATACGAATACGGTAAAGTGCTGCATAAACGAAGGCGGTGCACTGATGCCGATGCCATAAAACAACAGTCCCCCGACCAAGACCGTCAGGGCAGCTTTGACGGCTGGCGTCAGCAGGGGTGTTTTCTTCTCTTCCGGCGCTGCTTTCGGTTTCTCAGCCGGTGCCGGAGGCGCTGCGGAGATCTTTGGCGCCGGAGGCGGCCAAGTGATTTCTCCTTCCTTGATAACGGTCGTCCCGCGAATGACCTCGTCGTCCATATTAACGACAAGCTCGCCCTTCTTCTCCGGGCACATATCGCTCAGCAGGTGGTATAGATTGCTTGCATAGAGTTGGCTCGCCTGGGCCGCCATTCGGCTAGGCATATCGGTATAACCGATGATGGTGACACCGTATTTCTTAATGACCTTGCCCGGCTTGGTCAGGGTGCAATTACCGCCTTGTTCGGCGGCAAGATCGACGATCACGCTACCATCGCGCATGGTCTCGACCATGGCCTCGGTTATCAATTCCGGCGCGGGTTTACCCGGAATCAGGGCGGTCGTGATGATGATGTCGACCTCCATCGCCTGGCGAGCAAAGAGCTCCATTTCCGCCTTGATGAACTCATCGCTCATCACCTTCGCATAGCCACCTACACCCGAACCTTCTTCCTCAAAGTCGAGCTCGAGAAATTCGGCATCCATGCTTTCAATCTGCTCTTTCACTTCAGGCCGTGTGTCAAAGGCCCTGACAATCGCCCCCAACCCTTTGGCCGTGCCGATCGCCGCCAGTCCGGCGACGCCGGCACCGATCACCATGACCTTGGCCGGGGGCACCTTTCCGGCGGCGGTGATCTGACCGGTGAAAAATCGGCCAAAGTGCTGGGATGCTTCGATCACCGCCCGATAGCCGGCAATATTGGCCATGGAGCTCAAGGCATCGAGCTTCTGCGCACGGGATATCCGCGGGACGCTGTCCATGGCCAGCACGGTGACCTTCTTGGCAGCCAGACGCTGCATCAGCTCCTGATTCTGCGCGGGCCATATAAAACTGACCAAGGTCCTACCCGGTTGCAGAAATTCGACTTCGTCGATGGCGAATTCCGGATGCTTCTCCGGACCCCGCACCTTGAGGATCAGATCAGATGATGCCCAGAGTGATTTGGCATCAGCGACAATTTCGACCCCGGCTTCTCGGTAGGTATCGTCCAGGAAAGTGGCCTGCGCACCGGCGCCGGCTTCCACGGCAACTGAAAAACCGAGCTTTTGCAGTCTTTCCGCAACTTCGGGTGTTGTTGCAACACGCTTTTCACCCGGGTGAATTTCTTTGGGTACTCCAATTTTCATCGTGACTGACTCCCTTGGATTGAGACCGCTGACTATGTCCCAGCTTTGAGAATACTAAAGCTATGAAGATTTGATTCCGGATGCCGCTCTGGCACGCATCCTTATAAGTAACGATGTCCGCGCTTGCCCAAAGTGGGGACGCTGGCGTTGGCAGCTGTTTGATGACGAGAGTCGATGCCGGTGGGTTGTTCGATAAGGATCTCGAGCCCCTTGGCACAGAGCATCTTGACGGTATCTGAAGTAACGGCGACGCGCGTTTCACCGATTCGTGTTGCTTTCAGGACTTTCGAGCTTCACGTTGTTCTTGTTCCGGGTTCGCAACAGGCCAGCGATCAATTATATATCAAAGCTGCGCTCTCCGTGATATTGCTTGCTCAGCTCGTGAACCGCATCGACCAACACCGCGAGATGCTCGGGATCAACATCGGGTGCGATCCCATGGCCCAAGTTGAAGACATGGCCGCTGCCGTGACCGAAGCTCGCCAACACCGCAGCCACCTCCTCGCGGATGCGTGCCGGCGGGGCATAGAGCGCCGCCGGGTCCATGTTGCCCTGCAAGCCCACATGTTCGCCGACGCGCCGACGCGCCTCGCCCAAATCGATGGTCCAATCCACGCCGAGGGCATCGCTGCCGGCGGCGGCCAGCACCTCGAGCGAGGCAGTCGCGTTCCTGCTGAAGAGAATCACCGGCACCCGACGGCCTTCGCTCTCGCGGCGCAGCTGCGCACAAATGCGCGCCATGTAATCGACCGAGTACAGCCTGTAGTCGCGCGGCGTCAGTATGCCGCCCCAGGTATCGAAGATCATCAGCGCCTGTGCGCCGGCGTCGACCTGGGCATTGAGGTAGTGCGTCACCGCCTCCGCCAGGGTTTGCAGTAGACGGTGCATGAGCGCGGGCTGCTCATACATGAGCGTCTTCACGCGCGTGAAATCGCGCGACGAGCCACCCTCGACCATGTAGGTGGCCAGGGTCCAGGGGCTGCCGGCGAAACCGATCAGGGGCACGCGCCCGGCGAGCTCGCGCTTGAGCAAGCGGACGGTGTCCAGCACGTAGCGCAGCTCGCGCTCCGGGTCCGGTACCGCCAGGGCGACAATATCACGCTCGCCGCGCAGCGGCCGCTCGAAGCGCGGTCCTTCGCCTTCGGCGAAATACAGTCCCAGGCCCATGGCCTGGGGGATGGTCAAGATGTCGGAAAAAAGAATCGCCGCATCGAGCGCGAAGCGCGCCAGCGGTTGCAGCGTCACCTGGCAGGCGAGCTCGGGGTTGGTGCACAAGCTCAAGAAATCGCCGGCCTTTTCACGGGTGGCGCGATACTCCGGCAGATAGCGCCCCGCCTGGCGCATAATCCACACCGGCGTCATATCCACCGGTTCCCGCAGCAGGGCACGCAACAGACGATCGTTCTTCAGCTCGGACATCCGAAAACTTCCAACACCAAGACGCAAAGGTAATTCAAATGCAGCTAAATTGCTCCCACGTACTTCGCATCGCACGATCGCCGCACCACGTCCTTACAGCGAGCACTCAAGCGCAAGGCCCTGCGACGCACGCTATGTTCCCATGCAAATATATCGTAGGCGTGGCGATAAATTATAGGCGCAGCAGCCGTGTTGGGAGGTTTTCGCTTTTTCGATCTCTTCTTCGCGTCCTTTGCATCCTCCGCTGCGTAAACGATGCATCCCTGCACCACTCCCGCGCCTTTGCGTCTCTGTATTGAGTTTTTGATCGTTTAGTCTTACGAGACGCCGAGATAGTCCATGATGCCTTCGGCTGCGCCACGGCCGTCGAACACGGCCGTGACCACGAGATCAGCGCCGCGCACCATGTCACCGCCGGAAAAGACTTTCGGGTTGGTCGTCTGATATTTGAAGCGGCTTTCGGGCCCGGCACGCACGTGCCCGCGGCCGTCGACCTCAATGCTGAACTCGCTAAACCAGGGCGCCGGGCTCGGCCGAAAGCCGAAGGCGATGACGACGGCATCGACCGCAATGACCTCCTCGCTGCCCGGCACAGGTTCGGGCCGGCGACGACCGCGCTCGTCCGGCGCGCCGAGCTTGGTCGTGACCACCTTGACGCCTTCCACCCGGCTGCTGCCCACAACCTCCAGCGGCTGACGGTTCCATAAAAAGCGCACTCCTTCTTCCTTGGCGTTCTCGACCTCGCGTCGGGATCCTGGCATGTTGGCCTGGTCACGGCGATAGATGCAGTTGACGGGCCACGCCCCCTGGCGCACCGCAGTGCGCACGCAATCCATGGCAGTATCGCCACCCCCGAGCACCGCCACCCGTTGACCCCTGAAGTCAATGTAGGCCTGCGGGTCCTGCTCCTGTCCCATGACGCGGTTACAGTTGCCGATCAGATACGGCAGCGCCTCGTGCACGCCGGGCAGGTCCTCACCGGGAAAGCCGCCCTTCATATAGGTATAGGCGCCGAGACCGAGGAACACCGCATCGTATTCGTCCACGAGCTGCGCGAACGGCAGGTCCACGCCGACGTCGGTATTCAACATAAACTCGACGCCCATCTCTTCCATCAGCGTGCGTCGGGTACGGACGATTTCCTTTTCGAGCTTGAAAGGCGGAATGCCAAAAGTCAGCAACCCGCCGATCTCCGGATAGCGGTCGTAAACGATCGGCTTCACCCCATTGCGTGCGAGGATGTCGGCACAAGCCAGACCAGCCGGGCCGGCGCCGACGATAGCGACGCGCTTACCGGTGTCCGTGACGTCAGATAAATCGGGCCGCCAGCCGGCCTTCAGGGCCTCGTCAGTGATGTATTTCTCGACCGCGCCGATGGTCACCGCGCCAAAGCCGTCGTTCAGGGTGCAGGCACCTTCGCACAACCGGTCCTGGGGACAGATGCGCCCGCAGATCTCCGGCAGCGAGTTGGTACGGTGGGAGAGCTCGGCGGCCTCGAACAGATTGCCTTCAGCGATCAGCTTGAGCCAGTTGGGAATGTAGTTGTGCACCGGGCACTTCCACTCGCAATAGGGATTGCCGCAGTGCAGGCAGCGGGCTGCCTGGGCTGCCGCTGTGCCCGCATCGTATTGGCCGTAGATCTCGCTCCAGTGGCGCACGCGCGTCTCGAACGGCAGCTTGTCCGGATCCTGGCGCGGTAATTCGATGAACTGGAGCGGATGAATGGGCATATGTCCGTGAGTCGTTAATCGTGAAAAGTGAGATGGGCACGCGTTACCGGCGAGCGGGGCTTATCCGACTGACGGCTAACGGCTCATGGGTCACGTGGCTAGGCGGCCTCACGCAGGGTATCGATCAGCGCGCCAAGGTCAGAGGCGACTGGCTTGATCAGCCAAAACTTCCCGACATAATCGTCGAAGTCCTCGACAATCGTTTGTCCCCAGGGGCTGCCGGTCTCCGTTGCGAACTCCTCGATGATGCGCCTTAGGTAGTTGCGATGCGCCTCCATGCTTTCGGTCGTCAGGCGGTGGATGTCGACCAGCTCGTGGTTGTAGCGGTCGACAAAACTGTTGTCGATATCGAGGACGAACGCGACACCACCGGTCATGCCGGCGGCGAAGTTCACGCCTGTGCGGCCGAGCACGGCCACCACGCCGCCCGTCATATATTCGCAGCCGTGATCGCCGACACCTTCGACGACGGCGGTGGCGCCCGAGTTGCGCACGGCAAAGCGCTCGCCGGCGATGCCCGAGGCGAACAGCTTGCCACCCGTAGCGCCATAGAGGCAGGTGTTACCGATGATCGCCGCCTCCTCGCTGCGGAAATGGCTGCCGGCCGGCGGGTAGATGACGATCTTGCCCCCCGCCATGCCCTTGCCCACATAGTCGTTGGCATCGCCTTCCAGCGTGAGATACAGGCCACCGGCGTTCCAGGCACCGAGGCTTTGGCCGGCGGTGCCCTGCAAGCGCATGGTGATGGGGGCATCCGCCATCCCGTGATCGCCGTAGCGTTGTGCGATCTCCCCCGACAGCCGGGCACCGATGGAACGGTCGACATTGCGTACACGGTAACTGAACTCACCGCCCGACTTCTGCTCGATCGCCGACAACGCATCGCTCACCATCTGCTCGGCAAGCTCGCCGTTGTCGAAGGGCTCGTTGCGCGCAACCTGACAGAACTGCGGTTTCTCCGAGGCGATTTCGCCATTCGCCAGGATCGGACGCAGGTCGAGGCGCTTTTGCTTTTCCGTCTCGCCGGGCAGTATGGTCAAAAGATCGGTGCGACCGATGAGGTCCTGCAAGCACCGCACGCCCAGTCGCGCCATCCACTCGCGCACCTCCTCGGCGACGAAGCGAAAATAGTTCATGATCATCTCCACTTCGCCCTTGAAATGGCGTAGGCGCAGCACGTTGTGCTGTGTCGCTACCCCGGTCGCGCAGTTATTGAGATGACAGATGCGCAGATACTTGCAGCCCATCGCAATCATCGGCGTGGTACCGAAGCCAAAGCTTTCGGCGCCGAGGATTGCGGCCTTGATCACATCGAGACCAGTCTTGAGGCCCCCGTCGGCTTGCAGCCTCACCTTGTCGCGCAGATTGTTCGCACGCAGCGTCTGGTGCGTCTCTGTCAAACCTAGCTCCCAAGGCGTGCCGGCATACTTCACCGATGTGAGCGGGCTTGCGCCCGTGCCGCCGTCGTAACCGGCGATGGTGATCAGGTCGGCATAGGCCTTGGCCACGCCGGCGGCGATCGTGCCCACACCCGGACCCGAGACCAGCTTTACCGACACCAGCGCGCGCGGATTCACCTGCTTCAAATCGAAAATCAGCTGCGCCAGATCCTCGATGGAGTAGATGTCGTGGTGCGGCGGCGGCGAGATCAGCGCGACGCCGGGTCTGGCGTAACGCAAGCGCGCGATCATTTCATTGACCTTGTGGCCCGGTAACTGACCGCCTTCGCCTGGCTTGGCGCCCTGGGAGATCTTGATCTGCAAGACCTCGGCATTGACGAGATAGGCCGGCGTCACGCCGAACCGACCCGAGGCGACCTGCTTGATCTTGGAGGTGCGTTCCGTGCCGTAGCGCTTCGGATCCTCGCCCCCCTCGCCGGAATTCGAGCGTGCCCCCAGACGATTCATCGCCTCGGCGAGCGTCTCGTGCGCCTCCGGCGACAGCGCCCCCAGCGACATGCCGGCGGAGTCGAAGCGCGGCAGGATGGCCTCGATGGGCTCGACGTCTTCAAGCATCACCGGCTCGGCGTCTTCACGCAGCGCCAGCAAGTCGCGAATCACCATCGGCGAGCGGCCATTAACCAGATCTGCAAACACCCTATATTTCTGGTACTCGCCCGATTGCACGGCCGCATGCAGCGCCGCCACCACATCCGGATTGAAGGCGTGGTACTCGCCACCGTGGATAAATTTCAGATAGCCGCCTTGGTCGACCGCCTTGCGCGGGTTCCAGGCGCTGCTTGCCAGCTTGAGCTGCTCCGCGTGCAGATGCGCGAAGGTCGTGCCCTGCACGCGACAGGGCGTACCGGCAAAGCACAGGTCCACCACCTCCTGGTTGAGGCCCACGGCCTCAAACAGTTGTGCGCCACGGTAGCTATCGATGGTGGAGATGCCCATCTTCGAGATGATCTTGTAGAGCCCCTTATTTATGCCCTTGCGATAGGTATGCGCCACGCGCACGGCGTCGCGCGTGGCGATCTCGCCGGTGCCGATCATGTCGCGCAGGCAGTCGTAGGCCAGATAGGGAAAGATGGCGGTGGCGCCATATCCGATCAGCACCGCAAAGTGGTGTGGATCCCGCGCGGTCGCGGTCTCCAATACGATGTTCGCATCGCAACGCAGGCCCTCGTGTATCAAACGATGATGCAGCGCCCCGGTAGCCAGCAGCGCGTGCATCGGCAGCCGGTCCTCGGCAATCTCGCGATCGGACAGCACGATGACGGTCTTACCCGCGCGCACCGCCGCCACCGCCTCATCACATACTGAGATGACGGCTTCGCGCAGGTCGCCACCGAGCGGATAGTTGAGGTCGATGATCTGGTGCGCATAGTTCGGATCAAGGTCGGACAGCAATCGGTTGAACTTGCTGACCGAGAGTACCGGCGAGTCGGTGACAAAGCGTGCGGCGTGCTCGGGTGTCTCCTCGAACAGGTTATGCTCGCGCCCGAAGCAGGTCTCGAGCGACATGACGATCTGCTCGCGCAGCGGATCGATGGGCGGGTTGGTGACCTGCGCGAACTGCTGCCGAAAATAGTCGAACAGCGACCGCGATTGGTGCGAAAGCACTGCCAGTGGGGTATCGTCGCCCATGGAACCAACCGCTTCCTGACCTGACTCGGCCAACACCCGCATAATCTGGTCGCGTTCCTCGAAGGTGACGTTAAACGTCTTTTGGTAGATCGCAAGCTGCTTGGGCTCGAGCGGCACGGTTGCCGATTCTTCCTCCATCAGCGTCGCCTCCAGGCGGCGGGCGTGTGTGCGCAACCAGCGCTTGTAAGGCTGACGATTCTTCAATCGATCGGCGATGTCGTCGGGCAGCAACAGCTCGCCGGTTTCTGTATCGGCGGCGATCATGTCACCCGGCTTCAGGCGCCCCTTGGTAATGATTTCCTGCGGTGCATACTCGTGTGTACCAACCTCGGTGGCGAGCGTGATGACGCAACCACTGTAGGTGCCCGAGGCTTGCGCGCCTTTGCCGTAGCGGGTGATGACATAGCGCGCCGGGCGCAGCCCGTTACGGTCCAGCACACAGGCGGCGTAACGACCGTCGGTCAACACGATACCGGCGGGACCGTCCCACGGCTCCATGTGTATGGAGTTGTATTCATAAAAAGCGCGCAATGCCCGGTCCATGGTGTCGACGTTCTGCCACGCCGGGGGAATCAGTATGCGCATCGCGCGGAACAGATCCATACCGCCTGCGAGCAGCGCCTCGAGCATGTTGTCCAGGCTGGACGAGTCGGAGCCCGACATCGACACCAGCGGGAAGGCATCTTCGAAATCAGGCAGCAGCGGCGTCGAACATTTCCGCGCGCGCGCCAAGGCCCACAGGCGATTGCCTTGAATGGTATTGATCTCGCCGTTGTGCGCGAGATAACGGAAGGGATGCGCCAGACGCCACTGGGGCCAGGTGTTGGTAGAGAAACGTTGATGAAAGACGCACAAGGTCGACGCCATGCGCTCATCATTCAGGTCCGGGTAGAACACCGGCAGGTTGTCCGGCATCACCAGCCCCTTGTAACAAATGACCCGACTCGAAAGGCTCGGCACATAGAAGACCGGATCGTGCTGCTCCAGCGCCTTCTCGCAGCGTCGCCGCGCAATGTAGAGGCGGCGCTCGAGCGCGGCCTCATCCATGTCGCTCGGCGCGTTGACGAACACTTGCCAGATGTCGGGCAGGGTCTTCATCGCCTCGGCACCGCAAGCCTCGGAGTCGGTGGGCACCCGACGCCACCCGCAGAGCTCTAATTTCTCGGCCGCCAGCTCTTGCTCCAGTTGGCGGCGTGCGCGCTTGGCCGCCTCGGCATCGCGGCTGAGGAAGATCATCCCGACCGCATACAACTCTGCCAGCGCGAATCCTTCTGCAGCCGCTATCGCGCGTAAGAACCCATCCGGCTTTTTCAGCAACAAGCCGCAGCCGTCACCGGTCTTGCCGTCGGCGGCGATAGCGCCACGGTGAGTCAGGTGTGCCAGCGAGCCGATGGCGGTGCGCACGAGCCAGTGGCTGGCCGTGCCGTCCATGTGCGCCATCAGGCCAAAGCCGCAGCCGTCCTTCTCAAACTCGGGGCGATAAAGCCCGTTAGTGGATGCGTGTGGAGTGGACATATCGGAAACCGACCTGAATCCCTGGAATCAGGGCAAAAGCCGAGAGAGTATACAGAGCACCCGGTAGGCGTTCAAATCAATTCGGCGAGAAAAACCCTACCCCTGTGGCCGAATCCGGTCCACCGCGCGGGGTGCTAGCGACCCCACGTGAGCTCTGCGGGATTGAACAGGCGCGCGTGTTCCTGGATGGCGTAGCGGTCGGTCATGCCGGCGATGTAGTCCGCGATTACGCGCGCGCACTGTGCGGGCGTGTCCCGGCGCCCGGGCAGCTTGCCTTGATACTGCGGCGGCAATAGTCGCGGGTCCTTCATGAATGCATCGAACAGCTCCTTGATCAGGGCCGCCGCCTTGCGGCTCATGCGTCGCACGCGATAGTGGCTATAGAGATTCTCTCTGAGAAATCGCTTGAGCCGCAGAACCTCGGTGGCAACGTCTTCCGAGTAGGCAAACAAGGGCCGGCCTGCCCGGCGCACGTCATCGACGCTCTGCACCTTTGCCGCCGCCAACTGTTCTGAAGTATGCTCGATCAGGTCCACGACCACGCGATTGATCATGTGTCTTACAGTCTCGTGCACACGGCGGCGCATGGTTAAATCCGGATAGCGCCGTTCCAGCTCGGCGTACTCTCTCGCGAACAGCTCCACCTCCATCAACTGGTCGATACCGATCAACCCGTAGCGCAGGCCGTCGTCCACATCATGGTTGTTGTAGGCAATCTCGTCGGCGATATTCGCAAGCTGCGCCTCGAGGCTTGGCTGCCGGTTTTCGAGGAAACGCTCGCCGAGCTCGCCGAGCTCCTTGGCCTTCTCGCGCGAGCAGTGCTTGAGTATGCCCTCGCGCGTCTCGAAACTGAGATTCAGGCCCGGGAATTCAGCATAGCGTTCCTCCAGCACATCGACCACCCGCAGCGACTGCAGGTTGTGCTCGAAACCTCCGTACTCGCGCATGCATTCGTTGAGCGCGTGCTGACCCGAATGCCCGAAGGGCGTGTGCCCCAGATCGTGTGCCAGCGAAATGGCTTCAGTCAGGTCTTCGTTGAGTCTGAGCGCTCGCGCGACTGACCGACCTAGTTGCGCGACTTCCAACGAGTGCGTGAGGCGCGTGCGAAACAAGTCGCCCTCGTGATTGA
>CAYGAS010000139.1:0-11564 GCA_964347935.1 uncultured Nitrospiraceae bacterium | reverse complement strand
CTCTCGCTCCACTGCGGCCGCTCTTACTGTGTTTGCGACCTGGTTCGGAGCCGGTCAAGAGCAGGACGCTGTCTATCGGACCTATGCGGCGCAACCCCAGGCCCGGCCGAATAGCCTTTTTGTCGAACTGGCGGACACGCTACTCGCCCGCGGCGGTGCGCTGATCGCGGTCGTCGATCGGGCAGCGGAAACGCTGGACCTGCAAGCGCTCTTGACAGGTTATCTTGGCCACGTGGGTCTTGGAGAGTGAACGCGATGTTGAGCGAAGCCGACAAGGCGAAGATTGCGGCCATCAAGATACGGGCGGCTGATCTACGCGATAAGCGCGATCGGCAATTCCCGTACGAAGGGACCGTTCCCCGAAAAAAGGGGCAGGACTACCGGCCAATCTGGATGGTCCTTCGGGACTGGCTTCTATATATCGTCAGTCACGGCGTCATGCTGCTCCTCCCCGTTGTCGTGCTCTTCGGGATGGCGCTCGTTCTTTACCTTATCGAGGGCTACATGGTGCAGCTCGTGCTGGCAGCGCTCATCCTTGGAGGTGCCTGGGGGATTTACTGCCTGAACCACCGACCGCGCCCGGGGCGTAAGCCGTTCAGGGGCAGGGCAGGCTGACCCGTGGGTCGCCTTATTGTTCAAGCGCTGCAGCGGAAAGCGGGGCTATGTGAACGACTACGTCGAACGGGACGCTCGCCATCGAGGAGCCGGAGCTCGTCAATGGCAGGGACACAGGGCGGCTCGCGGAAATTTGAGTACACATATCTAATGATCTTGAGGCTTTTGACATGAGTATGCGTTGGCGCGATTATGTATTCCCCAGTATCGCTGCAGTAATCGCAGCAGCGGGGGTTGTCACCACCTCGTCTGGGAATTCCCTCTACCTCCTCGACCTCGTCGATCCTTCCAATGAATTAACGGAGGAGTCCATCACGTGGGCGAAGACCCGGGACATTGCGCCCTGGGTCTCATCGGTGGTAGCGGTCGAAGTCAGCGATGAGGGGTGGGAACGAAGTGCATCAGGCGTCGTTCTCGACACCGTCTATGTCAAAAGCCAAAAGCAATGGCACACCTATATCCTGACTGCCGGCCACGTCGTGCTGCGCTATGACCATGCATCCCCGGAGGATCGAGCGGCTTGGGAAAAGTGCGCCATGAGCAGGGTCAGGAATGCCACCCTGCCATGGGAGGCCCCGAGCGCTTGCCGATTCATGAAAGAGGTGAGCGTACTCGACCAAAAAGCAGAGCTATTGAAATGGGAGAGCTGGTGGTTTGTAGATCTGGCGTTACTGAAGATCGTGACGCCCGATTATCCGCGCCTGTGGTTGCACGAAAGGCAGGTCGACGTGCAGGCAGCCATCCTGTCCACACGTACACCCAAGACCACAGAAGAGGTGTGGACCGTTGGGTTTCCGGGGGGCATTCGCATGATCACCCAGGGCTACGTGGGCGCGAATGGTTTTTCCCATTCTGCCGCCAGCATGCCTGGCAGCACGGGTGGGGGCGTCTTTCGAGACGGTAGACTCATCGGGATCAACGTCATACGCGCGTCCACGGGGAAATTCGGGGCCAGTGTCCCAGTATGGGCCATGAACGTCCAGGACATACAAGAGTTTCTCGACGACGCGTACGGCGATCTCGCGACGACCGACAGCATGACGGCCTGGGTGGCAGGGCTTTGGAAATGAAAGCGATGCAAGTCCTTTCTCGTCGAGCGCAGCCCGGGGTGCCACCTCGCCATGAAACGGGCCAGCAAGGCCCCGGTGCGGCCCATCAGGCTAAAGACAATAGGTGGTCGACTGCCGGTATGGGCTGGCGCGGTTATGCGCTGTATAGCGTTGCACTCATCACCGCCTCGCTGGGGATGCTCACAGCCGCATCAGGAAATTCGCTCTATCTCCTCGACCGCGCCGAGGAGTTGCAGGAGACCTACCAGAGCTGGGCGGACACCCGGCAGGTACCGCCTTGGGTGTCATCGGTAGTACCCGTCGACTTCTTCCATGAAAAGCGGGGAGGTAGCGGATCCGGTGTGATCCTGGACACGTTTTATCTAAAAAGCCGAAACGAATGGCACACGTACATCTTAACGGCCGCGCATGTCGTATTAGTCTATGAGGAATCATTCTCGGAGGAGGTCGACGAAGCGGATCCGCCATCCTGCATTAGCGGTCACGATGAAGAGTTTGGCTTTGTCGCGCAAGAGATATGGGCGAATGACATTAAGGCAGAACTGCTCAAGTGGGATAGCCACGTCGATTTGGCCTTACTCAAGATCGTGACCCCTGCTTATCCTCAGGGGTGGTTGAACGGCTGGGACGTCGATCTGCAGTCGGCGACCCTTTCCGCACGCGGGTCGAAGCCCACGGAAGAAGTTTGGTCCGTAGGTTTCCCAGGATATTCACGAACGGTCAGCCGAGGTTATGTAGGGGAGAGCGGTTATGGGGAATTTTCCCATTCTGCCGCCATCAACTCTGGTAGCTCGGGCGGCGGCGTGTTTCGCGACGGCAAGTTGATCGGCATCAACTACGCAACGGCCTGTGATTCGAAAGATATTTTTGGCGCTGTCCCCGTACTCGCTACCGGTGTCGGAGCGATAGAAGATTTTCTTAAAGACGAGTACAGCTACCTGGCCAAGACGGACAGTATCGTGGCTTCGATCCGGCGCCTGTGGCGTTGATGTGACAGGGGTGGGGATAGGAGGATGTCCGTGTTCAGTGAAATTCAGCGGCTACTGTGGGAAAGGTGATAGGCGTGAGCGGTTTTCTTCTAGTGCCCGAGAAGCCAAAGTGCGCGTTGCCTGGGGCGCGAGTGCTAAGTTCTGGGACCGAGCAGGTGGCTCACCCCATGAGCCACTGAAAAGTCGATTCCATCCTTGATTTACAGGCCTTTGTGTTCTGATGGGCGCGAAAAATCATCAGGTCGAGTGACGGTTGTTTATAATGCGGTCTAAGTAAGTAAGTTAGAGCAAGAGATGTCCGTGATGCCCCCGAAAACCCTACACCCTGAAGTCATCATCGCCTCGCGCACGCAGGCCGAGCGGTTGTTGATGTCGGAAACCCCGGGTCTGCCGATCCGCCACATGATCTCGATCGGCGCCCCGGGGGACCCCGTGCCGGCCGGCTTCGAGCTCTGTGCCAACGGGATTCGTTTGGAATTCTTCGACGATACGGGGGACATCGGGCCGCAACGCGGCCACGTCGAGCAGGTGATCGACTTCGGCCGGCAGGTCCAGCACGAAGGCGGCAAGCTGCTGGTGCATTGCGAGGCCGGCATCTCGCGCTCCAGTGCCGCGGCCCTGACCGTGCTTGCGACCTGGTTGGGGGCCGGCAAGGAGCAGGAGGCCGTGGACAAGACCTATGCGGCCCAACCGCTTGCCTGGCCCAACAGCCAGCTCGTCGAGCATGCCGACGAGCTTCTCGGGCGTGGCGGCGCGCTGATCGCGGTCGTCGATCGGGCCATCGAAGCGCTGGACGTAGAGGAGCTGATGCGTCGTTATGTCCAGCGCATGACCCGTGGCGAATGACCGACGCTTCGCGCGTACAGCGTTGCCACCCTATACACCCTGCCCATGCATTAAGGAGCTGGATATGACTGCTGCACTCGACAACTTAACCCGCAGGCTTCTCTCCGCGTTACCGGAGGGGGCCCCGGCCGCTGAGCAAGCCAAGAAAGCGTTGCAAAAGCTGCTTGGGGCAGATATCTCCGGGTCGGACTATCGAGAGATGTTGTGGAAGCTTGCGGGCTTTTACATGAACGAAGGCAGGAATGATCTCGCCAGGGTCTTTATTCAGGCCATGGCGGAATCCACCGATGATGCGGAGGAGCAAGCCGAATGCTATCTGCGTCTCGGTCAACTCTCGGAGCAGGAACAGAACTTTGCTGCCGCCTGTGAGTACTACCTCAACGGGCTCGAGCGCAAGCCGAGCCGGAAAGCCGTCGCGTATTTCCTGCATAACAACCTCGGTTATTGCCTGAATCTTTATGGAGACCACAAGAACGCCGCGCGCCTTTGCCGGGCCGCGATTGAAATTGATTCCAAGCGAGCCAATGCGTTCAAGAACCTCGGCATCAGTCTCGCGGGTCAAAACGACCTGATCGGCGCGGCCTGGGCCTGGATCGAGGCCATCAAAGCCAACCCCAAAGACGCGCGTTCGCTGGTTCTTCTCGAGCAGCTGATTGCCGATCATCCCGAGATCGGGCCTCGATTGCCGGGAAATTGGCAGGAAGTGGAAGCGTGCCAAGAGCTCGTCCGCGCCGCCCTGCGTGACCCTGAGGAAGATGCCGTTGAGACGTACGAAATTTGCCAGTTGCGGTACGTCCCCGAAAAGGGCTACTTCCAGATCAAAGACGGCGTAGAGCGGGGAACGTCGGCGGAAGAAATCGAGGGGCTTTATTCAGAAGAGGCGCTGAAGATGCTACGCGAGTACCCCGGCACATGGTGCGCGATACGGGGCGAGGGCGCAGCAAACCCATCTCGGGCGGATGAAGCAAAGCGCAACGCGAGCGCCGCCAGGCAGTCGGGTTCGCTGCAGCCGGTGCTTCTGGTTGGCGACCGGGCGGCGAAACCTTAGAGAGAATTTCAATGAACGCGATCATGGCCATTTATCCCTACAAGGACAGCGGGCTGTGGGTGTTCGATGACGAGCGTGTCGGGCTCGACAAGGAGCCGTTTATCGCCGGGGCGGACACCTTGATCGATCGCGCGCTGGAAGCAAAGGGTATTACAGACGGCGAGAAGGGCTTTCGCTTGCTCTTCAGCGCCGGCCAGTTTCCCGGATACGACTTCAAGTTTACCTGGGCCCGGGAAGGGGACGGGGGAAACTGGTATTACTCGCGCGACTTCGAAATGGAGGGCTGGCTCTGCCCCGCGCTTTTCAAATACTTCGAGACCGCACCCAAGGAGCTCTTTGCGAAGTTCGAGCCACGAACCACTTCACCATGAGTTTATTCCCATGCGTATCACCTTAATCCTGATATTGGTCCTCTTTTCGAGCATCTGTAACGCAAATGTCCCCGATTCCACGAGCGCCCTGGAGAAATGTCTGGCTGCCGGCGCTAAGTGGACGCCCCTCTCTGCCGGCGGTAAGTGGACGCCCCTCTTATGTGCAGCCCGCGAGGGCGATCTCGCCGCTACCCGATCCTTGTTGGACAGCAACGCCGAGGTCACCACGGCTCAGCGAGAAGCGGCGCTGTGGCTCGCCTCAAGCCGGGGCCACCTGGAAATCGTTGAATTACTGCTTAAGGCTAACGTGGAGGTTAATTCGGAAACAGGACGACTAGGGGGAGCATCTCCGCCGAAGTTGTGGGGGACAACGCCGCTCATGGCCGCCTCTGCTTACGGGCAGCGAAAAATCGTTGAGGTTCTGTTAAAAGCAGGTGCCGATGTCAATGCAGAAACGGACCGTGACTGGAACCGCGGCACTACGGCCCTTTTTGAAGCATCAAGGGGGGGGGAGAGGGAGATTGTTGAACTCTTGCTCAGAGCGGGCGCTAATGTCAATCGCAAAGAAGCCCGCGGCCTCTTTGTACTTAGCGCGGCTGCGCGTCGCGGTCACCGTGAAGTTGTTGAGATCTTGCTGAGAGCCGGTGCCGACGTTGGTGCAGAAGAGGGCCATTGGTCTGCGCTGCATTCCGCCGCAGTATCGGGTCGACCTCGCATTGTCCAAGCCTTGCTTCAAGCGGGCGCTGTTGTCGACCACAAGGACCAGTACGATGGTACACCCCTGTTGGTGGCCACCCGGTTGGGCCATGAAAGAGTTGTTCGACAACTGTTAGATGCCGGCGCCGATGTTAATGCAAGGGACGGCGATGGCGATACGGCGCTGCATAATGTGGCTTGGAAGGGCGATTTCTGGCTCGCAAAGCTGTTGATAGATAAAGGCGCCGATGTCAGCGCTATGAACAAGGACGGTTGGACGGCACTGTCTACACTGTCTATAGCCGAGTGGCGTGCCGACGAGCTTGCTGAATTGCTTAAACCGGAAAACACCATATCCCAGGCCGGTCTCTGGCTGCAGCGCAACGGGCTGTATCTTCTTAGTGTGCTGTTTGTCGGGCTATTGGGATTTGTTGCCGGATTCGCGGTAAAGAGCCTTAGAAGGACCGCAAATGACTCAGGAGTCCTTTCCTCGTCATAGCCCCGCGGGGCTAATACTCGTTTCTGAGCGACCGTCGATTGTTCGGCGTGTGAGCGTGCTGCCGCACCGACAAACGGTGACGAACCTTCCTTGATTTGCCCCCGCACCCTGCTAGGTTTTTCTTACCTCCCCTTGATTATGATCCATGCGGTCACACGGCCTCTCGAAGTCCCGAATCCTGGCGGGCATTCAATGTCCGAAACAGCTGTATCTCAAGACCCACCATCCCGAGCTGGCCAAAGAGTCGTCAAGTCTGCAAGCGATCTTTGAGACGGGCCATCGCGTCGGCGCGCTGGCCCGGGCGTTGTATGCGCACGGCACGCTGATCGGTCACGACACGGATCTCAACGCGGCGCTGGAAGAAACGGCGTCGCTCCTCGCGGCGCCCGGCAATGGCGTCTTGTTCGAGGCCACGGTCCAGCACGACGGCGTGCTGGTTCGCACAGATGTCTTGGAAAAAGGCGGCGAAGGCGTGCGCGTGGTCGAGGTGAAATCCTCGACGACCGTTAAGGACTATCATGTCCACGATTGCGCGATCCAGACCTGGGTGCTTGAAAAAGCCGGTGTCCCCGTCGAGTGCATTGCGCTGGCGCACATCGACAATAGCTTTGTCTATGAAGGCAATGGCAACTATCAAAAGCTGCTCAAACACGTCGACATGACCGGCGAGGTGCGACCCCTGCAGGATCAAGTCGAAGACTGGGTCAAGGACTTCAAGGACATATTGGCCGGGCCGATGCCGGACATCAAGATGGGGCCGCACTGCAGGAAGCCTTACGACTGCGTGTTTCTCACCCATTGCAGGAGCGAACGGGCGAAATATCACGTCTCCACACTGCCTAACGGCGGCAGAGTTGTCCAGGAATTGCTGAACGAGGGCATCGAGGATATTCGCGACATCCCCGAGGGGCGACTGAAAAACGCAACTCAAGAGCGTGTCCGCCGCATTACGGTGGCGGGGAAGGCCGAGCTCAGCGATGGGGCGGCCGAATGTCTGCGTGAACTGCCGTACCCGCGCTACTACCTCGATTTTGAAACCGTCGGTGCCGCGATCCCGATCTGGACCGGGACCCGGCCGTATCAGAACTTGCCTTTTCAATGGTCCTGCCACATCGAGCAAGAGAATGGCGAGCTCGATCACGCCGAGTTTCTCGATCGAAACGGCGACCCACCGATGCGCTTGCTCGCCGAAGCCCTGCTTTCAAAGCTCGGTGAAAGCGGAGCGATCTTCACGTACACCGGTTTCGAGAAAGGCGTGATCTCGAACCTGGCGGATATGTTCCCGGATCTTGCGGGCGCTCTTCGCGCGGTCATTGAACGGTTGGTCGATCTTCACAAGATCACCAAGGAGCACTACTACCACCCGGAGATGAAAGGCTCGTGGTCGCTGAAGGCGGTCCTGCCCACCGTCGCCCCGGACTTGCGCTACGATGTCCTCGACGAAGTCCAAGACGGCGCCACCGCCAGTCTCGCCTACCTCGAGCTGATCGACCCCAAAACCGATAAAGCACGCCGCGATCACCTCGCGGACCGGCTTCTCGAATACTGCAACCTCGACACCCTCGCTCTTGTGCGCCTCGCTAGATTCCTGCAGCAGAAGTAAGTAGTCGTGGTATGAAAATAGCTTCAAATTCTGATGCCATCAGGGCGCTGGCGGTCCTCAGGTTGGCGCTGCTCGTGCTTCTGCTGTTGGTCTATGCGGGCGAAGTAGGAAGTACGGCCGCGCGCCTGGAGACGAGCGATCGGCGAGCTCCCACCTTCCACGTTCTCACCGGCAAAGTCGTGAAAGTCGTCGATGGGGACACGATTTACGCTCTCGATGAGAGCCTGACCGAGCACAAAGTCCGCCTGGCTGGAATCGATGCTCCCGAGAAAACTCAGCCTTACGGCCTGGCCTCGCGCAAGCACTTGGCGTCATGGGTCGCAGGCAATACCGCGACGATCCAATACACCAAGCATGATCGATACGGTCGGATCGTTGCCAAAGTCCTGATCGACGGCGTTGACGTCTGTCTGGAGCAGATCAAGGCAGGCTTCGCCTGGCATTACAAGAAATACCAGAACGAACAAGACGCGAGAGATCGAGCGCTGTACGCTCAAGCGGAGACCCAGGCGCGCGTAGAACGGATCGGACTGTGGCGCGACAACAGGCCGACACCGCCGTGGGACTTTAGGCGGCTACACGGTTCTTGACGACCGCAGCAGTCCCTGGGGCTTCGTAGTTGGGCCTATCGTATTGAGGCGTCAAACGTTTTCCAGCTGCATGCAGGCAGCGGCCGGCAGCATTGACAGATCGTACGTCGTCGCGGTCTCGGGGCCACTTGGCAACGCGAGGTGCCGCATGCCGCCGGTGGCCGGATAGGTGACGCCGAGCAGCCCCTGCCCGTCGGGATCGAGCGATAGACACATGTAGGGGCTTGCGATCGCCAGGGCGGTATATGTCGTCGGCGCGTAGGGATCGAATCGCAAGACAGTCGCCGTGCTTGAGCGGAAGATATAGACATGGCCGTCGATCGGGTTGTACTGCATGTTGTGAAACGCGTTGTATGATGCCGAGCCGTCGGAGCCTATGGTGACGCGGTCAGCGATGACTTCGGCCCAGGGTGCGGGCTCGTAGGTGCGGAATTCGTCTGCGTTGTCATTCCACGTAACCAAGCGGTCCCCTAGGTGGATCATGTCGTAACTATACGCGCCGGTTGGTAGCCGTTGTGTGATCTCGTTCGTGGCGGTGGAGACAAAAACCAGATCGACCGTACTACCTGTTGTCGCACCCACCACGATCTCCGACCCATCGGGCGAAACAGCGATGCCGACGGTTTGATCGGATACACCGAGCGGGATCGTCACCACGAGCACGCGCGTGCTGACGTCGATAACCCCGATGCTCTCATAGCCGGCGACATAGATGCGGTTAAGGCTTGGCACGTAGACCATATCTTTGGCGCTCGTGTATGCCACGGTGTCGAGAAGCGACCCGTCGGACAGCGCGCGCCGCTCGACCCCAGTGCCTTGTACAGACATCCAGAAGGACGCCTGGTCAGGGTCTGCCAGAACCGCGATCGCCATGCCCGCGGCCTGAACTGTCATTTCGACAGTATGGGTATCGCTACTAATACGGCTAACGTACGACGGGTCCCAGAAAGAGATACCGGGCTGGACGATCAACATGTGCCTCGTAGGGTTCGCACCGGAGGTCGTCCCTGAACTGCCTCCGCCACTCTTTCCACCGCAGGCGGACAGCGTCAGGGCGAGAAGAAAGGCAAGGGCCGAATGAAAAATGGCGAAACGGAAGGCATTCTCACGCATGTGTAGAGTCCTTGTGTGTATGCAGGAATAGATACCTGTCGGTGTCGAATGCACGAAACGTGCCATTTATGTTGCGCAGCGGCGGGGTTAGGTCTTGAATCGTGAATTTCAGCCGCTCGAGAGAAGCAAAAGGACAAGCAAAAGGGGCCAGGAGTCTTTTCCAGATCTCAATCTTGGAGTTCCGAGCGAAGGAAGAAGCCGCAAACCAATCCTGTTCGCCCCTAATCCCATCGCATTAGCGCGCCGCGTTAACAGTCCAGCAAAACAAAAGGTTCATACGCGAAATCGCGAGGGCGGCCGGCGCGCGGCGACGGGCTAACGATGGAGGTTTCGATGCTGCCCTCGCCACTGCCGGAGCTCGCGGCCGAAGCGCTGCATCTGCTGCTGGCGCTGGCGTGTGAAAATTTTCTGCTGGTACAAGCGCCGTGTATCCGACGCTGTTTCAGCTCGACCGAGCCCCTCGCGTTGCAAGCGCTGGCGCTCTTGAAGCCATTGCTGGTCGCGGCGCTGCCGCATCTCCAAGCTGTAGAGATCCAGTCGCTGGACGGCATCGAGATCTAGCCCCTGCGCGGCCTGCGACTGGCGTTGCTTGAGCTCCAGCGCTTCGCGCTGGAACTGCGGTAACAAAGGTACGGACGTATCTTCGGCCAAAGAGGTCGTCGCGCAGCCCAAGCCGAGCGCCATTAATAATATGATCGAAGCGCGGCGATGACGGACGGCCAGGTGTCGCGGCCGCAAATGCGCTGCCTCGAGTGCGGCGGCTCGGGTCTGCCTCATCAATGCCTCTCCACTGGAAATCCCCATACCCCCAACCCCCGATGGCGGGCGATCTTCTCCAGCGCTTGGTATTCGAAGGGCGCATCGGGGAGCGCTAACGCCCAGCCCTGTTCGAGCAGATAGGCGGCGAGATCCACACCGTCCGTCGTGCAATAGGCGGAGATGGTGCCGTCACTGTTCGTGTCGCGCGGTTCGCAGCGAACGAAGCCTTGGATCTTGAAATCGAGCGCGAGCGCCGCGCGCGTGCCGCACTGCACCGGGCGCTCGAAGCTTCGGCAGGACTGTCCGGTGGACGGTATGTGGATACCGTACAGGCGGTACGTGCGCCCCCGAATCCGCAGCGAGCCGTCGTCGTTCACGAAGGCATAGCTCGTCACCTGCGCGAACGATAAGTCGGGCAACAACCAAGAAGCCCCCGCGAGCGTGAAAAGTGTAATCGTCAGCCCTCGTCCCAATCGCGTGGCGAGGCCCACCACGATGCTATGGTGACGGCGGTTCCCCATGCAGTTCCCCTCGAGGTCCCAATCCTTTTGTCCGGGCGACCGCGGCGCGAGTTCCCATTACTTGAAACCGTTTCGCCGCCGTGTCGTCGTAATCTGACCGAATCCCATTGTACTAGACGCATGGGTTTAATATCGCGTCAAAAAACGGGCTTTCAAGCAAGACGTACCCGGCGGAATGATGGCGATCCTCGTGTAATCTGATACAGCGGTCCGATCGCGGCCATTACCGGTTTGTGCCGCCCACCCTGTCGGAGGACGACACCGATCGCTTGTCGGCCCCGACTCAGCGGTCGGGGCCATTTCTTTTTGGGAACAAGCCATGAATCAGGAAGCGCAGGCATTTTCACCACAAGCGCGTAGATATGAGATGGTCTATCAACGTGAGCCGACAGGTAGGTTCATTCCTTGTCAGTGACCATTCTCCACCCACGTCCTAAATGGCCGTGTATCCACGATAGGTAGGAGATAACAAACCATACGGCAAGTGCTATGCCTAGGTACTTCAAAGTAGCGAGCAGCGTCGAGATTTTTTTCCCTATTCTGACAACGTGTTCCTGGATCTGAAATTCCGTCAATCTGTCAGCGCTTTCCTTAACTTTCTGCGCAAGTTTTCTCGCGCTTTGCTCAACCTGGTCTGCGGGCATTCCCGCTAACTCGTGATATCGCATGACTGTATAAATATCAGCGACGTGTTCGGGGAAACTGCCCAGGTTTTCGAGCGGCAAGACAACGCCAATTAAAACAGCGACAAACGAGATAGCATCATCCACAACACCGAACATCGTCTGGAACGTTTTCTCCGCTGCTGCGCATCCAGGTAGGGCGGGCGACTTTGCGCCACGTG
>CAYGAS010000138.1:0-2071 GCA_964347935.1 uncultured Nitrospiraceae bacterium | reverse complement strand
TTGGCCAACATGGAGTTGGGCTACCTGACGCCGCCGGTGGGCTTGAATCTCTTTCTCGCCTCGTTTCGCTTCAAGCGCCCGCTGATGGAGATCTGGCGCGCCAGCATTCCGTTTTTCCTGATCGCACTCGCCGGCGTACTGATCATCACGTTCATCCCGGCCCTCAGTATCGGGGTCGTGGAGTTCTTTGGCCTGTGAGAGCTGCGAAAACATCGAGGACTAGTGACATGACGGTTGGGACATTGAAAGAAAGACTCATGGTGACCTTTGCTATCAATACCCATTTTCTCCGGAAACGTCCTGCGCAGGCGGTGTTGAGCGTCTTGGGACTAAGCGGAGTGGCGCTCGTCTTTTTGCCCTTTATCGATAGCTACGTGCCCGTCGAGGTCCTTCTTGAGAATTTGGATGAACTGGTCTGGGTTGCGCTCGTTGGCCCGTTTGTGGCGCTACCCTTTTTTATCTCCGCCGGCTATCTCAGGTGGGTGCTTAGCGGCACGCTCTCACGTTGGGAAAGCAGGCTCAGTTACGCCCTTGCCTTAATCGTCCCTGTCTTACTTTCACTCTTGATGACACTCTTGATGATTCAAACGTGGTGGGAATCGGGCCTGGATCACGAGAACTGGTTTGTTCTCTTTCTCTTCGTCGGACTCGGTGCCGCTGCCTGGTTTGTTATTCGAAACTTGCGGGGAAAGCCGCCTGCACAGAGTGCGCTAGTAGCGATGCAGCTCGCATACTTGCCGTTCGCCCTGTTCTGGCTGGCACTTCCGGTTAGTGCGCTCTTCAAGGGTGAGTCGATGCTCGACATACCAATCGGGTCGTCCCTGGCTTTGTTGACGGTTGTCGTATACACGGCACAGGCAGCGCTGATGGCGCGTAATCGGCCGCGGCCAATGCTGGCTTTACTGCCGCTTGGGGTTGTGTGGATCTCAGGCGTGGCGTGGTGGACAGTCGGCTTGCTCGGCGGACTTTGAACATTGACGCGGGGACCGGCAACAGTAGCGAATTGATTATGAGGATCTCGCAACAAGAGACGTCTTTCATTGCGGTCACACCAATGTGCCCGTTTAGGTTGCTTCCAGGTATGACCGCGACAGTAACAAGCATCGTCTTGGTCTGTTGCGTTCCTTCGGCCTGGGCCGACAACACTGCTCGAGTGCTACCGAAAGGCGTCTCCGCGTTCACAGCCGCCTATCTCCAGTACAAGGACATCACCGAGCGATACGGTGCGTCAGGCAAGAAGGAAAGCAGGGCCGTGGACTATAACGCTGACTTGAACAGCTCGATATTTCCGGCGCTCGCGCCGCTCGATCCGCTCGTCGGGGGAACGGCCACGATCGGAAACTCCGTCGTCGATTCCACGCTCGAGTATCGCGTACTCGGCATCGGTTACAGCTACGGCATTACCGACAAACTCATGTTTCGGCTCCGTGTGCCCTATATCGACTCAAAAAACAATGTTGACGGAGCTGTCGATCCGTCAAGCGCCAACGTTGGAAAGAACCCGGCCTTTCCCGCCGCCGGTCCTCCGCTTATCCCGACCGCGGCAGGCGGCGTACCCCTGACCACCGATGATGTGCGCGATCTCCTGTCGCAGGGCCTCGATGTTGACGGCGATGGCACCGTAGATATTCCCGGCTTTGGCTACGAGCCGTTTGGAAGCGTTTCTCAGAGCGGCTTCGGCGACATCGAGCTGCTCTTTAAATACAAATTCCACGATCGCGGGAAGTGGCGCCTAGCAGCAGGCGGCGGCGCGCGGTTGGGCACAGGCGTAACCGATGACCCGGACAACCTGATGGACATTCCATTTGGCGATGGGCAGAGCGACGTGTTGTTCCGCTTTTATGCCGACTACAGGTTAAGCCAGAAATGGTTGCTCAACGGGGTCTTTGGTTACGACTGGCAGTTGCCCGACAGGGAAACCTTGCGGGTGCTGGACGATGTCAATCAGCCAGTCACCAGCAACCGGGAACGGGTGGACCGTGATCTCGGAAATGTTGTCGAGCTCCTATTGATGGCTCGTTATGCCTTCAATCCGCAGTGGGGAACCAGTGTGACATTCCGCTTCACACGT
>CAYGAS010000137.1:0-20250 GCA_964347935.1 uncultured Nitrospiraceae bacterium | reverse complement strand
CACATCCGCGGCCGCGGCCGTGAGATCGAGAACATCGGCAATGCCGTTTTGGCCGCCCGCCTCACGGTGACGGACCCACAGAGCACGGTCGTGCTCCAGGGCCGTGTCGATGGTGTGCCGGAGAACCCTCTAATAAGTATCCTGGGTGTGTCGGTCGATACCAGCGGCATTGCCGATGACCGCTTCCGCGGCATTCGAGGTGAGACCATCGGCCGCACGGCTTTTTTTGCCGGCGTCCAGGCGGGCGATCTCGTTCGGGCCTCGGGCAAGCTGAATGGCACGGCGGTGAGCTGGGAAGAGCTTAAGCGTGAGGAGTAAGCAGCGGGGCGCGCCACTTCGCAGGCGCGGCGCTCATTGGTTTCGAACGGCGATCCACACGCAAAGATCCCGTCACCGCTCGAGTGAATAAAACCGGGCGGCAGATGTCTTTGCTTGCTGATCCATCTGAGGCGCTTGGCTGCCGTAAAGGTTGAGCGCTCGGCGCAGGGGCATTCCTCGCTTGTGACAAAAGAAATCCCAGTGCTTCCTAGGTATTGATTCCAGTTAATCCCCTTCTTAATATCCGCGCACCGGTGACGCGTGGGCGCGGCAAGGTTTGCCCGCACGCTCCCGGGCCGTATATCAGACTGCGCGCGTTCGCAATTCTCGGAGCCATAACGACCATGAAAGAAAAAGATATCGACCCTCGGATATTCGACCTCTACGACGACTACTGTCACGGACGGATCGACCGCCGCGAGTTCTTCCGGCGTGCCAGCGCGATCACCATCGTCGGCGCATCGGCCCTGGCGATGGCCGAGAGCCTGCTGCCGCGTTACGCGCTTGCGCAGACCATTTCCTTCACGGACCAGCGCATCAAGGGCCTGTACGTGAGGTACCCGTCGCCGGGCGGTAACGCCGGGGAAATGCGCGGTTACCTCTGTCAGCCGACGGGCACAGGCCCGTTTCCGGCCGTGCTCATCATCCACGAGAACCGCGGGTTGAACCCGTACGTCGAGGATGTGGCGCGCCGCGCCGCGGTGGAAGGTTTTCTCGCCTTGGCGCCGGACGGCCTCTCGCCGATCGGCGGCTATCCGGGCAATGACGACGACGGCCGGGCCATGCAAAAGAGCCTGGACCCGGCCAAGCTACGTCAGGATATGCTCAACAGTGCGCGATATCTCAAGTCACACGCACTGTCGAGCGGAAAGCTCGGTGTGACCGGTTTCTGCTGGGGTGGCGCGACGACCAACTTCCTGGCCGTCACGCTCGGCAGTGATCTGAAAGGCGGCGTCCCGTTTTACGGGCGTGCGCCTGACACGGCCGATGTCTCGAAGATTCGCGCGCCCCTGCTGCTGCACTTTGCCGAGGACGATGAACGCGTGAACGCGACGTGGGCTGACTACGAGGCCGCGCTCAAGGCCAACGGCTTGAGCTACGAGGCCCATATCTATCCGGGCACCCGGCACGGCTTCCACAATAACTCGACGCCACGCTACAACGAGGAAGCCGCCAAGCTGGCGTGGGATCGGACCATCGCGTTCTTCAAGAAACACCTCGCCTAGTGCGCCAAAGTTCCGGCTGCACCCTAAGGTCTTCTCGGGAATGCGGATGCGGGCTCGTGTGGGCAGCAGAACTGGCCTGAAGAAAGGTTGAGCGCGGCATTTTCGGCGACGAGTGGCGGTCTCGATGACGCCGCCGCGTTGGTAAGCTATTAATAGTATATGGAGCTTTGGCGTCGGCCCAAGGAGAGGGCATGCAGATCAGCGGCGAGCTACGGCCATTTTCAGAGGATGATATCGACCGCGCCCCTGAGGAAGCGGGCGTCTACGCCCTGTACTGCGAAGATAGTCTCATCTATATCGGCCGCGCAGAAGGCGGTCTCAGCATGACGACGATCCGCGCGCGCCTGAAAAATCATCAAGCGGGACGCTTCGGACCGCTGACGAAGACAGCCACCCATTATCGGTGCGAGGTCCGTCTCGATCCGGTGGCGCGCGAGCGCGAGCTGCTGCGTGAGTACGAGCGGCTCCACGGTCAACTTCCGTGCTGCAATTACGCGTCCTACCTGCCGCGAACGGGCCAGCGCCATAGTTGATGATTAAGACCCCGTTATTTCCCAAGGCCCGGGTTCGCACTATCAGGTCACCTTTAGCCGTCCGGCGCGACTAAACCGCCTGTTTCGCTGTCAGAACGACACTCGAGCCATCGGCCACCGGGCCGGCCAAAAAAAATCCCCGCCCAAGGCGGGGAAAAGCTCGTGCTCCGAACGAGGAGACTTTCTCACTGCATGTTCTTTTCCGGCGACCGTGTTACGTCGGAAGCACCCGAAATAATTTCTTGAGCACGAGTTTCATGGTCTGCCAGTTGTCTTCTCTACGGCGACCGTCGCCCTGGCGCCGATCGCCCCCGTGTGGGTGCCACCGTAAGGTGCTGCGGCGGTCGGCTTGGTGCCGTCGCTGTATCAGGCGGCGTTCCGGTACTTCATACGCCGGCGTGGCAGACGTCGTACCCATAGGCAAATCCTCCTTCGGTTCTCAACAACAGTAGTGACCCTCTGTGGCACCCATCCACCCAGGACCGTCCTGGTCGTCTAACTATCAACTGTCATGAAGGACCATTCTTGGATCATGCAATGCCTAAACGCCGAAAGAGCGCCAACGGGCCTCAGCGGGCGACTGACTGTCGAAACGTGAAAGCGAGCATGACTAATGGTGGTCCTCCATTATTGTTCTAAAGAAAGAGATGCAAGAATCGCGCCGAAACGAAAGCTAGCGAATTTAGGCGGACTATCAGGTGATTTCGTTGCGGGATGGCCTAATTGAGTGGCCACAGGGCGGCAAGTACAGTGACGTACCGGGGCAAAGGCGTCATGTCACAGCGCGTTTTAGCCAAAAAAATCTATTTTGAATCCGATCACCGCTTGTTTGGCACGCCTTGCACAGCACTATGCACGCTGCACCGGCATAGAATTTCTGGTTTCTCGCGTCGTTTTCGGTGTTGAGCCTGGGTTTAGCTTTTGCTGCAACGCGGGCAGCAATCCATTACACTAAAAGCTCCGTTGACCCAGTCGTTAGCCCGGGTGGCGGAATTGGTAGACGCAAGGGACTTATATAATTTGAGCACCCAGGACGGAAACGCCTGGCGTGAATGGAGTCAAAGTCGGGGAAACCTCAGCACGTCAAGGTGGTGGTGATCCCGAGCTAAGCCTTGAACCCGGTGCCACCACCTTATCGGCTGCCTGGGCCAAGGAAAGTGTAGAGACTTGACGGCTCCTGCCTAAATCGTCGCCAGGACTTACGATACGGCAAAGAGAAAGTCCAGACCCCAAATGCGTGCTAACGGTGCGCAGCAGCGAAAGCTGTAGCGGGTAAGAAAATCCCTCGGTTTCGGCCGTGCCGGTTCGACTCCGGCCCCGGGCACCAGAATAATGCAGGACGACGTTACTTCTGGTTAGCCTTAAGGTAGTGGCTCAGAAAGCGGCCCAGTATCTCATCCAGCCAATCTATGACGTAAGCGGCGTTCCTGCCATGCGCGCCCGCGAAACCATCTTCCCAAGCGTCGGTGAAGTAGTAGAAGCGCCGCTCTCCGCGTGTTTCGTAAGAGGTTGGCGTGAGGTATGAAATGTGAATACTAAACGCGCCGCTCATAACGGTCGTGGTGATATTCAAGACAGGGGCTTCCCCGTCGGTCTCGACGGACTGCAATCCCACCGACTCAAGTCGCGACTTGACCCGGTCACGGATGCGGTCTTCGGTCAAGCCCATGCTGTGGGCATCCTTGCTAAGATCCGCGATGCTTATGGCGACATATTCATAATTTTCGGTCTCGAATCCGACTTGCGAAACTGCCGCGGCAGCAACGAAAGTAGACAATACGAGAGAGATCAGCAAGACAACGCGTTTCATTCAGCAACCTGTGAACGTCTACAGTGATCCACTTCCGCAGGCCGCCGGGGCTATGCCCCAAACCAGCCGGCGTTAGATCCATTCACTAAACATTAGTAGACACGGCGGGGCATTCAACCAATGCGCCGCTTTTAAGCGTTGCCAGGGTGGGTTGTGCAGGCGCCGACGGGGCACGGGCCTCGCACGGCTACGCCTAAAAGAGCTAGGTGTCGCTTGCACCGCCTTCGCGCAAGATTTCAGCGGTGCGTGTGTAACCGTTGTCGAGGGCGACTCTCAGCGCCGTGCGGCCCTTGCCGTCGACGACGTTGGCGTCGGCGCCGCCATCGAGCAGGACCTTGGCGAGATCCGAGTAACCCTTGGCGGCGGCCATCATCAACGGCGTCTGACCGTCGGTGGTTCGCACGTTTACATTCACGCCGGCCTTCAGGAGCTGCTGCACGACCGACACGTGCCCGCGGGTCACTGCATGGAACAAAGCGACCGCACCGTGAGGCCGTGTCCGAGGGCCGGTCTCGAGGCCTGTCGGCATCTTGAAAAGTCGACTGACGAGCGAAATCACGACCATGGACACCAGCGCGAAGAGCATGATGTCGCGATTGACGCCGAGCTCTTGCGCTATTCCGGCAGGAAGGTTGGCGCCCGCCGTGAGAATGGCGACGGCCAGCACCAGCGTGAACTTGAGGTAGCGCACGAGCGAGATGGCGACAAGCGCAATCAACCCGCCGAGCAGCACGCGGCGGTCGATGCCCCAGCTCTTGGCGAAATCCTCGGGGAGATTGGCGCCGACGCTCATCAGGGCCACGATGAGCACCAAGCCCCAGTCTCGTAGCCATTTTTTTGTCATCGGTATGTCCGGGTCCGTTCGTGCGTGGGCAGGCGCCCGCGAGGCGTCCCTGCAAGGAATTTTAGTGAAAAATCAAGATGCCGGCAGATCGGCTTCCCGCCGAGCCGCAGTCTCCCCCGACATGGGAGAGTTTAGACGGGGAGGCCGACAGTGTCTAAGCGATTCCGAGGCCTCAGGGTGTCGGGCGGCGCGCTTCCTGAGAAAACAGCGTGTTCTCCAGCTGTCGCCGAAACGCCGGCGACGTTGTCAGGTGCTTGTGTTTCACGCAGGCCAAGCTCGTCCGCGCCGCCGCCATAATCCCCGGCTGTGGCACGTCAAGGGCAAGGAGGGAGGACTGCGTGACCCGGCCATCGCCGGGCTCGAGCAGTAAAGCGGCGTAATCGATGCGAGGGATCCGGTCGTCGATCTCCGACGGAACCCGCCGCATCTTGACCCGGCCCCTGACCGTCTGCAGCAGGTAGCGCGCCGACGTCGGTTTGCAATCCCCGCCAAAGATCGCGTAGTCCACCGGCGAATGCGGGCCGCCAACCGAGATTGCGCGATGGAAGCGCTGCGCCCGTTTCAGGTGGCGGGCAAAGTACTGCTCAAAGCGTTGCAAATAGCGCTCGCCGTCGATGCCAGGGTCCAGGCGTCTCCGGATCCGCTTTCTCACCTTTGGATCGTAGATCGACCACTTGAACGCGCGCCATGTCTGTGTTGCATAGAGATCCCGCTTCTTCGTTTGGCCGTCTAAGGTCACGATCCATTCGCGGTCTGGATGCGGCAAGACTTGGTAGGCGGCCGGCATGGTTGCAAAAATATCGGATTTTATGATCGCACCGCCGAACCGTCGGCCATTGACAAACATGTGCAAGGCCGTAGTCGATCCCGTATTCGGCACACCGACGAAGACCACGCGGCGCGTCTTGGCAGCGCCCTGATGATTCGGGCGAAATATCTCGCTGTCCAAGACATCGCGCGATCCGTACAGCAAAAAATAGCGCACGAGCAAGCCGCCCGAGCTGTAGGCGACGATGTCGACCTTTAAATCCGGATCGCTGTAGTCACGACGAATCTGATCGATGTAGCCGTCGAGATCGGCGGCCAGCTCGACAAGGTCGCGACGCCAGTCGTAGATGAAGGTGTAGTAGCGCCGCTCGCCCGGCCTTGAGTTTTCACCCGGGACACCGGCGACGTAACCAGCCGAGTCCTCGAGAAACTTTTCGATCGGTCTTATCGAGTGTACGCCGCCGTAACCATCGACGAGCGCGTAGGCCTCGACCCCATCTGTCGACGGGTGCAGCGACGGCGAATCGATGTCCAGCGCCAGCGCGGTGAATCGGCTATACACGAAGTTCGTCGGCGGACCTGGCCAGATCTCGCGTCTGCTGCCTTTTTCGCGCAGGCGGGCACCATAGGCGCCGTGCAGCAACACGACGGGGTGATAGTCCCGGTCGGGTGGGTACTTAACAGGCATGGGTTCGGAGCGAGCCTGCACCGCAAGCGTGGTGCCGAGCTCCAGTGCGAGGAGAGTTACTGCGACAACTACTGATAATACTGCCTGTCTCATCCTGTAGACTGCTGTGCCGCGTGAAAATGCTATGCGCGACGCGCTAGCGACCTAATGATTGCCTTCAGCCGGTGCCACCGGTGTAAGAATCTGTCGCATCCGTGGGTCTAGGTGCCCTAAAGAGAAGTATATCGCGCGCCTGGCCATGTACAAGACAATCAATGGATAAGGCGTCATCGCTCATCTGTCTCAGGCCGTGTCTGTATGATAAATCGGATGACGAGGGCTGGACCACAACGCCAAGACGTCAAGAGTTCTGGATCAGGGTGGCAGTGGGCGCGGCAGCCGGCACTCGCTCCGGTCCCGGCGCTGGGTCGTTATGGGCCGATAAAGGGTTATTCTGAACAAAGCTCGCCCGCGGCAATTCGGTGAAAACGCGGCGGCTGCAACCGGTGACGACAGCGCGGCTTTCGACCCCCTGACGACATTGGTATAAATGGGGTCTTCGATGAGAGGAGGCCTGTCTCGGCAATTGCGCGTCTGCGCTGCTAAGGTACCGCAGCGCTTTCGCCATGGACTAGCTAGGCAGTGGGCATACTTTGAGCAGTAAAAGACTTGTTATTGCCGTGATCGTCGTCGGCCTGATCGTGGCTTTTTTCGCCTTCGATCTGGGTCGCTACTTCAGTCTCGAGTATTTGAAGGCGCAGCAGGCCAACATCATGGCCTATTACGAAGCGCACCGATGGCGCACGGTCTTCATCTACTTCCTGATCTATGTCGCCGTGACCGGCTTGTCGCTGCCGGGGGCTGCGGTCATGACGCTGGTCGGCGGTGCGTTGTTCGGTCTGCTTTGGGGCACCATCATCGTTTCCTTTGCCTCGAGTCTGGGCGCGACGCTGGCTTTTTTAGTCGCGCGCTTTCTCCTGCGCGATTGGGTGCAAGAACGTTTCGGCGACCGCTTGCAAGCGGTGAACGACGGCATCAAGAGGGATGGCGCGTTTTATCTGTTTACCCTGCGACTGGTCGTGGCGATTCCGTTCTTCGTCATCAACCTCGTCATGGCGCTGACGCCCATCCGCACGGCCACATTCTATATAGTGAGCCAGGCCGGCATGCTCGCGGGTACGATCGTTTACGTGAACGCCGGAACACAGCTCGGAAAGATCGAGGCGCTGGGCGATATTTTGTCACCGGGCTTGATCATCTCGTTTGCACTCGTCGGTCTTTTCCCGCTTATTGCCAAGAAGGTGGTGGGGTTCATGAAAGCACAAAAGGTGCTGCGCAATTTTACGAAACCTGAAAGTTTCGACCGCAATATCGTCGTCATCGGTGCCGGATCCGCCGGCCTGGTGGCGTCGTATATCGCCGCGGCAGTCAAGGCCAAGGTCACGCTGATCGAGAAGAATAAGATGGGCGGCGAATGTCTGAACCTGGGTTGCGTGCCGTCCAAGGCATTGATTCGCTCGGCGAGGTTTCTGGCGCAGGTTCGCCGCGCCGAAGAGCTGGGTTTCAAGTCCGCCAGTGCGGAGTTCGACTTTGCCGACATCATGGAGCGCGTGCAGCGCGTGATAAAAACCATCGAACCGCACGACTCGGTCGAACGTTACACCAAGCTCGGCGTGGAATGCATCATGGGCGAGGCCAAGATCACCTCGCCGTACACAGTCGAGGTCAGCGGTCGAACGCTCACGACACGCAACATCGTCATCGCCGCCGGCGGCGCGCCGTTCATCCCGCCGATCCCGGGCATCGACGAAGTGGGTTACCTCACGTCCGACACCGTGTGGGACCTTCGCGCCTTGCCGAAACGCTTGGTGGTCTTGGGCGGCGGTCCGATCGGCAGCGAGCTCACGCAGGCGTTCGCCCGCTTCGGCAGTCAGGTGACACAAGTGGAGATGTTGCCGCGCCTGCTGCCGCGCGAGGATCCGGAGATCGCCGAGATGGTGATGCAGCGCTTTCGGGCCGAAGGCATCGATGTCCGCGTCGGGCATCGCGCCAAGGAGTTTCGTCTCGAAAACGGCAAGAAGGTGCTTGTCGTCGAGCACGAAGGCGAAGAGTCGCGCATCGAGTTTGATGAAGTGTTGGTCGCGGTAGGCCGCGCTGCGCGCACGCAGGGTTACGGACTCGAGGAGCTCGGTATCGGTTTGACGCCGCAGCGTACGATCGAGGTCAACGAGTACTTGCAGACGACGTATCCGAACATCTATTGCTGCGGCGACGTCACCGGGCCCTATCAGTTTACCCATATGGCCTCGCACCAGGCCTGGTTCGCGAGCGTCAATGCGTTGTTCGGGAGCTTCAAGAAATTCAAGGTCGATTATTCGGTCGTTCCCTGGGCCACATTCACCGACCCCGAGGTCGCGCGGGTGGGACTCAACGAGGAAGAGGCGAAGGCCAGAGGTATCCGCTACGAAGTGACGCGCTATGCGATGCAGGAGCTCGACCGCGCCATCACCGACGAAGAAGCCCACGGCGTTGTCAAGGTGTTGACGGTCCCGGGCAAGGACAAGATTCTCGGCGTCACCATTGTCGGCGAGCACGCCGGCGATACCATCGCCGAGTACGTCGCAGCGATGCGCCACCGCTTTGGACTGAACAAAATCTTGAGCACAATTCACATTTACCCGACTTTCGCCGAGGCCAACAAGTTCGCCGCCGGCGAGTGGAAGAAAGCGCACGCCCCGCAGACCGTGCTGCGTTGGCTCGAGCGCTACCACGCCTGGCGCCGTGGAACCCGCACGCGGTCACGCGTCAACTAAGCGGCGCGGGAACGAGAAACGGCCACCGCAGCGACTGGCACCCGTGCGTGAAATGGCGCTCAGGCACAAGCGAGGGTAATGGAGCTTATTTCCGTAAATGTATCCTTGCCGCAGACGGTAAACTTCAAAGGGAAGCCGGTTGCGACCGGCATTTTCAAGAAACCCGTCAGTGGACGCGTCATGCTGCGCAAGCTCAACCTCGACGGCGATGAGCAGGCCGACCGGACGGTGCATGGCGGCGTCGATATGGCGGTCTATGCCTATCCCGTCGAGCATTACGGCTACTGGCAAACCGAGCTTGCGCGCCCACCCTTTGCCTTTGGTCAATTCGGCGAGAACTTCACGATCGAGGGCTTAAGCGAGGAGAGCGTGCGCGTCGGCGATGTGGTCGCTATCGGTGACGCGGTGCTGCAGGTCAGCCAACCGCGTATCCCCTGTTATAAGCTCGCCATGCGCATGCAGGAAGGACCTGAGTTTCCGAAACGATTCCTGGATAGTGGGCGGACCGGGTTCTATCTGCGGGTCTTACAGGAAGGCACAGTCGCGGCGGGCGATGCGATCGCCATTGTCGAAGGTGACGGTCAATCGGTCACGATTGCGGAGTTTCTGCACATATACGCCTCAAAGTGCCGCGATCCCGCGAGTCTCTCGCGCGTGCTGGCTGCCCGCGCGCTCGGTGACGCGTGGCGCCGCTATTTCGAAAAGCGGTTACAACCGTCTCCGCGCTGACGTGCTATGTTCTAAAACAGCACGGAGTATCGGGTCTCGGTCAGCGGTGACCCGGCACGACCCGGCGATATGGATGTCGAAACCCTACACGCGCACGACCGCAGATCATTGAGCAAAGTTCGATGACCTCAGCCCCATCGACTCGGGTGGCCGTCATGGGTGGCGCGCGCACACCGTTCGCCAGAGCCGGCACCGCCTTCAAGAACTATTCGCCGCTGCAGCTGGCGGCGCACTCGGTGAACGGTTTGCTGCGTAAGCAAGAGCTCGACCCGCAATCGGTCGAGGAGTGCGTTTACGGTGTTGTCATCGTCGATCCCCGAGTCCCGCACCTGGCGCGCGAAGTCGTCTTTACCAGCGAGCTGCCGGCAAAGGTCCGCGCCCTGACGATAACGGATAACTGCATCACCGGGGCGTCGGCGATCGCCGCCGTTTACGACTCGATCGCTGCCGGGCGCGCGCAGGTCGGCATCGCCGGCGGCACCGAGTCGATGTCGAACCCGGCGCTGCTTTTCAGTAAGGGTGCGGCGCGCATCTTTATGGACGCGAGCGCGGCCAGGACGGTCGGCGGAAAGCTCAAGCAATTCCTGCGGCTGCGGCCGTGGCATTTCGCACCGCAGGCGCCCGCCATCGCCGAGCCGTCGACGGGCCTCACCATGGGCGAGCACACCGAGCTGATGGTAAAAGAGTGGAAGATAGCGCGCGTGGAGCAAGACGAGATCGCCTATCGCAGCCATGCGCGCGCCCACGCCGCTACCGAAGACGGCCGCCTCAAGGCGGAGATTCACGCTCTCGACGGCATCGACCGGGACCTATTGATCCGCGCCGACACGACCCGCGAAAAGCTTGCCCAGCTTCGTCCTGCCTTCGATCGCAGCGAGCGCGGAACGATCACCGCCGGCAACTCGAGTCCGCTGACCGACGGCGCCGCCTCGGTGTTGCTGATGTCGGAGGCACGCGCGCGACGCGAAGGCCGGGAACCGCTGGCGTTCATCCGCGATTTCGAGTTTGTCGGTATCGATCCGGCCGATGGCTTGCTGATGGCACCGGCCGTGGCGGTGCCGCGCTTGCTTCGCAAGAACGGGCTCAAGTTATCGGACATGGATATCGTCGAGATGCACGAGGCATTCGCCGGCCAAGTAGCGTGTAACCTGCGGGCGTGGGCGCAAGGCTGGAAGGAACCCGCGATCGGCGAGGTCGATCTAGACAGGCTGAATCCACTCGGCGGCTCGATCGCCGTCGGCCACCCCTTTGGCGCCACCGGTGGACGCATCGTCACCACACTCGCCAACGAGATGAAACGGCGTCAAGCGCGCTACGGGCTTGTCAGTATTTGCGGTGCCGGTGCCACCGCCTCGGCAATGATCCTGGAACGCGACTGATAAGCCGAGCGCGCACGAAACATCGATAGGAGATCTGAGCATGGGAAGCGTTGTCATCGGAGCCCTCATCCTGGCCGGGGTGCTCATGTATTTCGGCCGCGGCTTCTGGGCCTGGGTGCTCGCCGTGACCACCGTGCTGGCCGTGTGGGCCTGGCGCGGGTTTGAGACGGTGCTCGTTTCGGTCGAGTTTGGATTTATCGTCGCCGGCGCGATCGTGATCGCGATCTTATTCGGCTTTCGTCCGCTGCGCCGGCAGTGGATTTCGCGCCAATTGATGAGCCGGGTCGCGAAGGTCTTGCCGCGCCTCGGTGACACCGAACGCATAGCGCTTGAGGCCGGCACCGTGTGGTGGGACGGGGAGCTGTTCTCCGGGCGTCCGCGTTGGCGTACGTTGCTTGCCTTTCAGGCACAGCCCTTGTCGCAAGAAGAAGAAGATTTTCTCGCCGGGCCGGTCGAGCAGCTCTGCGGCATGCTCAAAGAATGGGAAATCGTGCAGGCGCGCGAGTTGCCACCGCAGGTCTGGGCGTTTCTCAAACAGCACCGCTTCTTCGGCATGATCATCCCCAAGGACTACGGCGGCCTGGGTTTCTCGGCGCAGGCGCACTCGGCCATCGTCACCAAGATCGCCAGCCGCAGCTTGGTTGCCGGCGTCACCGTCATGGTGCCGAATTCGCTCGGGCCGGCGGAGCTGCTGTTGCATTACGGGACCGAAGAGCAAAAACGCCGTTACTTGCCGCGACTGGCAACGGGCGAGGAAATTCCATGCTTCGCTTTGACCGGCCCGGAGGCCGGCAGCGATGCCGCCGCCACCCAGAGCACCGGTGTCATCGCGCACGGTGAGTTTGGCGGAAAGCGGGTGCTCGGCATGCGTCTGAACTGGCGCAAACGCTACATCACGTTGGCGCCGGTGGCGACGGTCATCGGCCTCGCTTTCCGTTTGTACGACCCCGATCATTTGCTCGGCGATCAGGAAGACCTCGGTATCACGTGTGCGTTAATCCCGCGCGACCTTGCCGGCATCGAGATCGGACAACGACACGACCCCATGGGGGTACCGTTCCACAACGGGCCCATCGTGGGACGGGACGTATTCGTGCCGCTCGATGCGATCATCGGCGGTCGCGACGGGGCCGGCAACGGCTGGCGCATGCTCATGGAATCCCTGGCGGCCGGGCGTTCGATTTCGCTGCCGGCGCTTTCGGTCGGTGCTGCACAAGTGGCGACGCGTCTGGTCGGTGCCTACGCCACTGTGCGCGAACAGTTCGACACCCCGATCGGTCGCTTCGAGGGCATCGAGGAACCGCTGGCGCGGATCGGCGGTTATACCTATGTCATGAATGCGGCACGTAAGCTGACGTGCGCGGCGCTCGACGATGGCGCGCGGCCGGCGGTGTTGTCGGCCATCCTCAAGGCCTACTTGACCGAAGGCATGCGCACCGTAGTGATGGATGCCATGGACATACGCGCCGGCGCGGCGATTTGTCGCGGGCCACGCAACGTCTTGTCACACGCTTATGTCGGCACGCCCATCGCCATCACCGTCGAAGGGGCCAATATCCTGACACGCTCAATGATCATCTACGGTCAAGGCGCGATCCGTTGCCACCCGTTCGTGCACGAGGAGATCGACTCGGTCAGCAAGGGCGATCTTGTACGCTTTGACCGCGCCATGTTCGGACACATCAATTTCGTCGTCACCAATGTCGTTCGCGCCTTCTGGTTGGGCCTGAGCGGCGCCTGGCTGGCGCGTGCGCCCGTAAGCGCGCCGATGGCCAAGTACTTTAGACGGCTGACACGCTACAGCGCTGCCTTCGCGCTGGTGTCCGATGCGGCGATGGGCACGATCGGTGCGGCGCTGAAACGGCGCGAAAAAATCAGCGGGCGTCTCGCCGATGCCTTGGCGTGGATGTATCTGGGATCCGCCGCGCTCAAGCGCTTTTGCGACGACGGCCAGCCCGCGCGCGACCTTGCGCTGGTGCGCTGGGGATGCACGTTGGCGCTTTACAATGTGCAGGAAGCGCTGCGCGGCGTGCTGGACAACCTGCCGAATCGGCCGGTGGCTGGCGTGCTGCGCGCTATCGTGTTCCCGCTCGGCGCACGCATGCGACCGCCGAGCGACAAGCTCGGCGGCGCCGTCGCAAGAGGGCTGCTGGAAAACCGCGAGGCCCGTCGGCAACTGACCACCGACATTTATATACCGCCCGCCGACGAGGCGGGTCTCGGTCATCTGGAATCGGCGTTGGAGAAAGCTGTCGAGGCGTTGGCGGTCGAGACCAAGTTGCGCGATGCCGTGCGGGCGGGATTGCTGGATCGTGCGCCTGGCGATGTGCTCGCCGAGCAGGCAGTGCGCGCCGGCATCATCAGTGCCGAGGAGCGGGAGCGGCTCAGTGAGGCCGAGGAGGCGCGAGACGAGGCGATCCAGGTGGATGCCTTCGCCCCTGAGGACTACCGGAAATTACGTTGAGGTCAGGCGACCGGTGCGCCGTGCGCGCCCGACTCGACCCAGCGCGCTTGCACCGCGCGCAGGATCGCTCTCAGCAGCGCCCGATTCTGGCGATTGGCATGGACGAACGCGATACCGGCACCTTTCGGATTGAGCTCGCTGCGCGGCGTGACCCACGTGACATGGCCCTTGACGTGGAAAGGGTCGAAGTCATCGTACTGCAGCTCGACCTCAACGGGCTCGTGTTTGGTCATGTTCTGATCGTCGTCAAGCTTGACGAAGCAACCGCCGGCGGAAAGGTTGACGCCGTCGACGTTGAGGGCTTCGCTGCGCGCATTGCGCAGCGTTACCTTAAAGGTGGCACCAAACCGTGCGTGTTGGCGTTCCCACCAGCGCAACGCAGGATTGTGGAACGGCGATCGCACGCTTTTGCGAAGGAAGAACCAGAGGAAAAACACCGCCAAAGCAATCAGCATCGGCAGCAACACAGGATCGTAATACCGGTATTGCACGAGCAGCACGAGGTTGCCCATCAACAGAAACAGCAGATGTCCGACTACCAGATACCAGCCCCACTTTCTTACTTTGAAAATTCCGTATGCGGCGACCGGATAGAGAATCAAAAACACAATGTCGTGCAGATAGGGCATCGATACGAAGCGGCCCCACTGGTACATCTGGTAAATCTGTAAGAACATCAGTCCCAGATAGCCAGCGGCAACCAGGTACAACGATAAAGGTTTTTTCAAGGCTTTCTGGGCGGTATGCATAAGTGCGCCTGCAAAAAAAGGTGGTCGTGGGTTCCTATCTTTATTAGCACGTGCGGCGGGGATTACAAGCACTGCCCTGGCGACCAGGCTCACCGGCGTGAGCTTCTGGGATCCTAGCCCCTGTGTTATCGTCCCCCCGCATGCTCGTGGCGGAATTGACGGCCACGACAAACGGCCGGCAGGCCCGGTGTGGCCGTAGCAAACGGAGGGCGCGTGGAAAATCCGGTTTTTGCGGTCGAGAAGCTCGGCCAAAGCATCTGGTACGACAATATACGACGCGGGCTCATCACCTCTGGCGAGCTGCAGCACATGGTCGAGCAGGACGGCCTGCTGGGCGTGACCTCCAATCCCTCCATTTTCGAAAAGGCGGTTGCCGGCAGCACCGATTACGACGCGGCGATCGAGGCCCTGGTCGCGCAAGGATCGCTGACAGCCGGTGAGATCTACGAACGTCTCGCGGTCGAAGATATTCAAATGGCGGCGGATGTCCTGCGCCCGGTCTACGAACGCACCGATGGCGTCGATGGCTATGTCAGCATGGAGGTGTCGCCCTATATCGCCCACGACACCCAGGCGACCGTTGACGAGGCGCGAAGGCTTCGCCAGACGATCGACCGCGAAAACGTCATGATCAAGGTCCCGAGTACGGCCGCCGGCATTCCCGCCGTGCGTCAGCTGATCAGCGATGGGATCAATATCAACGCGACGTTGCTCTTCGCCGTCGAGTCTTACGAGGCCGTTGCCAATGCGTACATCGAAGGGCTGGAAGAGCGCGCGCGCAGGGGCGGCGATCTTGGCAAAGTCGCGAGCGTCGCCAGTTTTTTCATGAGCCGCATTGATTCATTGGTCGACCAGAAGCTCGAGGAAGCGCTCGACAACACCCAAGACGAGGAGCGGCGCACGCGGTTGAAACTTTTGATCGGCAAGATGGCGATTGCCAGCGGCAAAGTCGCTTATGCGCGCTACCAGAAGATCTACGCAGAACCGCGTTGGCAGCGGCTGCAAGAAAAGGGGGCGCGACCGCAGCGCGTGTTGTGGGCGAGCACCAGCACCAAGAACCCGAAGTACTCGCCGACGCTTTACGTCGACGAGCTGATCGGGCCCGGCACGGTCAATACGGTCCCGACCGAAACCTGGCAGGCGTTTCGCAAACAGGGCCGGGTGCGCGCGGCATTGACGGAAAACCAAGCCGCTCAGCTTGAGCAGGCGAAACAGGATCTCGAAACCCTTGGCCGGGTGTGTATCCCGATCAAGGACGTCACCGACCGGTTGCTGACCGAGGGGGTACAAAAATTTTCCGATGCATTCGATCAGCTGCTGGCCGCCATCGAAAAAAAGCGCCAGGCACGGCTCGCCGGCGCGCTCGCAAGACAAAGCTATGCGCTAGCCAAAGGTGAAGAGCGCGTGCAGGCGGCGTTCGATGAGTGGCGTGCGGGCGGGAAGGTGCGGCGCCTGTGGAATGCCGATGCGAAGCTTTGGACCGGCGCCGACGAGGACCGTTGGCTCGGTTGGTTGCATGTCGTCGAGGGTCAGCGCGATCACCTCGATCAGTTGCGGCGCGTCGTGGAAGAGGTGGGCGCGGCAGGTTTCCGTCACGCGCTGTTGCTCGGCATGGGCGGCTCGAGTCTTTGTCCGGAGGTCTTGAAGCGAACCTTCGGTGCGATCGAGGGATCGCCGGAGTTGTTCGTCCTCGACTCCACGGTGCCGGCGCAGGTGGACGCATACGCGAGCAAAATCGAGCTTGCCAAAACGCTTTTTATCGTCTCGTCAAAATCCGGCGGAACGAGCGAACCCAATGCCTTCAAGCAGTACTTTTTCGATCGCATCGCAAACAACGGCTCGCAGTTCGTCGCCATCACCGATCCCGGTACCGCCTTGCACAAGCTCGCCAAGGCCGATGGCTTCCGCCACATTGTGCACGGCATACCGAGCATCGGCGGCCGCTACTCGGCCATGTCCAACTTCGGGCTGGTGCCCGCCGGCATCATGGGCCTCGATGTGTCGGAGTTCCTTGCCCGCACGGAGATCATGGTGCAGTCCTGCGCGGCCTTCGTGCCGCCGGACGTGAATCCAGGCGTTGCTCTCGGGATCATCATGGGCACCTTGGCCAAGCAGGGGCGCGATAAGCTCACCCTTATCGCCTCGCCGGCGATATCGGCGTTGGGCGCGTGGCTCGAGCAACTCATCGCTGAATCCACCGGCAAACACGGCAAGGGCATAGTACCGGTGGACGGTGAACGCGCCGCGCCCCCGGAGGTCTACGGCAACGACCGCGTGTTCGTGTACCTGCGCTTGGAAACGCACGCCGTTCGGGAGCAGGACGACGCCGTGGATGCGCTCGAAAGTGCCGGGCATCCGGTGATCCGCATCCGCGTCGAGGATCGCAAGGACCTGGGTCAGGAATTTTTCCGCTGGGAGATCGCCACCGCGGTCGCCGGATCCGTGCTCGGCATCAACCCCTTCGATCAGCCGGACGTGGAGGCGAGTAAGGTCGCCACCCGCAGCCTGACGGCGGCCTACGAGCAGAGCGGAAAGTTACCGAAAGAGAGCCCGCTGCTGCAGGAGGCGGGGCTCAGTCTGTACACCGACGCCGCGAATGCCGAGGCGATCGGTGAGGCGGCATCGGCGCGATCGCTGGCGGCTTTTCTCAAAGCGCATCTACAGCGACTCCAGGCCAACGATTACTTCGCCATCAACGCCTACGTCGAGATGAGCCCGGAAAACGAGTGGCCGTTGCAGACCATCAGGCACGCCGTGCGGGATCGCTTGCGTGTCGCCACCACGCTCGGTTATGGCCCGCGGTTCCTGCACTCGACCGGACAGCTGCACAAGGGCGGCCCGAATAACGGCGTGTTCTTGCAGATCACGGCGGATGACGCCGAGGATTTGGCGATCCCCGGGCAAAAATACAGCTTCGGCATCCTCAAGCGCTTTCAGGCGCAGGGCGATTTCGAAGTGCTTGCCGAGCGCAAGCGCCGCGTGCTTCGGGTGCACCTGGGCCCCGACGTACAAGCGGGCCTGAAACAGCTGCAAGAAATACTTAAGGACTGAGGACTCTGCCTATGCAACTCGGAATGATCGGCTTGGGCCGTATGGGCGCGAACATGGTGCGTCGGCTGCTGCGCGGCGGACACGCCTGTGTGGCCTTCGACAGGAATGTCGACAACGTCAAACAGCTGCAGAAGGAAGGCGCCACCGGCGCTCGCTCGCTGGACGAGCTGGTGAGCCGGCTCGAGCGGCCGCGCGTCGCCTGGGTGATGGTGCCGGCGGGCGGGCCGACGGAAGAGACCGTCGGCGCCCTGAGCGAACGGCTCGAGGCGGGCGATATCGTCATCGATGGCGGCAACTCCTATTACAAGGACGATGTCCGTCGCGCCGAGCAGTTGCGCCCGCGAGGGATTCACTACGTCGATGTCGGCACCAGCGGCGGCATTTGGGGGCTCGAGCGCGGCTATTCCATGATGATCGGCGGCCCGAAGGAGGCCGTCGGGCATATCGATCCTATTCTGAAGACACTGGCGCCGGGGCGGGGCGACATCCCGCGCACACCCGGCAGGGAAGACAAGGGCGGCACCGCCGAGGAGGGCTACGTCCATTGCGGGCCCGCCGGCGCGGGGCATTTTGTGAAAATGGTCCATAACGGGATCGAGTACGGGCTGATGCAGGCCTATGCGGAGGGATTCGACATCTTCCGCAACGCCAATTCCGAGGAAGTGCCGGAGAATCTGCGCTACGAGCTCGACCTGGCCGACATTGCCGAGGTCTGGCGCCGCGGCAGCGTGGTGAGCTCCTGGCTGCTCGACCTGACGGCGACGGCGCTGCTGGAAAATCCCGACCTTTCGAACTATTCGGGCTTCGTGCAGGACTCGGGCGAAGGGCGTTGGACGATTTTTGCCGCCGTGGAGCGCGCGGTCCCGGTGGATGTGCTGTCGGCCTCGCTGTATGCGCGGTTCCGCTCGCGCCAGGAGCACACCTTTGCCGAGAAGGTGCTTTCGGCCATGCGCCACAAGTTCGGCGGCCACGTCGAGCGGCCGAGCGGCGGCTGACACGCGGGGACATGTCTATCAAACATTTGCTCATTAATTTAATGGGTTATAAGATATTCCTAGATTTTACTTCACATCGATTGACGCTTAGCGATTAACGGCTTCATGTTCAAAACGGCCTCCCACAACCTCGCCAGAGTCGGTGTCGCCGACGGACTGGTGCCGCAACCCGCCACCCTCGTCATCCTCGGCGGCGGCGGCGATCTCGCCAAGCGCAAGCTGCTGCCGGCGATTTACAACCTCAGGCTCGACGGCCTGCTGCCCGAGAAGTTTGCCGTCGTCGGCTTCGGCCGGCGCGAGCTGAGCGACAACGACTTTCGCGCTTTTGCGCGCGAAGGCATCGAGAAATACTCGCGCCGGCCGCTCGAGGCGGGCACGTGGCCCGAATTTGAGCGCTCGCTGTTTTTTATGTCTGGAACCTTCGAAGACGGGCAAGCCTTTACCGCGCTCAAGAAGCGTCTCGAGGAGATCGATTCGGAGCTCGGCTTGCCCGGAAATCGCATTTTTTACTTGTCGATCCCGCCGACCCTGATCGAGATCAGCGTCGAGCAGCTGCGTGCGGCCGGGCTGATCGCGCCGCCGACCGCGGGCGGGCCATTCACGCGCATGATTGTGGAAAAACCGATCGGGCGTGACCTTGAAAGCGCGCGCGAGGTGAACGCGACGCTCGCCGCGGCGCTCGACGAGCGACAGATCTTTCGCATCGATCACTATCTCGGCAAAGAAACCGTACAGAACATTCTGGTCATGCGCTTCGGCAACGCGATCTTCGAACCGCTGTGGAACCAGAAATACATCGATCACGTGCAGATCACGGTGGCAGAGCAGGAAGGCGTGGGCACCCGCGCAGGCTACTACGAGCAGGCGGGGGCCCTGCGCGACATGGTGCAGAACCACATCCTTCAGCTCGTGTCGCTCACGGCCATGGAGCCGCCGTGGTCGGTCACCGCCGATGTCGTCCGCGACCACAAGCTGGCGGTATTGAATTGCCTGCGGCCGGTCACGGAGTGCGCAAAGTGTGTGGTACGCGCGCAGTATGCAGGCGGGAGCTATAACGGCGACAAGGTGCCGGGCTACCGCCGCGAGGCGGGCGTGGCCGCGGATTCGACCACCGAGACCTACGTGGCGATCAAGCTTTACATCGATAACTGGCGCTGGGCCGGCGTGCCGTTCTATGTCCGCACCGGCAAGCGCTTGCCCAAGCGCGCCAGCGAGATCGCCGTGCAGTTCAAGGACGTGCCGCAGATCCTTTTCAACGTTGACGCACAACACCCGATCGAGCCCAACGTGCTGGCGCTGCGGATTCAGCCCGATGAGGGGTTCTCGCTGCGCATCGCCGCGAAACAGCCCGGGGCGAAGGTCCGGGTCGAGCCGGTGAAGATGGACTTCGGTTATCGGGGCGGCTTCAGCGACGAATCCCCGGAGGCCTACGAACGGCTGTTGCTCGACGTGGCGGCCGGCGATGCCACGCTGTTCATGCGCCGCGACGAGGTCGAGGCGGCCTGGACCTGGGTCATGAACGTCCTGGAATACTGGGAACGCAGTGAGGAACGCTGGTTGCCGGAGTACCCGGCCAATTCCTGGGGCCCGGTGGAGGCCGACAAGCTCATCGAGTCGGACGGTCGGAGCTGGCGCACACCGTGAGTGGGGGCCTGGTTCGCCGGTTCGCCGATGCCGAGCAGCTCGCGCAGGCGGCGGCCGAAACCTTCGCGGCGGTGGCGCGCACAGCGATCCAGGCCCGTGGGCGCTTCACGGTCGCGCTGGCGGGCGGAAAGACCCCGCAGAGGCTCTACACGCTCCTGGCGGCGCCACCTTTCAACGAGCGGCTCTCCTGGGACCGGGTGGAGTTCTTCTGGGGCGATGAGCGTGCGGTGCCGCCGGATCATGCCGATTCGAACTTCCGC
>CAYGAS010000136.1:0-5399 GCA_964347935.1 uncultured Nitrospiraceae bacterium | reverse complement strand
CGTCTTGGGCGCGTTCTCACCATTGACCAAGCGCCCGACACTGCATTCCTGTGCGCACAACCCCTGCGCAAAGGGCTCCTTTCCTCGAACGACTTCGCTGCAGCACCGTCCGAGCGCCTTTTTGTCGGAAATCCCTAATAACTGCGCGCACGCGGGATTCCAGAAGGTGATGCGCTGTCTCGCGTCGACGGCGAACACACCATCGACCGTGCGAAACAGCAAATCGACAAGCGTAGCCATGGTCGCTGCGCGTCGTGCCCTCCGCTCTGCAACACCCTGCTCGCTGTCAGTCTCATGTGATCCCGCGAGAGGCTTGGTTAAAGACAACAGCAGACTAGAGAAAATGATGCATTCAGGTTATTTACACAACCGGACTGTACCGAATTCGCCTGCTGTATAGTTCTATCCCAAAGGGATATGCCGGCGAGGTGGATCTAGGCACGACAACCAGGCTGCTGCAGCGCACCAACAGTGCCATCATCTGATCCCCGTCTCTCGCCTCATCCACTTCTAAGGAGCGTACGTGACAGAAGACAGATTCTTCCCTGCCACTGCCATGCCGAACAAGGACTGGTGGCACGCACTGTGGCCGGATCCGGAAGGCGTGTTACGGGCCGTGGGTATCGGCACTGGCATGGACGTCATCGACCTGTGCTGCGGTGACGGTTATTTCACTGCTCCCATGTGTCGGCTAACCGCACCGGGGTGCGTCATCGGCGTCGATCTGGATGCCAAGATGCTGGAGCAGGCGAAAAGCGCGTGCCGTGATTGCAGCAATTTTATCCCTATCCTGGGCGATGGCCGCGATTTATCCAAGTTGATCAGTCAGTCCGTTGACTATGTGCTGATCGCCAACACATTTCACGGCGTACCCGATAAGACCGAGCTTGCATCGGCGGTCAACCAGGTTCTCAAACCCGCGGGGCGGTTCACTGTTATCAACTGGTACCCTCTACCCCGCGAAAAAACAGTGGTGCTCGGTCAGCCTCGTGGACCGGCCACGGCACTGCGCATGGCACCCGAGGCGGTGGCCCGTGCCGTGGCACCCGCGGGATTCGAGTCGGACCGGGTAGTGCACCTAGCACCCTTCCATTACGGCGCGATCTTCGTTAAGACCACGCCCAAATAGCCTGCGCGGGGCTATGCACGGAGCATGCGCCTAGATGAGGCTTAATCGCAGAGCAAGCGCTTTCGTTCCTCAAACTAGTCCTTGTCGATCTCACTGCGGGCGAACCGTTCCTTAAAGATATCAAGCGCAGCCTCGCCCGCCGCAGGCGGTGCCGCCGCCCCCCGCTGATCCGCCGCCTAACGCACGCACAATCAACACGGCCGCGACAAAGATCGTAACAAGCACTGCATCATCATAGTCAGCCCGAATGTCATTCCGTCGCATGCGACATCGACACGTGGAGCAGCTGCGCAAAAATGCGCTATAGTTCGGCTCATGGCAGCACCGGCAGATTATCATTCAAGATTCTCCCACCACGCCGCGCGCACGCTATTTGGCATGTTGCCGGCTCACGAACGACAGTTCATCCGCAATCAGTCACGACAATACCACTTCACGCAACAGGAGTTGCGACAGATTGTGGAAATGGCTTTGGATTTTCAGGCGTGGCATGAAATGTCAATTTGCGAAGCATGGCCCAGCGGCATCCGCGATGCAGTGAACGGCAAGCCCGCGCGACGAGTCATCCTGGGCGAGCTGCGGACGATCTGGCATGCGCTCAAGAATACCGCCCCCAGCTACCAACGATTTGGACCACACACCAAAACGAGGCCCGCCAAAGCCGTGCTCAGCGTTCGTGACAAACAGAATCTGGGGCTCGGCTATTGTCCTGTGGCCTCGACCCGTACGCGGTGCTGCAACCTCATGACCCTGGATGCCGTCGAGAATTGTGGTTTTGGCTGCAGCTATTGCAGTATTCAGTCTTTTTACCGTGGTGACAGTATCGCCTTTGATTCTGGTTTCACGGAAAAACTCCAGTCCTTAGAGCTCGATCCGAACCGGATCTACCATATTGGTACCGGGCAATCGTCGGACTCACTGCTGTGGGGAAACAAACACGGCGTGCTGCAAGCCCTTGTCCGTTTTGCGCATGAGCACCCTAACGTCATTCTCGAACTTAAGACCAAATCAAGGAACATCTCCTATTTACTCAACAATGAGATACCTGCGAACATCATTTGCACTTGGTCGCTGAATACGCCGACGATCATCACACATGAAGAACATCGGACCGCGCCCTTGTCCGATCGCCTGGCCGCAGCGCGTAAGTTGGCAGACCGGGGCATCCTGGTTGGCTTCCATTTTCATCCGCTTATCCGCTATGACACCTGGCGCGCCGATTACGCGCGGATCTTCGATCTCCTGCTGAAACAATTTGACCCCGCCGAGGTGGCCTTGGTATCACTCGGCACGCTGACGTTCACTAAGTCGGTGATCCGCACCATTCGCACGCGCCGAGTCAAAAGCAAGGTGCTACAGATGCCGCTGGCCGAAGCGGACGGCAAGCTTTCTTATCCGGAAGCCATCAAGCTCGAGCTGTTTCGTTTTGCTTATCAGAGCCTCGAACCTTGGCACACGCACGTGTTCTTTTATCTATGCATGGAGAATCCAAGCTTATGGAAGCCAGTGTTCGGCTTTGATTACCCTTCGAACGACGCCTTCGAAGCCGCGATGAAGGCCAGCTATATGGACAAGATAAGAAATGTAGCGGCAAAAAAATGGAGCCAGAATCATCGACTCTGAGGTGTACCGAAGGAGCCCTCAGAGTGCTCCGCGATAGATATCCTTGCGGTGCCCTACCTTCACAACGTAAACCACGAGCTTGTCATCTTCGATCGCATAGACGATTCGGTATGCACCCTGTCGGATCCGATAACGATCGTGACCCGAAAGCTTCGTGGAACCCCGCGGGCGGGGGTTATTGGCTAGTTGTTGAATGCGACGGACAATCTGTTGTCGAATTTTCTTTTGCGGGATCGACTCGATTTCCTTTACCGCGGAAGGCTTAATCAGAACCCTATATTTTTCCACGCCGTTTCAGATCCTTAACGACGTCTTCAAAGGGCAGATTAGGCTCCCGTCCCCGTTCCTTGAACGCCGCCAAGTCTTCGGCGTCCTCGGCAAGACTTAACTGCACAGCCTCGTTAACTAAATCGGACAAAGAACGATCCGTTTCGGCTGCCTTAAGCCGCAGGGCGCGATGTAGCTCGGGGTCAAAATAAACGGTTGCCCGTTTGGGTTCAGCACTCATGAGTTAAACGATAGCGTTATGACGCTATAACGTCAAGACAGCAATCTCGCACTGGGCCACAGGTACGGCCCGCACTAAACGTGAATACGGAATCAACTGTCTGAAAGCATTGGCGCGCCCGGAGAGACTATTCCGGGCGTCCTGCCCTCCACCCTACGGGCCGCCGCTGCGCGGCTCCGTTCTTTTATTTACTTATGGTGGCTAAATGGGTTTGTTTTCCCTCACGGTCAACGCGTGCCGCATCACTTCGAGCCCCCGCTGGTCTGGAGCCTCTCCATTATCTGGTCGATACTGAAGCTCGCGGGTTTCTGGCGCGGCGGGAACTCCTTAAAGGTCTGGAGGAACTGCGCGACGTAGGCTTGACCGGGGACCAGGAAGAAAGCACGGTCGATTAACCAATCATAATAAGTGTTGGACGTCACATGCGCGCGCTCATAAGGATCACGCCTGAGATTGGTGATCAGCGGTACGCGCAACGGTGTCCACGGTTCGATCCAGGCCCGAAGTGTCGCGTATTCCTTCTGCTCCATGAAGATTGCTTTCCAATCGTTGTAGCGCAAGGCCGTCAACTCGCCCGTGTCGGCGAAATAAAAGATCTCGCGGCGCGGTCCCTTTTCTTCCCTGCCCGTGAGGTGGGGCAGGAAGTTGTAGCCATCGAGATGCACCTTGTAGGTACGGCCGATCGCTTCGACACCGCCCTTCTTCAGCTTTTCCTTGATATTCGCATCACCGGCGGCGGCCATGAAGGTCGGCAGCCAATCCATGTGATGCATGATCTCGTTGGAAACGCTGCCGGCTTTGATCTTGCCGGGCCAGCGCACCATGGACGGCACGCGCCAGCCGCCTTCCCAATTGGTGTTCTTTTCACCGAAGAAGGGCGACCAGGCCGCATCGGGCCAGGTGTTCATGTGCGGACCGTTGTCGGTCGAATAGTGCACGATCGTGTTGTCGGCGATCCCCAGATCATCGAGTTTTTTCAAAAGCTGGCCGACGTGCATGTCGTGCTCGACCATGCCGTCCGCGTACTCGTCCTGACCCGAAATACCCCGCAGCTCGGCTTTGACGTGGGTGCGGAAGTGCATGCGCGTGCCGTTCCACCATACGTAGAACGGTTTGCCAGCCTTGTGCGCCCGGTCAATGAAATCAAGTGCAGCCGCAATTGTTTCATCATCTACCGTTTCCATGCGCTTTTTCGTCAACGCGCCGGTGTCCTCGATCTTGCCGTCAGCCGATGATTTGATCACGCCGCGTGGCCCGAAACGTTTCTTGAAGTTCGGATCCTTGGGGTAATCTTCGTTCTCTGGCTCTTCTTCGGCGTTGAGGTGATAGAGGTTGCCGAGGAACTCGTCGAAGCCGTGATTGGTCGGCAGATGTTCGTCCTTGTCCCCGAGGTGGTTCTTACCGAACTGGCCCGTGACATAGCCCTTCGCCTTGAGCAAGGCGGCGATTGTCGGATCTTCCTTCTTCATACCGAGCTCGGCGCCCGGCAGGCCGACCTTGGACAGACCCGTGCGGTACACGCTCTGCCCCGTGATATAGGACGACCGGCCGGCAGTGCACGATTGTTCGCCGTAATAGTCGGTGAACATCATGCCTTCTTTGGCGATCCGGTCGATGTTCGGCGTTTTGTAGCCTACCAACCCGAAAGTGTAGGCGCTGATATTGCTCTGACCGATATCATCCCCCCATATCACCAGTATGTTGGGTTTTTCCGCGGCCATCGCAGTACTCGCGAATAGCCCTATGGCCAGGAAAACAGCGAAAGGCTTCATCGTTCCTTCTCCTCCCTTGCTTATTTTGGGATTTCCAACTTACCAAGCAAAATAATCAATACCTGTCATGCTCCCATCGGTCATGTCTCTCCTCATATGCTACGGGTCCGGATCAATTTACTACTAATCGTATCCATAAATATCACCTTTTAGACTCAGTCATTTTCCCAAAACCTCCACAAGCGGCGTACCAATTGCGCCGGATGGCGGTTTTATATTTAGATATGCAGCCAGGGTTGGTGCAATATCATATGGCGTAACGGTACGACTGACTTTTTTACTCGGCAATCCAGCGCCTGCAAAAATCATCGGCACAAAGCTATCGTAAGACCAAAGTGAACCATGGGTAGAGGCTACAATCAAGCCA
>CAYGAS010000135.1:0-11480 GCA_964347935.1 uncultured Nitrospiraceae bacterium | reverse complement strand
CACCCGGGCAGCCGACAAGCACAAACAGTTCGTCTTCGAAGTGCGGGCCGATGCGACCAAACCTGTGATCAAGCAGGCAGTGGAAAAGATGTTTGATGTCAAGGTGGAAAGCATTACCGTCTTGAATGTGAAGGGAAAAGCGAAGCGATTTGGCCGTAGGTTTGGCAAACGGCGCGATAGCAAGAAGGCCTATGTACGTCTCAAGCCAGGATTCGATATCGATTTTCTGTCGGCGTCTTAACCGTTGGTGATAGGAAATGGCACTCATTAAAGTCAAACCAACCTCTGCAGGCCGTCGCGGGATGGTAAAGGTTGTTAACCCGCAGCTGCATAAGGGCCGCGGATATTCGGGTCTCCTGGAGAAGAAATCGAAGATTGATGGCCGAAACACTCATGGACGCGTCACGGTACGCCATCGCGGGGGCGGACATAAGCGCCACTACCGCGTGATCGATTTCAAACGGAACAACGACGGCATACCGGGCAAAGTGGAGCGGCTCGAGTATGACCCAAATCGGAGCGCAAATATCGCGCTGATCTTGTATGCCAATGGTGAGCGCCGCTACATTATCGCGCCCAAGGATGTTCAGGCAGGAAGCGAGGTGGTATCAGGAGTGGGTGCACCGATTCGTTCCGGCAATGTACTGCCATTGCGTAACATACCGCTGGGGACCATTGTGCATTGTGTTGAGCTCAAGCCGGGCAAAGGCGCGCAGATTGGCCGCAGCGCGGGGGCAGCGATCCAGTACGTAGCGCGCGATGGGGATTATGCGCAATTGCGGCTACGTTCGGGCGAGGTACGTAAGGTGCATGTCAATTGTCGGGCAGCAATCGGCGAGGTCGGTAACGCTGAACATTCGCTGCGCAAGCTTGGTAAAGCCGGCGCAAAGCGCTGGCGTGGCTTGCGCCCGACGGTTCGTGGCGTCGCCATGAATCCGGTGGATCATCCGCATGGCGGTGGCGAGGGACGCACATCTGGGGGTCGCCACCCGGTGACACCCTGGGGCGTGCCAACGAAGGGGCATAAGACACGCCTCAACAAGCGTACTGATTCAATGATTTTGCGGCGACGTAAGCGGTAGGGGTAGCGTATGCCTAGGTCTGTCAGGAAGGGACCCTTTGTTGATCATCACCTTGCGGTGAAGGTCGAGCGCGCGCAGACGCAGAGCAGCAAGCGACCGATCAAAACCTGGTCACGTCGATCGACGATCACCCCCGAATTCGTGGGCCTCACTATCGCCGTGCACAATGGCCGGCAACACGTGCCGATTCTGGTTACCGAGAATATGGTCGGGCACAAGCTCGGTGAGTTTGCGGCCACGCGTATTTTCAAGGGGCACTCGGGCGACAAGAAAGCGGCGGCGAAGTGACGATGCAGACAAAAGCGATACTAAAATATATTCACATTTCGCCGCAAAAGGGCCGGTTGGTGGCGGACCAGATTCGTGGGCTTCCGGTTGCGCAAGCTCTCGAGATCTTGCAATTCAGCGACAAGAAAGCGGCAAGACCGTTACGCAAAGCGGTTGAATCAGCCATCGCTAACGCCGAGCACAATGAGGGCGCTGATGTCGATGAGCTTCGGGTCGCGAGCGTGCAGATTGATGAGGGGCCGACGGTAAAGCGCTGGCGCGCGCGTGCAAAAGGCCGGGTGGGGCGTATCAAGAAGCGTTCAAGCCATATCGTCGTGACCGTGTCGGATGAGGCGAAAACCCGGGCCAAGAAGGCGGTTTCCAAGCCTGCAGAGGAGGCGAGCTAATGGGGCAGAAGGCAATACCAACGGGTCTGCGCTTAGGCATCATCAATGACTGGGCTGCCAAGTGGTACTCTGGCAGCAAGAGCTATGCAAACAACTTGCATTCCGATCTGCAGTTACGCGATTACATCAAGAGAAAGTTGGCAAATGCCGCTGTGAGCAAGATCGTGATCCAACGGCCAGCGCAGAGTGTAAATGTCACTATACACACAGCCCGGCCCGGCATTGTAATCGGTAAGAAGGGCGAAGACATTGAAAATCTGCGAAAGGAGTTGAGAGAACTGGCAAAACAGCCGGTACATCTAGCAGTCGAGGAGATTCGTAAGCCTGAGCTCGACGCCCAATTAGTTGCAGAAAGCATTTGCCAGCAGCTTGAGAAACGCATCATGTTCCGACGAGCAATGAAACGTGCAGTCACTAACGCGATGCGTTTGCGTGCTCAAGGCGTGAAGGTAATGGTAGCAGGGCGCTTGAATGGCGCCGAGATTGCCCGCACTGAGTGGTATCGGGAGGGGCGTGTCCCATTGCATACTTTGCGCGCCGATATCGACTATGGTTTCGCGGAAGCGCATACGACCTACGGCGTCATCGGCGTAAAGGTATGGATATTTAAGGGAGAGATCTTCGATCGCGAGGAGGAGGCCGAGGCCGAGGCGAGCAAGAAGGCCGGTGTTGGTTGAACGAGACGAACTGAGACATGTTACAGCCAAAAAAGACCAAGTTTCGCAAGCAGCAGAAGGGCCGCAATCGCGGTCTAGCTACGCGTGGCAACAAAGTAAGCTTTGGCGAATATGGGCTCAAGGCAACAACCCGCGGCCATATCACTGCGCGCCAAATCGAAGCGGGCCGTCGTGCGCTCACGCATTACATCAAGCGTGGGGGACGCGTATGGATCCGTGTGTTTCCGGACAAGCCAATGACTAAGAAGCCGCTTGAGGTCCGAATGGGGAAGGGCAAGGGTAACGTAGAGTTCTGGGTAGCCGTGGTCAAACCTGGTACGGTGCTGTATGAAATGGAAGGTGTCGGTGAAAATCAGGCCCGTGAGGCTTTCCGTCTTGCAGCGGCTAAATTGTCCGTTCGCACCAGTTTTGTGACGCGGCAGGCGACGGCATGAGGACAAAAGAGATTAGAGCGATGGACGATGCGGCCATCAAGAAGGAGCTGCAAGAGCTGCTGCGCGAACAATTCAATCTGCGTATGCAGCGTGCGACGGGACAGCTGGCAAATACGGCCCGCGTGCATAAGGTACGTCGAGACATCGCTCGTGTCCGTACGGTAATGAACGAGAAAGCACGAAAAGGCGCAGTGGCATGACAGGCGTGACTGGGACAGCACGTGCCGTTACAGGTCGCGTGGTTAGCAACAAGATGCAGAAGACGATCACAGTAGTGATTGAACGCAGAATCAAGCATCCTTTTTACCAGAAGTATGTCAGCCGTCGCACCAAGTTACACGCTCACGACGAAAACAATGAGTGTGGACAAGGTGATCTGGTGCTTATCGAGGAATGTCGACCCGTCTCTCGAAGTAAGAGTTGGCGGCTCGTGAAGATACTGGAAAAGGCAACCGAGATCTGATCATCTCTTAGGAGCATGACCGATGATTCAGATGCAGAGTATGTTGACGGTGGCTGATAACAGCGGTGCCAAGAAAGTAAAATGCATCAAAGTGCTTGGTGGCTCTAAGCGCCGATATGCCGGCATTGGCGATGTTGTCAAGGTCAGTGTCAAGGAGGCGGTGCCACGCGGTCGAGTCAAAAAAGGTGATATTTATGACGCCGTTATCGTGCGTTCGCGCAAGGGTATACGCAGGAGCGACGGTTCAGTGATTCGTTTTGACACTAATGCCGCGGTATTGCTTACGCCTCAGCTACAACCGATCGGCACCCGTATCTTCGGTCCCGTAACCCGTGAGCTGCGCACCCAGAATTTTATGCGCATCATATCGTTGGCGCCCGAGGTACTCTGACGACTATGCGTAAGATTCGAAAAGGTGACCAGGTCGTTGTCCTAGCCGGCAAGGACAAAGGCAAACAGGGGGCCGTGCTGCGCGTGTTGGCCGATGATCGCGTGCTCGTGGAAAACGTGAACATGGTCAAGCGACATACTCGGCCCAACCCCAACAAGGGAGTGACCGGCGGAATATTGGATAAAGAGGCGCCGTTGCATATTTCCAACGTGGCGCTTTACAACGCGGCATCCGGCAAGGGCGAGCGATTGGGGGTCAAGCGCCTGGAGGACGGCAGAAAGGTGCGTTACTTTAAAGGCTCCGGTGAAGTCGTGGATGTATAGTCATGACTAGGTTGGAACAGTTTTATAAGGAATCGGTGGTGCCTGAGCTGACTAAGAAGTTCAGTTACAGCAATGTCATGATGGTACCGCGCATTACCAAGATTACCCTGAACATGGGGGTGGGCGAGGCTATCGCCGATAAAAAGGCGATGGACGGGGCGCTCTCGGACATGGAAAAGATCAGCGGTCAGAAACCGGTAACCACCAAGGCACGAAAGTCCGTAGCAAACTTCAAGGTGAGAGCAGGTTGGCTCATCGGATGTAAGGTTACCCTGCGCCGTACCCGCATGTACGAGTTTTTGGATCGTCTCATTCAGATTGCGATTCCGCGCATCCGGGACTTTCGCGGACTATCACCACGAGCGTTTGACGGACAAGGCAATTACTCTTTGGGTATCCGGGAGCAGATTATCTTTCCGGAAATCGATTACGACAAGATTGATGCCATACGTGGCATGAACATTACGATTACGACGACCGCGCGTACGGACGAAGAGGGCCGCGCGTTGTTGGAAGCATTTAGCTTTCCATTCAGGAGCTGAGTTAGGTTTATGGCCAAAAAATCGATGATAGCGCGTGACAGCAAGCGCGCTGCACTGGTAGCCAAGTATGGCAAGCGCCGGAACGAACTTCGTATGCAGGTTAAGGATTTGAGTTTGTCCGACGACGAACGCGAACACGCGAAGCTGGCCTTGCAAAGGCTGCCACGCGACTCGAGCCCGAGTCGCCGGCGCAATCGTTGTCGGCTTACGGGCCGGCCGCGCGGCTACTATCGAAAATTCGGCTTAGCGCGCAATAAGTTGCGCGACCTGGTGATGCGTGGAGAAGTGCCAGGCGTGGTAAAGGCGAGTTGGTAACAATTAGGTGCAACGTGCAAGATCCAGGATACAAACTTCCCGCTTACCTTGGCTTGGATCTTGGACCTTGTAGCTTGGGTCTGGGCTTATGATTACTGATCCGATTGCTGATATGTTGACGCGCATTCGTAATGCGCAGAAAGCGGAGAAAGTCAGCGTGTTGATTCCCGCCTCAAGGATGAAGCGGGCAATACTCGAAATCCTGCGCGAGGAGGGATATATCGAGCGTCTTGCCGAACAAGAGGTCGACAGCAAAGCCATGCTTGAGGTGTTCCTAAAATACTACGCTGGGAAACCGGTGATTGAGAAGCTGCAGCGCGTGAGTCGACCGGGCTGGCGTTTGTACAAGGGTAAAGACGAGCTCAATCCAGTGGAAGGCGGGCTCGGTGTCGCTATCATATCGACCTCCAAAGGCGTCATGTCAGACCGCGCAGCGCGCAAGGCAGGAATCGGTGGTGAGATTCTGTGTATTGTTTCTTAACGGACCCGAACAATGTCGCGAGTAGCCAAGAATCCAGTCACGGTACCCAAAGGTGTTGAGGTCAATATCAGCGCCGATGCTGTGTCTGTGAAGGGCCCAAAGGGTCAATTGAGCTTCACGGTGCATCCGCTAGTCAAAGTGCGCCAGCAAGACGATACATTGCATTTCGAAGCGAATGCTACGTCGAAGTTTGCACGTGCCCTGTCGGGCACCATGCGCTCGGTCGTTGATAATATGGTCAACGGCGTAAGCAAGGGGTTCGAGAAGAAGCTGACAATCGTGGGCGTAGGTTATCGTGCTGCCGTTCAGGGCAAGAATCTAAACCTGACCGCCGGGTTTTCGCACCCCGTTGCTTACGCAGTCCCCGAGGGTATTACCATCGAGACGCCTAGCCAGACCGAGATTGTCGTCACAGGTGTGGATAAGCAGAAAGTTGGGCAGGTTGCTGCGGAGATCCGTGCCTATCGTCCGCCTGAGCCCTACAAGGGCAAGGGGATTCGGTATGCCGATGAACATGTTGCTCGTAAGGAAGCCAAGAAGAAGTAGAGGTGGTTTAAGCGATGAATAAGTTCACTCGTCGCCATCGTCGCGCACAGAGAGTTCGCAGGAACATCGCGCGCCTGCAGTCGGAGCGCCTTTGCGTGCATCGCACGCCCCGACATATATATGCGCAGATCATCGATGCGAGCGGTGGCAGGGTGCTCGCGAGTGCGTCGACCGTCGAGCCCGAGGTGCGTAAAGAGGTCAGCCATGGCGGTAACGTTGCGGCCGCAAGCGTGATTGGCAAGCGCATTGCGGAAAAGGCAAGGCAGGCAGGTATTACGCGTGTGAGCTTTGATCGTTCAGGCTTCAAATATCATGGTCGTATTAAGGCGCTTGCGGAGGCAGCGCGCGAAAACGGATTGACGTTCTGAGGGGAACACGAGTGGCTGATCGCGAAATCAACATACGTGCGGACAATCTGCAAGAAAAGCTAATAAGCATCAAACGAGTCGCCAAGGTTGTAAAAGGTGGGCGGCTGTTCGGATTTTCGGCTTTGACCGTGGTCGGCGATGGCGACGGTGGTGTTGGTATCGGTCGAGGAAAAGCACGCGAGGTTCCAGTCGCAGTGCAGAAGGCAATGGACAATGCACGGCGCAACATGATGAAGATCAGACTCAAAGACGCAACGCTGCACCATGCTGTCGTCGCTAACCACGGTGCGGCAAAGGTAGTTATGAAACCCGCGTCCCAGGGGACCGGCATCATCGCTGGTGGCGCGATGCGGGCCGTCTTTGAGGTGGCAGGCGTTCAGGATGTGCTTGCCAAGAGTATCGGTTCGAGAAATCCGGTCAACGTCGTGCGTGCTACCCTGAAAGGTTTAGCAGCGATGCATAGTCCTGCTGACGTAGCTGCTAAGCGCGGCAAGACGGTCGAAGACATAAAAGGCTAGGCGATCCGTGGCGGCTGGAAGAAAACTCAAAGTGACCTTAATGCGTAGCCCCAGTGGCCGGGGCGAGCGCCATCTTGCGTGTGTCCGTGGCTTGGGGTTGCGACGAATTCGTCACAGCGTGGTGTTGGAAGATACGCCTGCTATCCGAGGAATGATTAACAAGGTTTCATATCTTGTTAAGTATGAGGAGCTTTCTTGATGCGCCTGAACAGTATCAATCCGGCACCCGGGAGCAAGTCTGCCCCCAAACGCGTCGGTCGCGGTACCGGATCAGGACTGGGTAAGACCTCGGGTCGTGGGCACAAGGGCCAGAAGTCACGAGCTGGCAATACACAGAAAGTCGGCTTCGAGGGCGGACAGATGCCCCTACAGCGCCGCTTGCCCAAGCGTGGTTTTGTATCACCACGTAGAAACGATACTGCCGAGGTGCGGTTGCACGAATTGGCAAAGATCGAAGCTGAGATCATTGATCTGGCCGCGCTCAAGACGGCTCACCTGATACCGCGTGATGCAAAACGTGCCAAGGTCATGCTTTCCGGAACGCTGGATCGGGCCGTGACGCTGAAAGGGGTTGCGGTAACAAAAGGGGCCGCTGCGGCGATCACTCAGGCAGGGGGCAAGATAGAGATCTAATGGCACGTTATTCCCCCCGCGATGTTTCCGGTCTGGCAGCGCTTGGGAAATTGGGCGAACTTCGCGCGCGCATCCTGTTCGTGCTTGGTGCGTTGGTGATCTACCGTATCGGTACTTATATTCCGGTACCGGGGATCAATGCGGCCGCCCTGGCCGAGCTCTTCTCCGGCACCCAAAGTTCCATTATTGGGCTCTTTAACATGTTCTCGGGCGGAGCGCTCGAGCGCTTCTCGGTATTCGCGCTCGGCATCATGCCCTATATTTCGGCATCCATCATCATGCAGCTGATGACCGCCGTCATTCCGAAGCTTGAGCAACTCAAGAAGGAAGGCGAGGCGGGCCGGCGCAAGATCACTCAATACACGCGTCGCTTTACGGTTGTGTTGGCGGCCTTTCAGGCGTTAGGTATTTCAGTCGCACTGGAGTCCCAGCAAGTTGCCGGCGGCGTGCCGGTAGTTCTGCAAGCGGGAATTGGCTTCAAGCTCGTTACTGTCATCACCTTGGTGACAGGAACCATGTTCCTGCTCTGGCTCGGTGAGCAGGTCACGGAACGGGGTATCGGTAACGGTATCTCAATTATCATCTTCGCCGGCATTGTCGCCGGGTTGCCAAGCGCCATTGCCAACACCCTCGAGCTTGCCGAGCGGGGCACGTTTCAGCCGCTGTTCGTGTTATTGCTGTTTGGGATCGCCATGGTGGTTACGGCCTTTGTGGTGCTGGTGGAACGAGGGCAGCGGCGCATCACAGTCAATTATGCCAAGCGCCAGGTGGGGCGACGCATGATGGCAGGACAGACGAGCTTCCTGCCGCTTAAGGTCAACATGGCAGGGGTCATACCGCCGATTTTTGCCTCTTCCATTATTCTCTTCCCGGCCACGATTGCCACCTGGTTCTCGGGGGCAGGCGGAGCGCAGTGGTTACAGGATCTGGCGACGACGCTCTCGCCTGGCAACTTGCCCTATGTCGTGCTCTATGCGGGGGCCATTATCTTCTTTTGTTTCTTTTATACAGCCATCATTTTCAACCCAAAGGATACGGCCGACAATCTAAAAAAATCGGGGGCTTTCGTGCCCGGTGTGCGGCCTGGCGAGCAGACCGCGCGCTACATCGACAATGTCATGTCGCGCCTGACCTTGGCGGGCGCTGCCTATGTTACTCTGGTGTGTCTCCTGCCGGAGTTCATGATCGTCAGGTGGAATGTGCCTTTCTATTTTGGCGGCACTTCACTCCTGATCATCGTCGTGGTGTCCATGGATTTCATGGCACAGGTACAGGCTCACCTCATGAGCCGTCAGTATGAGAGCCTGCTGCGCAAGTCGAGCTTGACGGGCGGGATGGGAATACCACGCTGACAGACGCAAGTGGAGAACTAGTATGAAAGTCAGGGCCTCTGTGAAGAAATTGTGCCGTAACTGCAAGTTAGTTCGGCGCAAAGGTACGGTGCGTGTGATCTGTTCGGATCCGACGCATAAGCAACGGCAGGGATAAGACCAGAATTGAAGCGTTTGAATTATAAAGGCTAAATCGTTAAAATGCGCCACTTTTTCGCGCATTCATAGGACCACTCGATGGCGCGCATCGCAGGAATCAACATCCCGAACCACAAGCACGTGGAAATCGCTTTAACCTCGATCTACGGAATCGGCCGGTCGCTCGCGCGCCAGGTTTGTGAGGGCGCCGGGATCGCCAGCTCCGCTAAGGTCAAAGATCTTACGGAGGCTGAGGTGCAACGTATTCGTAACGAGGTATCGAAATACGTGCTCGAGGGCGATTTACGCCGCCAAGTGGCCATGAACATCAAACGATTGATGGATATGGGCATGTATCGTGGCTTGCGCCATCGCCGGGGATTGCCCGTGCGGGGACAGCGCACACGCACCAATGCTCGTACCCGCAAGGGACCTAGACGGGCGATACGTAAGAGTTAAGCTATGGCTGCACCCAAGACGACTGCTAAGGCGAAGAAGCGTGTCAAAAAGAACGTGGCAGAGGCTATCGCCCACATTCACGCTTCATTCAATAACACCATAATCAGCATCAGCGATCGCCAGGGCAATGTGCTCACCTGGGCGACCGCGGGTGGGTCGGGTTTTCGCGGTTCGCGCAAGAGCACGCCATTTGCCGCCCAAGTGGCTGCGCGCCGGGCGGGCGAGGCCGCTCAGGAGTACGGTGTCAAGGCACTGGAAATTCGTGTCAAAGGTCCGGGTCCCGGCCGTGAGTCTGCCGTACGCGCGCTAAACGGCCTGGGTTTCGATATCAGCAACATCGTGGACGTTACGCCGATTCCGCACAACGGCTGCCGTCCAGCAAAGCGACGCCGAGTCTAGGAACGTTATGGCACGTTACACTGACGCAGCCTGTCGTCTCTGCCGCCGTGAGGGCGGAAAGCTTTTTCTCAAAGGGGAAAAGTGTTTCACGGACAAGTGTCCGGTAGAAAAACGTACCTATCCTCCGGGACATCACGCGCGTCGGCGTACGCGCATTTCAGAATACGGACGGCAGTTGCGTGAGAAACAAAAGCTGCGTCGTATTTATGGTATTCTCGAGCGACAGTTCGGAAACTATTACGCTGAAGCCGACCGTCAGCGCGGATCCACCGGTGAAAACCTCTTGCGGCTGCTCGAGAGTCGACTGGAGAATGTCGTTTTTCGCATGGGCTTCAGCGTTTCGCGCGCCGAGGCCCGCCAGCTGGTGCGGCACAACGGCATCCTGGTGAACGATAAGCGTGTGAACATCCCGTCGTACCAGCTAAGATCCAACGATGTCATCGAAGTCGCCTCGAAAGCCAAGGAGCAGCTTCGTATCAAGGCAGCCCTAGAGGCGGCAGAGCAGCGTGGCTTCCCAGAGTGGCTGGATGTCGATGCCAAGGCGATGAAGGGCGTTTTCAAAGCTCCACCCGACCGTAGCGAACTGCCGTCGGAAATCAACGAGAGTCTCGTTGTAGCGCTGTATTCCAAGTAACTAGCAAGGACAGACGAGGACCGAAGATGCAAAGTTCTGCAACCGAGTTCCTTAGGCCGCGCGTCATTGACATGCAGGCGGTCGGACCCACACATGCCAAGATCACGCTGGAACCGCTCGAACGTGGGTTTGGCCATACTTTGGGCAATGCGTTGCGCCGCATTTTGCTGTCGTCAATGCCGGGTGCCGCCATCACAGAGGTAAAAATAAATGGCGTGTTGCACGAGTATTCGACGATCGAAGGCGTGCAAGAAGATGTTATTGAGATATTGCTTAATCTCAAATCCCTGGCGATGCGTATGCACGGGCGCGATGAGGCAACGCTCAGGATCAGCAAGAAAGGCCCAGGGACCGTGACGGCGGCCGACATCATGCTGGATCACGATGTCGAGGTGGTTAATCCTGAGCATCATATCGCGACGCTGACCAAGCAAGGATCGCTGGAGATTGAGTTGAAAGTGACACGTGGGCGAGGCTACGAGCCCGTAGCCGCGCGTGCTTCTGAGGAAGGCCGGGCCATCGGTATCATGCAGCTCGATGCTTCCTATAGCCCGGTGCGGCGAGTGTCGTATACAGTCGAAAATGCCCGCGTCGAGCAGCGCACGGATCTCGATAAGCTTGTGCTTGATATAGAGACGAATGGATCTATTGACCCGCAGGAAGCTTTACGTCGCGCGGCCAACATACTGCAGGATCAGATATCGATTTTCGTTGATCTGCAGCGGCCGGCGACGAAGGAGGAGCAGAAGAAGGAGCCCGATATGGATCCCTTGCTTTTGCGCCCGGTTGACGATCTAGAACTCACAGTGCGATCGGCCAACTGTTTGAAGGCCGAGAATATCTTCTACATAGGGGATTTGATTCAGCGTACCGAGTTTGAGCTCCTGAAGACACCGAATCTTGGCAAAAAATCCTTGACGGAGATAAAGGACGTTCTTGCTCAGCATGGCCTATCTCTTGGCATGAAACTCGAGAATTGGCCGCCACCATCCTTGAAAGAGAAAGGAGAAGAATCTGCGTGGGTGCCAGAAGGCTTCTTTCGGTCTCCAGTTTCGAGTTTGCGGAGGGCTTC
>CAYGAS010000134.1:0-6218 GCA_964347935.1 uncultured Nitrospiraceae bacterium | reverse complement strand
TCCGCACATCGAGATCGACAAGCGCGTGACGATCGCCGAGGACGCTGCGCCGGACATTTTGAAGATCGTGATTTACCGCATCGTGCAGGAGGCGCTCAACAATGTCGTCAAGCATGCCGGCGCCGATCGGGTCGAGCTTGCGCTGGCCACGGACGCGGACACCTTGAGGCTGTCGATCCGCGACAACGGCGACGGCTTCGATGTGAGTCAACGCCGGATTGACGACGGCAGTTACAAGGGCATCGGCCTGGAGAGCATGCGCGAGCGCGCCGAGCTTTCGGGCGGCGCGCTGCGCATCGGCTCGGCCGACGGTGAGGGCACGCACCTCGAGGTGCGATGGCCACGGCGGCAACTGAGTGACACGGGCACATGAGAGCAAACCTCCGCGCGATCAAAGTATTCCCGTGGCGCAGCACGGTTTCCAGCGGCGCCGCCGCTGCGCCGGGCCACGCGGCGCTGTCGCAATTCGACCTTCTGCGGTCCTTTGCCGTGCTGAGCTTGGTGGTCATCTTTGTAATCGCCGTGGTGTCGGCGACAGTGCTGCTGCGCTATCAGCGCGACCACATCATGCAGCGCGACGGCACCGTGACCATGGAGCTGGTGCAAGGTCTCGCCGACTCGGAGCTGGCTTTTCCGCACCCGGCCGGCATGGCTCAAGAAGAGCGCCTGGCGGAGCTGTTCGCGCATGTCGCCAACATCCCCGAGGTCTTCCACGCCAACATCTTCGCCGCTGACGCGCGCGTGCTGTGGTCCACCGACAAACGTCTTGTCGGCAGACGCTTCGACGACAACGCCGAGCTCAGCGCAGCGCTGCAAGGCGAACTGGTTTACCACCTCGCCCGCCGCGACGCCGAAGACAAAGTCGAGCACACCTTCGTGCCCGATTCGGTCGACGAATTCGTCGAAACCTACGTGCCCATCTGGAGCCCGGACCGCAGCCGCATCATCGGCGTGGTCGAGGTGTACAAGTCGCCGATGGCGCTGGCAAGGGCGTTGGCCCAGGGCAGGTACCTGATTGTGGGCGGCGGCATCCTGGGAGCGGGGTTTCTCTATCTGACGCTGTTTTGGATCGTGCGCCGCGCGAACGCCGTGATGCTGCACCAGCGAGACTCGCTGCAGCAAGAGATGCAGGCACACAAGCTTCACTGGCGGGCGCTGCAGGCTTCCGAGCACGCCTTGCGCGTGCTCTCGGGCAAGCTGCTGGGGGCGCAGGAGCAGGAGCGCAAGCGCATCGCCGCCGAGCTGCACGACGGCCTCGGCCAGAGCCTGAGCGCAATCAAGTTCAACCTCGAGAGCGGCTTGAAGGAGCTCAAAGGTTGCGCTTCGGACTCCGGCATCGACATGGTCAAGGCCTCGATCAACAAGGTGCGCGAGGCCGTCGAGGAAGTGCGCCGCATCAGCATGGACCTGCGCCCCTCGATCCTCGATGACCTGGGCATCCTGGCGACCCTCGACTGGTTCTGCCGCGAGTTCCAGAAAGTGTATCCGCACATCGGGATCGACAAGCGCGTGACCGCGGCGGAAAGCGATATCCCGGGATCGCTCAAGGTGGTGATCTACCGCATCGTGCAGGAGGCGTTCAACAATGTCGTCAAGCATGCCGACGCCGATCGCGTCGCGCTCGAGCTCAGCGCCGACGCCGGCCGCATTCGGCTGTCGGTGCGCGACAACGGCCGGGGTTTCGAGCTGCAAGAGAATAACGGCAATGGCGCGCCTAAGGGCATCGGCCTGCAGAGCATGCGCGAACGCGCCGAGTGGTCGGGCGGCGCGCTGCGCATCGATTCCCGCAAGCGCACGGGCACGACGATCGAAGCGCTGTGGGAACCCCCCCCGCGTTTCGCGTCACGTCGGTGAGTCCCGGCGCTAGCGCGCGACGAGCCCCTTGTCGATGGCGTAGGCCGTCAGCTCGGCCGCCGAACGCAGACGGAGTTTCTTCATCAGATTGGCGCGGTGCTTTTCCACCGTCTTCGCGCTGATCGACAGGTACTCGGCGATCTCCCGGTTCTTGTAGCCTTCCGCCACGAGCTTGATGACCTCGCGCTCGCGCTGGGTCAGCGTTTCCCATGACGTGGCGGCGTGCGGGACCGTCTGCTGGCCGAGGTAGCCGCTTACCACTTTGTCGGCCACGCTCGGGCTCAGGTAACGCTTGCCGCTCAGCACCCGGCGTATCGCCGTCAGCAGCTCGCTCAGGCAGTCGTCCTTGAGCAGATAGCCCTCGGCGCCGGCGCCGAGCGCGGCGTTGATGTACTCGTCCGCCTTGTGCACCGTGAGCGCGATGATCTTGGTATCGGGGTAGCGCTTCTTGATGGTCCGGATCGCCTCGGTGCCGTTGGTCTTCGGCATCGACAGATCCATCAGCACCAGCGCGGGCCGGTGTGTGGCGACGGCGTGCAGCGCGTCCTTGCCGTTCTCCACCTGCTGCACGACCTCGAGGTCGCCCTCGGCGGCGAGCAGGGCGGCGAGCCCCTCCCTGAGAATCGCGTGGTCGTCCGCGATGACGATGTGGTGCTTGGTATCCATCGCAACTATGCGCCATTTGAATCGAAATAGCGTTTGAATTCAATCACCCCCGCCGCGCCGGCGACCCGCGCAAACCCCACGGTCGCGCGGCATTTGACGGTCCCCGGCATTCCCCCGTATATTGTGGGGAGTTCGGCGCACCGCACGCCGTTCTCCAAGTTGCCGACGGGGTGAGGGATCGGCATCGTGGCGGCAGTCGCCATGAGCCCGCGCGAGAGAGCGGACCAGAGGAGGGTCGGGCATGGGTATCACAAGCGGCGAGCGGCATTCGTTTCTGCGCATTCTCGTCGTCGACGATCATCTAGTTTTCCGCACGACGCTCATCGACGTCCTGCGCCGGGAGTACCCGAAGAGCGATCTCATCGAGACGGGCACCAAGGACGATGCCTGGCGGCACCTGCGGGCCTACCCGATGGATGTCGTGTTCGTGGCGATGCGCCTGCCCGACGGCAACGGCCTGCAACTGATTCGCGAGCTCAAGGCGGCGCACCCCACCGTGCCCGCCGTGCTGCTCACTAACGAGGAAGCGGACGAGTACCGCCAAGCCGCCGCCGAACACGGCGCCAGTCACTGCATCTGCAAGCGCGAGATCACCATCGAGGCGATCCGCGCGCTGGTGCAGGCCGCCCTCGCCGCCAAGGCGCCCCCCGAGCGCACGCGCCTGACGCCCGCGCGCATGGCCACGCGCAAGGACGCGGGCCCGGCCGGCAAGAAGAAATCCACTCGCCCCAGGCCGCCGAAGCGCACCTAGCGCGCGAGGTCGGGTTTTCCTCCGCGCCGAATACCGCCTTTCCCTACTAGACGCGGACGCGCCGAGAGCGGATCGTGGCCTTTCCATCGGCATCAGGGTTGGCGGAACAAAAACGTGTTGCGGACACTCATTATTGAGGATAACGCCGCCTTCCGGCAGTCGTTGCGCGCCGTGCTGCGTGAAGCGCTGCCCAATGCCGACATCGCCGAGGCGGGCGATGGCGAGGAGGCGCTGCGCCAGATCGCCGCGGCGCCGCCGGATTTCATCTTCATGGACATCCGCCTGCCCGGGGACAACGGCCTGCGCCTGACCAAGCTGATCAAGGCGGCGCACCCCGGCATCGTCATCGCCATCATCACCAACCACGACCTGCCCGAGTACCGGCGCGCGGCCGCGGACAACGGCGCCAGCTACTTCATCCCCAAGGACACGCCCACCGACGAGATCGCCGCCATCGTCCAGGCCGTGCGCGAGTCGAAGTTCGCCGCCTGCCGTTGAGCCGCCGCCGCCCGCGCGCGGTGTCGGAAAAGTTGACAACCCTTACCTTGAGTTGGGTAAAAGTACCCGGTCGATTGTGGGGCTTTCCCCACTGGCCTGGCGCTTTCGGGTGGCGCAGGATGCGGGACTTGCAGGCACCAACAGTGTCTAGCGGTGCCTGCCAACGCACCGATCGCCAGCCGACTTGGCACAAGGGGCGTCGAGCCGGCCAGAAGTAGAAATAGCAGCACGGACGCAGCTGGCTGACGGCGGGGTGGGGGAGTCGTGACAACAGCACGCCCGATCGCAACTAGGACATCGAGGATCGCGCGCGGGCGGCCCGGAAACGGCCGCCGCCGCGCATCCGCGTCTTTCGCTTCCAAACCTTCCAAGAATCTACCCACGCACCAGGGGGTCTCCATGAACGCCAATACAAACTCCGGCCATCAGGCGCATCGCTTGGGTCTTTTTGGCGCTTTTTCCGTCGTCATGCTCGCGGCGAGCCTCGCCTTTGGCGGCAAGGCCTGGGCCGACACGGAATGTCCCAGTAACGATCCGAGTACCTGGCCCGAGTACACCGCCAATGTGGTGGTGTTCGACACGGTCATGATCTTCAACCGCCTCGGGGCGCAGAACCCGAACTGGATCATGTACGCCTTGAAGCGCGACGTGGTGACCAAGGGGATGGTCGGCTTCGACGACGATACGCCGCTGACTGATCCCGGACTCGAGGATTCGGGCAACCCGGGTTTTGTCGTAGCCGCCGCGAAGGGCAAGGTCGCGTTGCGCCCCGACAAGCGCCCGCGCCCGCTGGTGCTGCGCGTGCCGCGCTGCTCCAGGCTCACCATCAAGTTTCAGAACCTGCTCGCGCCTGCCGCCAATCCGAACCCGACCATTCCGGCGCCTTTCGTCGGGCCAATCGGCGACAACCAGGTCAAGACCCGCTTCGCCGGCGCGCACGTGCAGGGCCTGCAGCTCGCGACCAGCATCGCGGATGACGCGAGCAACGTGGGGCAAAACCCGAACAACGAAAACGGCGGCAGTTGCGTCAACTCCGGCGGCAGCAAGACATACAAGCTGGCGGCCCAGTACGAGGGCGGCTTCCTGCTGTCGAACCCCTGCGCCGCCACCGGCGGCGAGGCCACCGGCGGCAACAACGGCCTCGGCATGTGGGGCATGGTGTCGGTGCAGGCCCTGGGCGCGAAGATCTATCGCAGCCAGGTGTACGAGGAGGAGCTGCGCCTGGCCTCCGACCTAGAGGACGGTTCATTGGATGGCACCTACAGCGGCACCACTCCGCAGGGCCATCCGGTCATCGATTACGAGGCCCGGTATCCTAATCAGCAGCCCTGGATCGACGAGGGCAAGGCCGGCCTGCCCATCCTCAACATGATGGACGGCAACGAGATCGTGCACTCGGAGATCAATGCCATCGTCGCCGGGCCGGAGGCGAACCACGAGTTCAATGCGGCGGCCTACCCGCTGGAGAACGCGGGCCTGCGCAACCCCGCGTATCCGCATCGGCTGCGCCCGTACCGCGATTTCGCCTCGATCTTCCACGACGAGACCGCGACCGTGAATGCGTTCGAGGGCTTTTTCAGCCATCCGGTGCTGGGCCAGACCCTGCACGGCGTGCGCGATTCCTTCATGATCAACTACGGCTCGGGCGGCATCGGCCCGGAGATCATCGCCAACCGCCTCGGCGTGGGGCCGATGTACGACTGTCTCGGCTGCGCCTACGAGGAGTTCTTTCTGACGTCGTTCACCGTCGGCGACCCGGCGATGCGCGTGGACGTGCCGGCCAACTTCGGCCTCGAGATGGTCACGCCCGAACAGGTGTTGGCGCAAGACCCGGCTTTGGTGCCCTGGATCGGCCCGAAAGCGACGACGGTGTTTTTCCAGGACGACCCGGCCAACATCCACAACGCCTACATCGGTGACAACACCAAGGTCCGCAATCTGCACGCGGGCCCGAAGGAGCAGCACATCTTCCACCAGCACAACAGTCAGTGGCTGTTCAACGCCAACGACGACCGCGCGAACTATCTCGACGCCCAGGGCATCGGCCCGGGCTCGAGCTACACCTACGAGTACGTCTACGACGGCCTCGGCAACCGCAACAAGACCGTGGGCGACGCCATCTTCCACTGCCACTTCTACCCGCACTTCGCGCAGGGGATGTGGTACCACATGCGCATCTACGACACCCTCGAGACCGGCACGATCCTGCAAGCGAGTCTCGACGGTGGTGTCAACGCCCTTTACCACGACACGGCGTTTGCGCTCGGCACGAGCCCGCCGGCGCAGCAAGCTGACGTAAACACCGCGTTCGGCACGACCAGCCCTCAGTATGTCGACCTCTCCGGTCTTCCGGCGACGGCGCGCAACCGCGCCCATCCGGACGGCGAGATCCTGGCGGGCGTTCCGATCTCCGCCGTGGTGCCGCTGCCGGGTCGGCCGATGCCGCCGA
>CAYGAS010000133.1:0-7963 GCA_964347935.1 uncultured Nitrospiraceae bacterium | reverse complement strand
TGGGATCGCCGCTATGGCGGCGTCGACGTGGAAGTGGTTGCTGGGACCGCGCGGCGGCGGGCTGATGTACACGAGCCCCGCGTTCCGCGCCAAGCTCACGCCGACGATGGCCGGCGCCGGCCTGATGAAACACCGCTACGAGTACCTTAACCATAGCTGGGATCCGGTCGAGGATGCCCGGCGGTTTGAGTACAGCACGCTGCCGTGGGAGCACTTGCTGGCGATCGACAAGGTGCTTGAGGATATTTTTCTCAAGTACCCGATCGAGGCCATTCGCGATGAGGTGTTCAGATTGCAGGATGCTCTACTAGCGCGGCTCGATAGCGAACGCTTCACACCGTTGCGGTTCGAACGCCGGCATCGCTCCGGTATCCTCGCGCTACGTACGCACACGGATGCGCTGGCGTTGGTCGAGAGGGCGGAGCGAGCGGGTGTTATCGTCAGCGCCCCGGGCGGTTATCTGCGCCTGGCACCGCATTTCTATCTGACCGACGCGGAAATCGCCGAGGCCGCAGAGATTTTGAATTTGTTGGCCTCAACCGGCAGCAGCTACTGAACTAACTGAACAATACCGATATGAGCGCCCACAGAGTTTCATGAATACTCCCGCCGAATACGCCATCGTCACCGGCGCCGGCTCGGGCATCGGGCGCGCCGTGGCGATAGAGCTCAGCCAAGAGCCGCTGACAACCCTCGCCATCGGCCGGCGCCTAGACGCGCTAAAGGAGACGGCAGCACAGGCACCCGGCGAAGTGCAGGCACTAGGTGCCGATGTCGCCACGGAAGCCGGGCGCGCGGCGATCCTCGCGCGCCTCGGCGCGAAGGCCAGGGTTAGGTACGTGGTGCACGGCGCCGGAATCTTGCCCATCGAACGGCTCTCTAAAATTACGCTGGCGTCCTGGCGCGCGGTAATGGCGACAAATGTGGAGGCGCGCTTGTTTCTGACGCGGGCCTTAGTCCCGCACCTTCGCGGTGGCGGACGCGTGCTCTTCATCGGCTCGATGTCCGCGACCCGGGCGCGCAAGGGCTCGACCGCCTACTGCACCGCGCTCGCTGCGTCTTTCATGCTACAGCGGTGCCTGCAACTTGAGCTGGCCGAGGACGAGATCAAGGTTACGAGCGCCGTGCCGGGGCCGGTCAAGACGGTGATGATTGAGAACAGCCTAGCGGCCGATGCCGATGTCTTTCCCGATAGCGCCGAGTATGCGGTGCTGCGTGACCAAGGGAAACTCATCGAGCCAAGAAGGGTCGCAGCGTTTTATCGCTGGTTGCTGACCCGTGTCGATGATAAGGCGTACGGCGCGAGTCAATGGGACATTCGCGATGAGAGTCACCATCACGCCTGGCTCGGCACGCAGGGCCTTTACGACAAGCGCTGAAACAGAGGAGACAAGGACCATGAACCACATACAGCCGGTCGGATTGTTGATAGGACGTGTGCTGCTGGCCTATATTTTTGTCGTTGCGGGCTTCGGCAAAATCGGCAGCTTTAGCGCCACCGCGACGTACATGGCGAGCAAAGGCCTGCCGATGAGTGAAGTACTCCTGGTCGCGACCATTGTCATCGAGTTAGTCGGCGGCCTCATGATCGCTTTGGGTTGGAAGGCGCGTTGGGCAGCGCTCGCGATCTTTGTGTTTCTAATCCCAACGACACTGATCTTCCACGCGTTTTGGGCGGTCGATCCGGAGCAGGTCCGCGGACAAACGATCCAGTTCAACAAAAATCTCGCCATCATGGGACGTATGTTATACGTTGCCATCGTCGGCAGCGGTCGCTTCGGTCTCGACCGAGGCAGTTAGATCGAGTCCGGAGTGGCGGCTGCCTCGACTGCGGTTGCCATGGTCGTGTCGGGTCGGGCAAAGTCAGACCGGGCGGATGTAATTAGAGGAGGATAGGCGAATGCCGCAAATTGAGTGCAAGGAAAATGGCCCTTACCTGGTAAAAGGCCTGGCGGAGCTGAGAAACTCGACGGGCGAGGTCATCGGCGGTCAGCCGGTCATGGCGCTGTGTCGTTGCGGTGGCTCGGCGAATAAGCCGTTTTGCGACGGCAGCCACAAGCAGATCGGTTTCAAGGGCGAAAAGCTTGCCGATCGCACACCGGACCGGTGCGATAGCTACGTCGGCAAAGCTATTACGATTCACGACAACCGAGGCATCTGTTCGCATGCCGGTGCCTGTACCGACGGACTGCCCCAGGTCTGGCGTATGAAGAAAGAACCCTGGATCGATCCGGACGCTGCCGCCGTGCAGGCGATCATCCAAACGATCAGACAATGTCCGTCGGGCGCGCTCAGCTATACGATTGACAAGGTCGAGTACCGCGATCAAGCACGCGAGCCCGCCATTTTAGTGAGCAAGAACGGACCGTACCGGGTGAGCGGTGCCGTCGAGCTCAAGGACGTCCCGTGGGGCGAAGGGGCGTCGCGCGAACACTACACGCTTTGTCGCTGCGGTGGCTCGAAGAACAAACCCTTCTGCGACGGCACGCACTGGCACATCAAGTTCAAGGATGGCAAGAACTAGTCTATCCGCCGTCTGTTTGGTGAGTGCGGTTCAGCGACTGCGTGGCACAAACAGGGAACCGCGGTCTCCATGGCCGGGGCTATCGATGATGAGCATACGATGCATGGTTTTCATTGCGGCCAGGCGTGAGTCTCTTACCTGATTGGCGAGATTTGCGCTCGACTCAACTCGGCGGACCTGCAGCAAGCGGAAGCGCCCTATAGCGAAGCGATGGCGCTGGCCGAGGATCTCGGCATGCGCCCGCTCGCTGCCCAGTGCCACCTGGGCTTGGGCATGCTCTACCGGCAGATGGACAATCACAAGAGCACCAACAAGCATCTGATACGTGAGACAGTACAGCGCTCTCGCGCGATGGACATGCCTTACCGGCTAAAGCACGCAGAAAGGGCGTGCTAGTTGACGACCGTTCTGCCAGCAAAAAACAACTTCCAACAACGAGTTCTCATTGCCAGGAGGAATACAGATGAGCGCTTATTGGATCGCACGCGCCAATGTTATCGACAAAGACGCTTTTGCGGAGTATGTCAAACGCGCGGGACCGGCCATCGTCAAGCACGGCGGAAAGTTCCTGGCGCGTGGAGGCAGGTTCGTCACCCTGGAGGGGAAAGAGTACGCGCGCAATGTCGTCATTGAGTTTGCGAGCCTTGAACAGGCCCTCGCCTGCTACCACTCGCCCGAGTACCAGGAGGCCCGCACATACCGGCAAGGCGCGACAGAGGGGGTGATCGGCATTGTCGAGGGACTCGACGGCCATGCCGCCACGTAGCGATCAACCTCGGACCTGTCTTAAAGAGAACGCGACCCGCGATCTGGCGCGATTCGCCGCCAGTCTTCGTTTTGAAGACGTCCCGCACGGGGTCATCGAGAAGATCAAGTTGCTGGCCCTGGATGCGATCGGTTGCTGCATCCACGGCGCGACGCTGCCATGGACGCGCAGGGTGGCCGAGCTGGTCGAAGGCGAAGGCGGTCGGCCGGTGGCGTCGATCTTTGGCAGGGGCCGCAAGACCTCGATCTCCCAGGCCGTCCTGGTCAACAGCACGGCGGGACATGCGTTCGAGCTCGACGACATCCACAAAGAATCGATCGTGCATTGCAACTCGCTCGCACTGCCCGTGGCAGTGGCGTTCGCCGAGGCCGACGACCGTCTCACGGGGCGCGACATGATTACCGCGATGGTGGCCGGCTACGAGGTCGGCACACGCGTGGGCAGCGCGGCGACGACGAGTCTGTTCATGCGGGGCTTCCATCCGCAGGGCACGTCGGGCACGTTTGTCGCTGCCGCCACCGCGGGACGCATGCTCGATCTCAGTGCCACGCGGATGCAACATGCGTTCGGCATCGCCGGCTCGCAAGCCGCGGGCCTCATGGCCGCGCAGGAAGGCGCCATGGTCAAGCGCTTTCACTCGGGACGGGCGGCGCAAAGCGGCGTCTACGCCGCGCTGTTGGCCAAGGAGGACTTCACCGGTATCCCCGATGTGCTCGAGGCCGGCTACGGCGGCTTCCTAAGCAGCTATGCCGACGAACCGAACCTTGGCCGACTGACCGAAGCGCTGGGGGCCGTGTGGGAGACCAACAACGTGGGTGTCAAGCCGCACGCCAGCGTGACCAGCATCCACACCGCGCTCGACGCGCTTTCCGCGATCATGCAAGAGTATGGGCTTGTCGCCGATGACATCGCGTCGATCGACGTCGGTGTGAGTGCCATGACGCATGTGCACTGCGCCTGGCCGTACAAGGCGCAGAGCGTCACGGCGGCACAGATGAATCTCTACTACGGTCTGGCGGTTATGGCGCTCGATGGCCAGGCCTTCGTGCAGCAGTACACCGAAGGGCGCCTGAACGATCCGCGCATTCTCGATTTCATCGATCGTATCGAAGCCTTTGTCGATCCCGAGATCGAGGCCTTGGGGCCCGCCTTTCGTCATGCGGTACGAATAACCTTGGTGACGCGCGACGGGCGAGAGCTTCGGGAGCAGGTACTGCAACGACGCGGCAGCCCCGAAAATCCGCTCACGCCGCAGGAAGTAGTTTACAAATTCCGTACCTTGGCCGGCACTTGTCTCACGCGCGATCAGGTCGACCGGATCATCGACCTGAGCGAGCACCTCGAGCATCTCGGCTCGGTGCAGTCGCTCACGGCGCTGCTCGGCGCGCGCTTCTAAGCGAATGACCCTGAATGCGCTGACGAAGAAAAAATCAAGCTGATTCAGCGACGAACCTGGATGCGGTAGCGGACGATGCGGTCGTTATAGGTGTCCGAAAACCAGATCTCGTTGCCGCGAATCTCTACGCCCTCGGGTTGATTGAACACGCCTTCGCCCTTGCCGGAGGCGGCCTTGCCGAGCACACGAATCAAGTCACCATTGGGCGCGATGACCTTGATGCTATGGGTGTACTTGTCGGCGACGTACATCCGTCCCTCGGCATCGAAATCCATGTAGCGTGGACCATTGAAGCCATAGGGGTTGCCCGCAAGCACCCGGGTGATCTCAAGCTTGTCATTTAGTCGGACCATGCGATCGTGGGCGGCATCAGCCACCCAGATGTTTCCGGCCGGATCGAGTTCCACGTCGTGCGGGGCCGCGAAACCGCCGACCTCGCCGATCACCTTGCCGTCACGATAGACGACGAGGTTGTTGGAGGCGGCCCCCGTCGCGAAGACGCGCCCGTCTTGATGGACGGCCACGCCTTCGGGTCGGCGAATGCGCCCTTGCAGGGAACCGACGAGCCTGCCCTTCGTCCCATCGACCTCATAGATAGCGATCCGGCTGTTGCCCGTGTCGGCCACCAGCAAGCGTCCCTGGGAGTCGAAGACGACATCGTGCGGTGCCGACACTTCGTCCTGGGCAAAGATGCCGAGCTCTTTCAAGCTCTGGGCGTCCAGCACGGCGATTCGATCATTGTCGTTGTCTGCCACATACAGTAGCTTGCCGTCGGGGGAGAGCACGATGTCGTGCGGTTTTGCATAGGTTTCGCCGCTGCTCGCTATCAGCTCGAACGAGAGACTGTCAGCACGTGCAACGGTGATCAAACAACACCCAATCAGCAGTGCAGCCAGAATCCGTAAACGCAGGGTCATGATTGGTGCCATCATTCTCTCCAGCTTCTCTTCGTCATCTTTCCGTGACCGCACAGGCCGGGCATCGTGTTCGTCTACCGAAATTTGAGCACGTAAATTCACTGCCGTCCCTGCACGTCACCGCGATGGGATCGCGGACCGCAGCGCGTCTGCGCTCAGGCGCGCGCCGCGGACCTTCGGGCGTGGAGGTACGACGCCAGGTCGGCGCTCAGGTCGCGGGCGTCATCGCCGGCGCCATCGATAAGGCTCGATTTGCGGCGTCGCAGGAACGGCATCCCCATCAAGTACATCCCAGGCGCATCGACGACGACTCCCCCGTCATGGCGGATACGACCTTTGCGGTCGAACACGGGCACATCGAGCCAGGAAAAGTCAGGGCGAAACCCCGTCGCCCAGAGGATGGTCCGGATCTCGCCACGGCTCAGGTCGATGCCGAGCGGCGGCGACGCCTCGACACGGGTGGGCTCGAAGCGATGGGACGGCTCGACCTGATCGTCCAATCCGTTTTGGCTGGCCCATTCGTCGATGGTGTCGAGCAGCCTGTTCATCTTGAGGTCAGACAAGGCGCATTGGTTCCGCAGTGACCCCGAGAGCTGCGCCTTGCCGTCTTTGATCCCAGCCAAACGACCCACCAGCTTCACGCCGATGCGGGTCAGCGAGTTGAGGTCGAGCATGCGCTGTGGGAAGCCCGCGAGTTGTAGCGACGGCACGTTTCGTGCCCGCACGATATCCTCGATCTCGTCGTAGCGCTCGTCCAGCACCCCGGCTGCATCCATCCACCACTGAAGGTCCTTGCCGCGGTACACGCGAGGCGCGCGAATGTGCTCACCGACCGCGAGGGTGACGGGCCGGCCAGAACGGTGGATCTCCTCGGCGATCTGTACACCTGTGGCCGAGGCACCGACGACGAGCACGCCACCTTGTTCGAGCTGCTCCGGCTTGCGGTAGTCAATCGGTGTGAGCGTGCTGATGGACGACGGTATCGCCTCGGCCAGCGCGGGCACCTGCGGGATATTACACGCCCCCGTTGCCAGCACAACGGTCCGACATTGCCAGGTACACTCGTCCGTGGCCACCTCGTAGCCGTCGCGAATTCGCTGCACCGAGGTCACGTTGGTATGAGACTGAACGGGAGCTGAGATGAGCTCGGCGTAACGCTCGATAAAGGCGATCGTCTCGGGCATCGTGCGATAGCCGTCAGGATCCTCACCCTCGTAGCCATAGCCGGGTAGCCGACTCTGCCAGTTGGGGGTGAGCAGCCGCAGCGAGTTCCAACGCTCAGTCTTCCATGAGTTGGCCACCTCGCCGCGCTCGAGCACCGCATGATCGATCGAGAGCTCGGCGAGGCAGCGGCTCATGGCTAAGCCGGCGTGCCCGGCGCCGATGATGACAGTCGTAACGCGCACGAGACCTTTCCTTTGATCGCGATCCCTTGAGTCAGACGACCTCGACCGTAACGTTGGTCGGGTTTGTGATGATGTCGTAAACGGCGGATCGCTTCTGCGACTGGGCGACGATGGCCTTGATCTCATCGGGTGTGGCGTCGGCATCGATCTCGTAGGTGACCTTGATACCGTCGAAGCCGTTGCGCACGTCGCTGTCGATGCCGAGGATACCTTGGATGTCCATCGAGCCCTCGAGCGTAGACTTCACAGAACGCAACTGGATTTCACGCATCTGCGCGACCGCCGCAACGCCGGCGGTGAGGCAGCTGGCCAAACCGGCCAGTACGAGTTCGACGGGCGTGGCGCCATTGTCTTCGGAGGCGAAGATCTCGGGATGATCGGCATCGAACGTGAACTCCGTCTTATGGCTCTGCTCCTCGCCGAGTCCGAAGAATGCTTTGACGGTCGAGCGGCTGTGGGTGCCGTTGATCCACTTGCAGGTTGCGCGCCAGTTGAACTTGGCGCCCGCCGGGGTTGCGGTCAGGGCTTCGCGCGCGCCGAGCAGCGCTTCGACGTTGACGCCGTTATCGACTGGGTTTTGGGTCGTGGCCATGTAAGTTCTCCTCTCTGATATGACGTAGATGACAGATAGCCTAGCAAGCGTATATATCGCTTCGATATCGCCTGTCGGGATTTTTGTATCAAGTATTTCAGCAGGCAGGCTCGCACCGAGTCAATCCAGGATCCGGCGCCGAGGCGCAGACCGGGCGCCTCGCTACCCACGGCCCCGGCCGTACCCTCGGCTGCAGGCCCGCGCGGCACCGCCGGCAACCCCACCCAGGTCGTGAACCCGAAAGTGCTGGCGTCGCCGAATCTGCGGCGCTAGCGGACCGGCGAGCGCAGGATTCGAGCAAGGGGCCGGTCGTGCCAGCCTTCGGTCTGAACAATCTAACGCCAAGTCCCAGAGGTGGCGTT
>CAYGAS010000132.1:0-5773 GCA_964347935.1 uncultured Nitrospiraceae bacterium | reverse complement strand
GCTCGGTCCGGCGCGCGGTGGGCATGGTCAGTCCGGACCTGCCTCTGCTACGCGGGACGATCCGCAAGAACCTGCGTTATCGGTGTCGGGACGCCTCAGCGGAAGAGATTGCACAGCTGAAGGCCACGTGCGGTATCGATGAGATGCTCGCCGGGCTGCCGGCCGGAATGGAAACCCGCATTACCGAGGGAGGCAAAAACCTCTCACTCGGACAGCGCCAGCGTATTAGTCTGGCTCGCGCCATCGTTGGACACCCGCGCATCCTGCTGCTGGACGAAGTGGACAACAACCTGGATCCCAGGGCCGGCGCGGCGTTGGATCGTGTCCTTTCGGGGTTCGACGGCACGGTGTTAATGGTCACCCATCGCGTCGAACGGCTGATGCGGGCAGACGTGGTTTGGCATCTGCGCGACGGCGAGTTGTGTGAAATGGGTGATCCGCGGGTACTCATGCAAGGCGCTGGACCCACGGCTGAGCTATTTCAAAATCAGCGCATGGAGCGCGCTTCCTAAAAATGGACACCAGCACAGCGGATCTGAAGCTTAGTCCGGACTCGAGTGGCGCCTACGTCACGCCGTCGGATCTTTCGACACTGGGCGTGCACAAACGCGGACTGCACGACGATCCAGGCCAACACTATTTCTTGTACGTGCCGCGCATGCGGGCAGCGAATTCGCCGCTTTTGGTCGCGGTACACGGCATTTCACGCAACGCAGCACAGCTTGCGCGCTCCCTTGCCCGCAAGGCCGAGCGCTACGGCGTTGTCCTGGTGGCACCGCTGTTCGACGAACAGCGCTATCCCGATTACCAACGACTCGGTAGGGCCGGGCGGGGAGAGCGTGCTGACTGCGCCCTCGAACGAATTCTTACCGAAGTCCGTCAGCTGACGGCCGCCAACGTCGGGAAGTTCTATCTGTTCGGCTACTCGGGGGGCGGCCAGTTTGCCCATCGCTACGCCATGGCGAACCCTGCACGTGTCGCAGGCATGGTCATCGGCGCCGCGGGTTGGTACACCGCCCCCGACCCGCACACGCGTTTCCCCCGCGGCATGAAGGCAATTCGCGCTTTGCCAGACACCCACTTTGCACTGGAGCCGTTCTTGCGTATACCAACGGCGGTCGTCGTCGGCGAATATGACACCGAGCGCGACTTGGCGTTCAACCAGAAACACCGTCTCGACGTCAGCCAAGGGTCAACGCGCGTCGAGCGCGGGAGACGTTGGATCAAACAGCTCAGAGCACTGGCGCAAGATCGAGGTCTTGCCACCGCTTACTCATTTGACACGCTGCCCGAATCGGACCATTCCTTCAGGCGTTGCGTGAAGCGCGGCAGACTGCACAAGTACGTTTTCCGATTCCTTTTCGGCAAGCCACCGGCCAAGCTGGCCGGGAGCAGCCCGCGGAGGAATGCCTCGGCAGCCGGCATCCCCGAGCGGGCACAGTTCACCGGCGGCCCCGGCGTCGGAGCGTCGGCGACCTATCGCATGGGATCAAGAGTGGACCTCCAGCCCTTGGAGGGGTCCTGAAGGCAGTCTAGCTCCCGTCCCTCCTGCAATCTTTGCACGCGCTGGCGTCCGTTTGCCTTCGTGGCTACACTCGCTCACTTGCCGCCGCGTGGTTGCCTGGTTGGCGGCCACGCCCCACGGGTGACAAGAGAGAGAACGATGCCGAAATTTGCCGCAAACCTGACGATGCTTTACAACGAGATCGATTTTCTCGCCCGCTTCGAGGCGGCGGCGCGCGCCGGCTTCAAGGGGGTGGAGTATCTCTTTCCCTACGCCTATCAAAAAGAACAGTTGCTCGAACACTTGCAGACCCACGATCTGGTGCAGGTGCTGCACAACCTTCCGCCCGGCAACTGGGAAGCGGGCGAGCGCGGCATCGGCTGCCACCCGGATCGCGTGAGCGAGTTTCAGGCCAGCGTGGGCCTGGCGATCGAGTACGCGACCGCGCTCGGGTGCGAGCAGCTGAATTGTCTGGCCGGCATTGCGCCGGCGGGCGTGCCGCAAGACAAGCTGCGCGAGACCTTCGTGGCCAACCTCAAGTTTGCCGCGGCGGCGCTGAAGGAAGCCGGCGTGCGCCTTTTGATCGAGCCCATCAACACCCGCGACATTCCCGGTTTCTATCTGAATTACAGCAAGCAGGCGCTCGAGATCATCGAAGAGGTCGGCTCCGACAATCTTTATCTGCAATACGACATCTACCACGCCCAGGTCATGGAAGGCGACCTCACGCGCACGATCGAAACCCATCTCGATGTGATCAAGCACATGCAGCTCGCCGATAATCCGGGCCGGCACGAACCCGGCACCGGCGAGATCAATTATCCGTTTCTGTTCGACACGCTCGACCGGCTCGGCTATCAGGGCTGGATCGGCTGCGAGTACAAACCGCAGACGACGACGGCCGCGGGACTGGACTGGATTCGTCCGTATATTTGAAAAAGCGCAGACCCGCCAGGAGAAGGAAAACAACATGAGCGAAACCGGGTTCATGGGCGTGGGCATCATGGGCCGGCCGATGGCGGGTCACTTGCACAACGCCCGCCACGAGCTTTCCCTGGTCAAGCATCGCTCGCCGTTGCCGGCCGCCAACGGCTGGGCCGGCATGGATCGCTCCACCCTGGTGCGGGCGATCGAGCTGCTGGCGAACCCCCCGTGGCCCGCGCGCAGGCCATTCGCGCGCCGCCCTAGGCGGTCGCGCTCAACTTGCCGCGCTCGTCTTTGGCCGGTGCCGGCGGGGCGGTCGTGCGGCCTTTGATAAAGAGCGCCTCTTCGTCGATCGTCTTGGCCAGCAGCTTGACGCAGGCGTAAACCGCGCGCAGGGATGGCGTCGGCGTCTGCGTGAGCTTGCCGAGCTCGACGACTGCGCCCAGCAAGGCGTCCGTCTCCAAGGCCTTGCCGGCCTCAACATCCTGCAACATCGAGGTCTTGTGCTTGCCGACCTTCTCGGCGCCGGCGATGCGTTTCTCCAGCGGCACGCGAAACGTGATGCCCAACTTGAGCGCGATGTCCTGGGCCTCGCTCATCATGGTCGCGGCCAACTCGCGCGTCAGCGGGTACTGGCAGATGTCCACCAGCGTTGAATGGGTGAGCGCGCTGATCGGGTTGAAGGTCAGGTTGCCCCAGGCCTTGAGCCAGATCTCGGAGCGGATGTCCGGCAGGATCGGTGACTTGAATCCGGCGCGGGTAAACATATCCGAGACCAGGCGGATGCGATCGGTCTCGGCGCCATCGAGCTCGCCAACCGGAAAGCGGGTGCCTTCGATGTGACGCACGACCCCCGGCGCGCTGATCTCGGCGGCCGGATAGGCGATACAGCCGATGATGCGCTCGGGCTCGATGGCGTCGCCAATCACGCCCTCGGGATCGACCGCCTTGATTTGATAACCCTCGTACGCGCCGCCGTGCCGCTGGAAGTACCACCAGGGGATCCCATTCTGCATGGTGACCACCATGGTGTGCGGACTGAACAGTCTGCGAAGGTCGCCTACGATCGGCGCAATCTGGTGGGCCTTGACGGCCAGTATAATGATGTCCTGTGGCTCGAGATCGCGCAAACTGCTGGTGGCCCTGAACAGCCGCGCGACTTCCTCGCTGCCGTCCTGATTCACGAGCTTCAAGCCGTTGCGCTTGATCGCCTCCAGATGCACACCGCGCGCGATCAGCGTGACGTCCTCGCCGGCCAACGTCAGCCTGACCCCTAGATAGCCCCCGATCGCTCCAGCGCCAACCACACAGACTTTCATGATTCCTCCTGCCTAATGCCTCACAACATGGATCGCTGGCCCAGGCACCGGGCCAGCCTGACGGACCGCGAAAACCCTACGATCCCCCTGCATTCTAAAAATGAACGTGGATTAACCAAAATAATTATTTCAATAGTTAGTATTGCCTCATGCAATGCTTGCTGACGGGCAGCCGAGCGCGGCTTATCTCCCCAGGCGCGAATGTGGCGGGCGCCGCGTTGCGCGCGGGCGTGCCGCGCTGCTACCATGCGCCCCATGCTTTGCCGCAGAACCGACTCGCCTTTTCCTCAGGCGCCGATGGGCGTGCCGCCCGGCTGTTGCCGTTGCGCGTGTAGCACGGGGAACGTCGGGTAGCGTGCGCTTCTAAGCCGGTTCTTCCTCTAAAAAACCACCTCTTACCCGAAGTTTCCCCTCGATTCGCGGACCCCAGCGGTGCTGTAGGGGCTCATCTTAGATCCAACTCGCAGAGAACGAAAGAAAATGGCCTACATCCACATTATTCACGAGAATGACCAATGGACGGCGCCGCTGCGCCGGGAGCTCGAGGCGCTGGGACTGCCTTATCGGGAGTGGTTCATCGACCAGGGCCGCTTCGATCTGTCAGCCCCACCCCCGCAGGGCGTGTACTACAACCGCATGAGCGCATCGTCGCACACGCGCAATCACCGTTACGCCGCCGAGTATACGGCGGCGGTGCTGGCGTGGCTTGAAGGCCACGGCCGGCGGGTGCTGAACAGCAGCCGCGCGTTGCAGCTCGAAGTCAGCAAGATCGCACAATACGCCGCGCTGAACGCGCACGGCCTGCGTACGCCGCGCACCGTCGCTGCCGTCGGGCGCGAGGAGATCGTTCAGGCCGCGCGCAGCTTCGCCGGTCCCTTCATCACCAAACACAACCGCGGCGGCAAGGGGCTGGGCGTGAGATTGTTTCGCAGCGTCGACGCGCTTACCGACTACGCCGACAGCGGCGATTTCGAGCAGCCCGTCGACGGCATCACCTTGGTGCAGGAGTACATCGAAGCGCCGGAACCGTTTATCACGCGCTGCGAATTCGTCGGTCGGGAGTTCCTTTACGCGGTGCGGGTCGATAGCTCGCAGGGATTCTTGTTGTGCCCGGCGGACGAGTGTCAGGCGGGAGACGCGTTTTGCCCGACGGCGACGGCACCGACGTCGAAGTTCAAGATCCTGCGGGGCTTCAGCCATCCTGTCATCGCGCGGTATCGGCGCTTTATCGAGGCCAACGGGATCCACATCGCAGGTATAGAGTTCGTCGTCGACAAGCAGGGCGAGCTGTATACCTACGACATCAACACCAACACCAACTATAACCCCAGTGCCGAAGCCGAGGCGGGCCTCTGCGGCATGCGGGCGATCGCCAAGTATCTGGGTAAGGAGCTTTCGTTGCAGCTCGGCACGACCGCGCGGCGGCGGTTTGCCGTCAGCTGAGGGATTCGGGCGGCTTACTTGACGGGTCGCAACTCGCGCACATCGCCCGGCTTGAGCGAGGCCAGGGTCGCAGTCGGTTTGCCGATATAGTAGCCCTGTGCATAGTCGGCGCCCAACTTGCGTAACATGCGCAAGCTCTTCGCGTCCTGCACATATTCGGCAATGGTCCGTTTGCCCGTGGTGCGTGCGATCTGGACGATCGACTTGACCATTGATTGGTCGATCGAGTCGGTCGAGATGTTCTCGATGAAGCTCCCTTCGATCTTGATGTAATCGACCGGCAGGCGCTTGATATAGGTCAGCGAGCTGAAGCCGGCGCCGAAGTCGTCCAGCGCGAACCTGCAGCCCAGATCCATGAGCTCACGCATGCGCCGATTCGCGCTGTCGAGATAGCGGATGGCTACCTGCTCCGTGATCTCGAAGACGATGCACGACGGCGGCAGACCATTTTCGCTGAGACTGTCCCTTACGCAGCGCACGAGCTGCGGATCCTCGAACACATGCCCGGACAGATTGACGCAGAAAGTGATATCCATGCCACTGCGGCGGAAACTCGCGAGCGCCTTGGCGGCATTGCGGATGA
>CAYGAS010000131.1:0-11298 GCA_964347935.1 uncultured Nitrospiraceae bacterium | reverse complement strand
CGGCAGATCGCGTTGATGCCTTGGCGCCATTGCAGCCTTGCTCGCCCTGATTCTGCGCCGGGTTTTCGCCGTTGCCGAATGCCTGCTCGATCGCCCCGCAAAAGCTTTCGATCAAATGGAACTTGTCGATGTCAGTTTTCGCCGAACGCAATACCTGCAATCGGATGGGTGCGATAGCCTCATATGTTTGCTTACGGCCAACGTCGTCGGTAAGCGTGCGGCAGCCGTTTTCTTCAAAGATCGCCCGCATGAGCTCGGTCATCAGCTCGTGATGCAAGGGGCAACTCTCGAATAGATCCTTAGTGCAGGTCGCAGCTGGGTTGATCGGGATCTGGTGGTACCCGATGTGGTTCTCGAGATGTAGGACAAGTTCCTTGAAGTTCATCGCCAGAAGCGTGTCGCGTCAGGGCCGTTATCACGTAATCGCTGCGTATCAAACGTGGCCAGACAATGTGACTTACTTTTGGTCTGCCGTCAATGACAGATACACCTCGGCCGCTCACACCCGTGCGGCTAGGCGTATGCGGGTGCTGGGCGCTTGCTAACGGCTGGCCGGCTGGGCTAATCTGCTGGCCCCGCAATGGCGAGGACTTTGGCTCAATTGGACGTAGACTGACGCGTGATCATGGCTGGCAAGACACTATACGACAAGATCTGGGATGCGCATGTAGTGCGCAGCGAGGCGGACGGCACGACGTTGCTGTATATCGACCGCCATCTGGTGCACGAAGTAACTTCGGCGCAGGCCTTCGAGGGTCTGCGTCTGGCTGATCGTACGCCCTGGCGCGTCGATTCCATGCTGGCGGTGCCCGATCATAACGTGCCGACGACTGACCGCAGCCATGGGATCGACGATCCGGTTTCGCGCAAGCAGGTCGAGGCGTTGGATAGTAACTGCCGAGAGTTTGGCGTGACTAAGTTCGAGATGACCGACGTACGCCAGGGGATCGTTCATGTCATCGGTCCGGAGCAGGGTGCCACGCTCCCGGGCATGACCGTGGTATGCGGAGACTCGCACACGTCGACCCATGGCGCCTTCGGCGCTTTGGCCTTCGGCATCGGCACCTCTGAGGTCGAACACGTGTTGGCGACGCAATGCCTGATTCAGAAAAGGGCGGGCAATATGCTGATCAGCGTCGACGGCGCCATTCCCACCGGCGTGACGGCCAAAGATATGGTGTTGGCGATCATCGGCGAGATCGGCACCGCCGGTGGCACCGGCTACACGCTGGAATTTGCCGGTGAGGGGATCCGCGCGCTGTCCATGGAAGGACGGATGACAGTGTGCAACATGTCGATCGAGGCTGGCGCGCGCGCCGGTTTGATTGCTGTCGATGACAAGACAATCGATTATGTGAAAGGGCGGCCGTTCGCACCAAAGGGCAAGCGCTGGGAGCAAGCGGTGGCGGCCTGGGAAGATCTAAAGAGCGACGCCGATGCGCATTTTGATCGTGTCGTCCACATTGATGCCAGCGCGATCAAGCCACAGGTCACGTGGGGGACTTCTCCGCAGATGGTGGCAGCGGTGGACGCGCGCGTGCCCGATCCGCGCGCGGAGGCGGATCCGATCAAGCGTGAATGGATGGAACGCGCCCTGACGTACATGGACCTGTCACCCGGGATCGAGATCAGGGATATCAAGCTGGACAAAGTCTTTATCGGCTCATGCACCAATGCCCGCATTGAGGACTTACGGGCAGCGGCGGCTGTGGTCCGCGGGCGCAAGGTGGCGGCAAACATCAAGCTCGCTATGGTGGTGCCGGGTTCGGGGCTAGTGAAGCAGCAGGCGGAGGCCGAAGGTCTAGATAAAGTATTCAAGGAGGCGGGGTTCGAATGGCGCGAGCCCGGGTGTTCGATGTGTCTGGGCATGAATGCCGATCGGCTTGACCCCGGTGAGCGTTGTGCGTCCACCTCGAATCGCAACTTTGAAGGTCGACAAGGTACGGGCAGTCGCACCCACCTTGTGAGCCCGGCCATGGCCGCCGCCGCCGCCGTCGCCGGGCATTTCGTCGACGTACGGGAATGGACGTAAACGGCATCGCCGGGTATTGCGGGTATTAATAAGGATACGACCATGGAAAAGTTTGAGCGCCTAACGGGCTTGGTAGCGCCGCTAGACCGAGCGAATGTAGACACCGATGCCATCATTCCCAAGCAGTTTCTCAAGTCGATCAGTCGCGCCGGCTTCGGGCCGAATTTGTTCGACGCATGGCGCTATCTGGATCAGGGTGAACCCGGGATGGACAACAGCCGGCGGCCCTTGAACCCGGACTTTGTCCTCAACAACGAGCGCTACAGAGATGCAAGCATACTGATCGCACGGCAAAACTTTGGTTGCGGCTCATCGCGCGAGCATGCGGTATGGGCGTTGCAAGACTATGGTTTTCGCGCCGTCATCAGCCCGAGCTATGCGGATATTTTCTACAACAATTGTTTTAAGAACGGGGTCCTGCCAATTGTGCTGGACCCAGACATCATTGAACGGTTGTTCAAAGAAGTGGCAGCGACGCCGGGCTATTCGCTGACTATTGATTTGTCGGCACAAACGGTCACGACCCCGAACGGCGAGGCCTTCAGGTTCGATGTGGACGGATTCCGTAAATATTGTCTACTGAATGGGCTCGACGATATCGGCTTGACGCTGCAGCATGCGGACGAGATCAGGGCCTACGAAGAGCGTCGGCGTGCCGAGGCCCCGTGGCTTTTTTCAAGCTAGTAGCCAGTAACAGGCGGCAATTGGTAAGCAAACATAATAAGTAGATACCGCACACCATGCTGTTCTTACCACTTCACGCTTGCTCCGTCCAAGTCGGTCTATGACAAGGAAGATCGCCGTACTCCCCGGTGATGGTATCGGCCTGGAGATTGTCGCCGAGGCCGTCAAAGTAGTCGATTTCTTGCGTAATGAGGGCGGGCTGGCGCTTGAGCTGGAGCACGCTTTAATCGGTGGCGGCGCCTATGAGCAGCACGGCAAGCCCCTGCCTGAGGCAACTCTGGCGCTAGCGCGGGACGCCGACGCGATTTTGCTCGGCGCGGTGGGCGGACCCAAGTGGGACACGCTTGAACGTGCGTTGCGTCCGGAGCAGGCACTACTTCAGTTGCGTTCCGAGCTCGAGCTGTTCTCGAACCTGCGCCCCGCATTGTTGTATCCGCAGCTCGCCGCTGCCTCGACCTTGCGGTCCGATGTCGTTGCCGGGTTGGACGTGATGATCGTACGCGAGTTAACCGGTGGGATTTATTTCGGCGAGCCCCGCGGGATACGCACACTCGAGAATGGCGAGCGCCAAGGCTATAACACTTTGGTATACGCCGAGTCGGAAATCGAGCGCATTGCCCGAGTGGCGTTCGAGATTGCCCGCAAGCGCGACAGGCGAGTTTGCTCAGTGGACAAAGCTAATGTGCTCGAAACCAGTGTGCTGTGGCGCGAGGTTGTTGACCATGTGGCCAAGGAATTTCCTGATATCAGCCTGAGCCATATGTACGTTGACAATGCTGCCATGCAGCTCGTACGCGCACCCAAGCAATTCGATGTCATCGTCACAGAGAACATGTTCGGTGATATCCTGTCCGATGCCGCGGCCATGCTGACGGGTTCCATCGGCATGTTGCCCTCGGCCTCGCTGGATGCAGCGGCTAAAGGCCTGTATGAGCCGATTCATGGGTCCGCGCCCGATATCGCGGGCCAGGGCGTTGCCAACCCGTTGGCCACCATACTGTCCGTTGCTATGTTATTACGCTACACCCTGGACGAGCCGGACATGGCCTCGCGGATCGAAACGGCGATATCGCGGGTGCTGGATGACGGACTGCGAACGGCTGACATCTACGCAGGTAGCGGTCGACGGGTCGGCACGCGTGAAATGGGTGATGCCGTCGTGGCCGCCTTGCGGGACAGCGATTGACCCGTTTTCGGCCGTTCGGCGTTGCTAGTGATTGGGACAGCTTGGGTTTAGACAGAGGTAGGTAGATGAGTAGAAAGTTCGATGTCGCCGTACTGGGTGCTAGCGGCACAGTCGGCGCGACAATGTTGTCGATCTTGGCAGAGCGACGGTTCCCGGTAGGGAGGGTCTACGCGCTCGCGTCGAGTCGTTCGGCGGGATCGGAGGCTACGTTCGGTGACGAGCAGCTGACCGTCGACGATGTGGCCGACTTCGACTTCGGCAAGGTGCAACTCGGTTTGTTCTCCCCGGGCGCAGCGGTATCGGCCGTCTACGCCCCCATCGCCACTGCCGCCGGATGTGTGGTCATCGACAACACCTCGCAGTTTCGGTACGACGATGACGTGCCTTTGGTGGTTCCTGAGGTCAATTCCCATGCCATTGCCGAGTACCGGGCGCGCAGGATCATCGCTAACCCAAACTGCTCGACGATTCAGCTCGTGGTCGCGCTGAGGCCCATCTACGATGCGGTCGGCATCGAGCGCATCAACGTGTGTAGTTATCAATCTGTCTCTGGCACGGGTAAGGAGGCCATCGAGGAACTGGCTTCCCAGGCGGCGCTCTTCCTGAACGGCAAACCGGCCGAGCCGAAGGTCTATCCCGTACCCATCGCCTTTAACGTCTTGCCTCACATTGATGAGTTCCAGCAGAACGGCTATACCAAAGAAGAGATGAAGATGGTCTGGGAAACCCGGAAAATACTGGGTGACGACACCATCAGGGTCAATCCAACCGCGGTGAGGGTACCCGTGTTCTACGGCCATTCCGAGGCTGTCCACATCGAGACCCGGGATAAGATCACGGCCGATGCTGCCAGGACCTTGCTGGCGGCTGCGCCGGGGGTGGAAGTGGTGGACGAGCCGCGTGCGGGCGGTTACCCCACAGCCGTGACCCATTCCGCGGGCCGCGACGGTGTCTTCGTGGGGCGGGTGCGGGAAGATATATCCCACCCCCGGGGTCTGGATTTCTGGGTGGTTTCGGACAATGTCCGCAAGGGCGCCGCCCTTAACAGTGTCCAAATTGCGGAATATTTGGTAAAGGAATATTTATAAACTATAGTTAAGGTTGTTCCTACCATACTGATATAACTGTAGGAAATACAAGCTATAATCGATCGCAAGGGATTAGGGGTGATAAGTATGTATCGACCTCGGAGGGCGAGAGGCAGGCTGTTTGGGCTCGGTGTTACCATCGGCCTCCTCCTCGCTGTGCCGAGCGTCGCCCATGGGCTCGGCCTTGGGAGCCTGAAGGTCAACTCCGCCCTCAACGAGCCTCTTAACGCCGAGATCGATCTCAGCTCGGCCACTAAGAAAGAGCTTAAGAGCCTTAACGTAGGTCTCGCAGGCCGCCGCGAGTTCAGCGATGCAGGCGTGGACCGCGCCGCGTTTCTGAGTGACATCAAGTTCACGGTTGCCAAGCGCTTGGATGGACGCCCGTTTCTGCAGCTGTCATCCGAGCAGCCGATCCGCGAACCCTTCCTGCATTTCCTGGTTCAGGTGGAATGGGCGGGCGGTCGCATCGTGCGTGAATTCACCGCGTTGATCGACCCGCCGTATATGCTCGCGGGACGCCCGCCGACCGTGAGCGCTCCGGCTAGCGCGCCGTCGTCAGAGCCCACGCCGGTGCCCGAGGCCGCACCCGCACCGAGCTCAGCGCCCGCCACGGCGCAGGCGTTGACTGAACCTGAACCAGCAGCCGCGATCACCGAGGCCGCACCGCCTGTCGTCGAACCAAGCCCAGCACCTGAACCGATGATGGTGGCCGCACCGCCACCGCAGCCTGCTGAGCCCCTGGGTCCGTCTACAACCGGTGAGGTGTCAATATCGCCCGACACCGGTTGGCCGGAACGCACGGGTACTGAAACGGCTGCCGCAGAGGCTGGCGCCACAACAGTTGAGGGTGCAGGTCCAGCACCTGTGCCTTCCAGCGCGATGTTCTCGCCGACAGGTGCGCCGTCATGGGCGACCATGGCTCAGTACGAGGTCCAGCGTGGCGACACCCTTTGGAGTATTGCCGAGCGCGTACGTCTTGACGACAGTCTGACGATCGAACAGGTGATCATGGCATTGTACGAGGCCAACCGCCACGCGTTCTTCCGCAACAACGTCAATAACGTTTGGGCCGGTAAGGTGTTGCGGATTCCGGACCAAGAAGAGGCGTTTGCACTGTCGCGCCGTGACGCGCGTAGCGTGTTTCTGGCCCAGTACAACGAGTGGCAAGAGTACAAGTTGCAGCTCGCCGGGCAAGAGCGACTGAAGATCGCCGAGTCTTCCGAGGTGAGCACGGCCGCAGCGGCGAGCACGAGTGAAACGCCCGCGCCCGAAATGACGCCTCCTGCCGAGGAGCCTAAAGAGCAGGTCGAAGTCGCTGCCAAGGAGCCCGAGCAGGAGACACAGGCGGCCGCGCAGGAAGTCATCGAAGAACAGCCTAAGCAGGAGAGCATGGCAACTGCCGAAGCCGCAACGCCAGCGGTTCGCACTGCGCCGCCACGCGATCTGTTGAAGATTGTTCGCGCTGCCATTGATGATGCCGACAAGGGCACGCTTGCCGAGGGTGAGAGCGACCGGTCGCAGGCCGAGCGTCTCGCGCTCGCCGAGCGTGCAACGACGTTGGACGAGGCCCTCGAGTCGAAGCAGATGGAGCAAAAGGAGCTCGGCGAGCGCATCGATACGGTCGGCTCCCAGCTCGAACGGCAGAAGCGCCTGATGGAGTTGGAAAACGGTACTCTGGCTAAGACGCAAGAGGCGACGGGCGCGGGTGAGACCAAAGAAGCACCCAAACCGCAACCGACGACGCCGCCCACGCCGGCTGAACAGGCAGAGCAGACGCAGAAGCCGACCACGACCGACACGAAGGTTGCCGAATCAACCCCGCCGCCAGCCGCGAAAACACCCGAGCCTGAGCAACCTCGGGCGCGCAGGCGTATCAGGCGGGATGGGGCTCGACCCGCGCCGAGACAGGCGAAGCCGCGTCGGGTTGTGCCACCGGCCCCGCCCGAGGAAAAGGGCGTGCTCGCCCAGATCCAGGAGGCCGTCGGTGATTACGTCAAGGAGGTGGGAGCAGCGGTTGTTTTGATCGCCCTTGGATTCATCGGTTTGACCTATTACCGTCGCCGGCGGCAGGCGGCGGCCGAGTTCGAAGAGAGCATTCTCACCGATTCGGATGCGATAACCGACTCGACGACCACCGACAGCGGTACACCGGCAACGACGTCTGCCGGCAGCACCTCGTTCTTGAGCGATTTCAGTCAGGGCGGCATGGGTAATATCTCAACGGACGAGGTCGATCCGCTGGCCGAGACTGAAGTGTATTTGGCCTACGGTCGCGATGAACAGGCCGAGGAGATCCTCAAAGACGCTGTGGCCAAGGATCCCACGCGCCACGAGCTGAAAGTGAAGCTGCTCGAGATTTACAGCCAGCGGAACGATGTGCCCGCATTCGAGACGCTGGCGGAAGAACTCTATGCCGCCCAGCAAGGCCAGGGCGGGGAACTCTGGAACCGTGTCGCCGAGATGGGCAGCAAGCTCAATCCGGACAATCCCATGTTCCAGATAGCGATGCCGCAGCCGTCAGCGATGTCGGAGCCGTCCTATGCGATTCCCGCAGAAGTGGCAGCGGAACCGGAGATGCCGCCTTCGCTCGATTTCTCGGCGGCTACGGAGGAGAGAACGCCCGAATTCGACCTCGCTATGGGCGAGGACGCGGTGTCGCCCCCGAGCGACGCCGAGGTTGACTCAGGCCTCGAGTTTGATTTGGACATGGGTACGGGGATGGCCGAGGCGGCATCAGTCGCTGACGAGCCGCCAATCCAGGATACGGCCGAGCTGTCGCCCGAAGAGTTGGGAACCGCTGCCTTCGAGCAGGAGGATGAATCCGTGGGGCTCGGTGAAACGCCAGCGGACAATGTGCTCGATTTCGATATCACCGAAGGCGGCGGCGCTGACGCCGATACAGGTATAGACCAGATGCAGTTCGAGGCCGGCAGTGATGTTGCTGTCGAAGAGGCGCTCGCGGATGCGACCACGGGCAGCGAGGACGCGCAGCAGTGGGATGAAACGGCCACTAAGCTCGATCTCGCCAAGGCCTACGTCGACATGGGCGACGCGGAGGGCGCGCGCAGCATTCTTGACGAGGTCCTGGCCGAGGGTAATGAGGATCAGAGGAAACAAGCAGCCGAACTCGCCGCCCAGATTGCTTAATTCCGTGCAGTGTAAGGTGTGAGGCGAAAAGGCCCGCAGCGACCTTCCTTTGGCCTACACTTTACCTCTCCTCAGTCCTCACGTTTTCTTAACTAGCGTCACGAAACTGTATGCACAGGCGTGTCGCGTGTCGGGCTCATGTTTGAGTCGTTCGATTTCCCGCCAATCGTCACGATTAAAATCCGGAAAGCGCGTATCGCCCGAGAACTCGGCGTGCACCACGGTGAGATAGATATGCCCGGCCCGAGCTAAGGCCTGGCGATAAAGGCTGGCCCCGCCGATGATAAATACTTCTTGATCCTTAGGTGCCTCAGACAAGGCCGCCTCAAGCGATCTCACGACGATAAAGCCTTCCGCGTGGAAGTCTCGGTTGCGGCTGACGACGAGATTGATGCGATCCGGCAACGGCCGGCCGAGAGACTCACAGGTCTTTCGTCCCATGATGACGTAGTGGTGGCGGGTAAGAGCCCGAAAGCGCTTGAGGTCAGTCGGCAGGCGCCAAGGCAGGTTGTTGTTAACGCCAATCACGCCGTTTTCGGCGACCGCAGCAATCAGCGAGACTCGGGGTATCGGCACGCGGCCTCACGGTGCCGAAAAGTCAGGCGTTTAGAAAAAGCCGTCATACCGCCACCGGTGCCTTGAGCGGCGGATAAGGATCATAGTGCAGTAGATTGAAGTCCTCGTACTCGAAGTCGAATAGCGATGTTTTGTTGGGGTTGAGGCGCATCGTCGGCAAGCGTCGCGGTGCACGGCCAAGCTGGGTACGGGCCTGCTCGAAGTGATTGAGATACAGGTGAGCGTCACCAAAGGTATGGACAAACTCACCGGGCTGCAAACCCGTTACCTGTGCCACCATCAGCGTTAGCAAGGAGTACGAAGCGATGTTGAAGGGAACGCCTAGAAATATATCTGCGCTGCGCTGGTAGAGTTGGCAAGAAAGTTGACCGTTGGCGACATAAAACTGAAAAGCGGTGTGGCAGGGCGGGAGCGCCATGCGTTCCAGCTCGCCCACGTTCCACGCGCTGACGAACAAGCGGCGTGAATTTGGGTTCACCTTGATCTCCTCAACCACGCGACTGATCTGATCCACATGTCGGCCGTCCGGCGTGGGCCAGGAGCGCCACTGTGCACCATACACCGGCCCCAGGTTGCCGTGCTCGTCGGCCCACTCGTCCCAGATGCGGACGCCATGTTCCTGCAGGTAGCGCACGTTAGTATCGCCGCGCAGAAACCACAACAGCTCGTAGATGATCGACTTCAGATGCAGTTTCTTGGTCGTCAGTAAGGGAAATCCCTCGTTAAGTTCGAAGCGCATCTGGTAGCCAAATATGCTCTTGGTACCTGTGCCGGTGCGGTCCTGCTTGTCGTTGCCATGCTCCAGCACGAAACGCATGAGGTCGAGATACTGTTGCATAACGCCTTACCTCTTTCCTGAGTGCCGCGGTGGTGCCCAGAGGCGAACCTTGCGGTGTTTGAATAATGGAATCAGTACGACGCCGGCCACGAAACCGCCGATATGGGCGCCGAAGGCGACACCAGGACGCGTCGGGTCGGCGAACAGTTGACTCACGAGTTGAATGCCGAACCAAAAGCCCAGCACCCAAAAGGCCGGTAGCCGCACCGTGTGCAGGATAATACCAAGCGGTATGACGACCAATACCCGGGCATGGGGATGTAGCAGGAGGTAGGCGCCGAGCACACCCGAGATGGCGCCGCTTGCGCCGATCATCGGGATCACTGATTCGGTGTGGGGCAGCGCGTGCGCGAATACCGCCACGATGCCGCACAGCACGTAGAAGATCACGAAGCGGACATGGCCCATGCTGTCTTCGACATTGTTTCCGAAGATCCATAGATAGAGCATGTTGCCGATAAGATGCATCCAACCGCCATGCAGGAACATCGACGTTAAGACGGTGACGCTGGCGGGCACCAGGTAAAGGTCGGGCGGTAGCTCGCGTTGGCCGAAGAGCACCGCGGGCACCACGCCCAAGGCAAAGGCGATGGCCTGTTGACCCCGTGGGTCATGCGCCACCTGCCAAAGAAAAATCAGCGAGCATGCGACGAGCAGGGCAACCGTGACATACGGTGGCTTCGAAGTCGGATTGTCGTCGTGAATCGGGATCATCCGTCGCGCGGGCAGAGCTTACCATACACCTTGATGTTTCCATGCAGTCTGATCTCTGGCGTTATTCCGCCTGACTTCCTGAGCCTTACTGCGCGTGCGTGCGGGACGCACGCCGTGTCGAGGCCGCGCGCGGGCGCTGGGTGGGCCAGGCATTGACGGTGCAATAAATCACACTTATATTTCAATAGTTTGCATGTATCGCCGGCATCGGGGTATGGCGCAGCCTGGTAGCGCACCTGCTTTGGGAGCAGGGTGTCGGGGGTTCAAATCCCTCTACCCCGACCAAACTCAATCTCTGCTGTTCCAAGTCTTGCCGCGCCTGATGAGGGTGGGTTTCGCTCGGCATGCGGATGTGCCACCATTTCTCGGTCACGGGAGTGACGCAGAATTTGGATCGGCGTTGCGAGACTGTGCTGTATAGCCAAGGCGTACGTGCAAACGCGAGAACCGCGTTTGCCGCTTTTCGAGAGGGCAACGTATACAGAGTTTTTCTAAAGCTATAAACCGCGCCCGTAGCTCAATCGGATAGAGCAACGGCCTTCAAGCTTGCAATCGGCGAGTTGCAAAAACCAGGAGCCTTCGCAGGGAACAGGAACTTGCGGAGTGCAGGGCACTGTATCGGTGGACCCTTAACGCGTGAGGGCGATGGGAATACCGAGGAAACCGGCGGTGGCGCCCTATAGCGTCGCCGGGATCCGTAGAGACTATACGTGCCCCGTCTGCGATGACGAAGATATAGTCCAGACCACAAACTCTCATGGCCTGCACAGCCGGGAGGCAGTGAAAACTGTAGTGGTATGCTAAGCCGTAGGCTACAGGTTCGAGTCCTGTCGGGCGCGCCAGATTTGCTGGGCATTGTGGAGAGAACATGGCGAACACGAGTATAATGCCCGGCTTGAGTTACGGTGAGCGTAGCTCAGGTGGTTAGAGCATCGGGTTGTGGCCCCGAAGGCCGTGGGTTCGAGTCCCATCGCTCACCCTAGGTTGTGATCACGATTGCGGGCCGTTAGCTCAACTAGGTATAGCAGCGGAC
>CAYGAS010000130.1:0-28448 GCA_964347935.1 uncultured Nitrospiraceae bacterium | reverse complement strand
AGAACAGGAAGCTCAGCTGCCGGCCGTCCTGCATCACTGGCAGAGCGTTCTCCAGTGCCCGCCAGGCAGCGGTGCGACCCGCCCGATCGCCGTCGAAACAGAAGATGACATCGGGCGTGAAGCGGAAAAGGGTATGCAGATGGTCGCGGGTTGTTGCCGTACCCAGCGTCGCCACCGCGAACTCGATGCCATACTGCGCTAGCGCCACGACGTCCATATATCCTTCCACCACCAACACACGCCTCTCGCGTCGTATCGCCTCGCGCGCCAGGTGCAGCCCGTACATCTCGCGGCCTTTGTGAAACAGCGGCGTCTCGGGCGAGTTAAGGTACTTGGGCTCGCCGTCATCCAGCACGCGCCCACCAAAGCCGACGATGCGTCCGCGACCATCGTGGATCGGAAACATCACCCTGTTGCGGAAGCGGTCGTAATAGCCGCCGTTGGCCTTCTTGACGACAAGTCCGGCGCGTAGCAAAGCATTACGGCTGTCTTCGTCGCGAGCGAGCGCCGAGAGCAGATGGTCCCAGCCCTCCGGGGCAAAACCGAGTCCGAAGCGCTTGGCAATCTCGCCGCTCACGCCGCGGCCCTTGAGATAAGCGATGGCGCGCTCTGCTTGTGCATGTGCCCGCAACTGCTGCCGATAGAAGCGCGCGGCCTGAGACAGCATTTCGCGCAGCTCCTCACCGGCCTCTCGTGGCGCTTCGGCCTCCGATGCCGCCTCAGGTAAGGGCAGCCCCGCACGGCCCGCAAGCTCTTCCACCGCCTCGCGAAAGTTCAAATGATCATAAGCCATGATAAAACCGATCGCCGAACCGTGGGCACCGCAACCGAAACAATGGTAGAACTGCTTGTCGGCGCTGACCGTGAACGAAGGGGTTTTTTCATCGTGAAACGGACAGCGGGCTTTGTAGTCCTTGCCCGCCTTGGTCAACGGCACACGTGCGTCGATAATGTCGACGATGTCGGCACGCGTAAGAAGCTCGTCGATAAAGGCTTGCGGAATCCGGCCAGGCACGGCTGGGTATTCTAGCAGGCAGGAATCCAGAGTCCGCAGCCCGCCGGCACGGCGAGGGGCGGGTTCAATCAGGGGCTGCCGAGATTTGCCTTGACGGCGGCGCTTACCTTAGCCATATCGGCACGCCCCTGGACCTTGGCTTTGAGCGCCCCCATGACCTTGCCCATGTCCTTGATCGACGTCGCGCCGGTCTCGCTGATGGCATCGGCCACCAGCTGGGCAAGCGTCTCATCGCCGAGCTGCTCGGGCAGATAAGCCTGCCAGACAGCGATATCGGCCTTCTCCCTCGCCACCAGGTCGTCACGCCCGCCTTTGGTGAACTGCTCGAGGGCATCCTGGCTCTGCTTGATGAGCTTCTGCACGGTGGCGGACACGGCGCCGTCATCGAGGGTCGTGCGCGTGTCGATCTCCTGGCGCTGGATCGCGGCCTGTAGCATGCGAATAGCGCGCAAGCGCGCTTCGTCGCGGGCGCGTAGCGCCTGTTTCATGTCATCGGCGATCCTTTCCTTGAGGGGCATGGACGGAGCAGCCGCGGCGACAGCGCGACGATAATGGCACTAGTACTTGCGGGTGGTTCGGTTGGCGATGCGGGAGAGCTTCTTCAGCTCCCGCTTACGGGCGGCGGCGGCCTTGCGTTTGCGTACCTCGGTGGGCTTCTCGTAGAACTCTCGCCGCCGCATTTCGGCGAAAATCCCTGCTTTTTCACACGAGCGACGAAACCGTCGCAAGGCGATCTCGAAAGGTTCGTTCTCCTTTACCCGAACGGATGGCATATCGCTTGGTTCACCTTTCCCTTAATCTGACCCGGTAATATAGCAGTATTTTCCAGCCACACCCCGCAAAGTCGCGGGATTCTATAGGCTTAAGCCGTTTTTGTACACCCGCCCCTTGTGAGGCTCCGTACGCCACTCCAGAATACCGGCCATGCGCATCCTCGGAATTGAGACCTCCTGCGACGACACCGGCGTGGCTGTGTACGACCACACCCGTGGCCTGCTGGCCCACCGGCTCTACTCGCAAACACCCATCCACGCCGAGTACGGCGGGGTGGTGCCCGAACTGGCCTCGCGGGATCACGTCCAGAAGCTACTGCCTCTAGTCCGGGCGGTCATGTGGGAGGCCGAAACGCAACCGGCCGACATGGACGGGGTGGCTTATACGGCCGGCCCGGGCCTCGTCGGGGCGCTGCTGGTGGGCGCAGCCGTCGGGCGGGCACTGGCTTACGCCTGGGGTGTGCCGGCATTGGGCGTCCACCACATGGAAGGCCATCTGCTGTCCCCGATGCTGGAGGCGGATCCGCCGGCGTTCCCCTTCTTGGCGCTGCTGGTCTCCGGCGGCCACACTCTACTCGCCGATGTGCGCAGGGTCGGCGACTACCGGATCTTGGGAGAATCGCTCGATGACGCGGTCGGCGAGGCCTTCGACAAGACCGCCAAACTGCTCGGCCTGGGCTACCCCGGGGGGCCGGCGATTGCGCGCCTAGCGCGCAACGGTGAGCGCGGACGCTATCACTTTCCCCGTCCCATGACAGACAAACCGGGGCTGGACTTCAGCTTCAGCGGGCTCAAGACCGCAGTCGTCAATTGCGTCGACGGAAAGGAGCTCGCCCCGCAAGCGATTGCCGATATTGCTCATGCCTTCCAAGAAGCGGCCGTGGACACGCTGGTCATCAAGTGCAAACGCGCCTTGCACGAGACCGCGCACCAGCGTCTTGTGGTGGCGGGCGGCGTGAGCGCCAACCAACTGCTGCGCGAAAGGATGGCTGACATGGCAAACGCACAAGGCGCAAAAGTGTATTACCCACGCCTCGAGTTCGCCACCGATAACGGCGCCATGATTGCCTACACGGGCTACGTACGCTTAGCCGCCGGCCAACGTGACGCGCTTGCCTTCGGTGCCTATCCCCGCTGGGAGATCGATAGCTTGCCCAAGCTCTAATAACCATGAAGAACACACACCTCGCACAGCATAGCGCGCTGAGAAACGGCTGAGCTCCCGTGAAATTCTGCAGCAACTGTGGTGCAGCGCTCAGCATGCGTATCCCCGATGGCGATACGCTGCCCCGCCACATCTGCGACACCTGCGAGACGATTCATTATCAGAACCCGAAGATCGTGGCCGGTTGCATCCCCATATGGGACGACAAGATACTGCTGTGTCGGCGCGCGATTGAACCTCGCTATGGGCTCTGGACAGTGCCCGCCGGGTTTATGGAGAAGGGCGAGACTACGCTGCAGGCAGCCATACGTGAGACGCAGGAAGAAGCGGGCGCCAAAGTCGAGATCCAGGGACTTTGCACGCTATTCAACCTGCCACATATCGACCAGGTTTACCTGCTCTACCGCGCGCGCCTGCTTGATCTCGACTACGCACCGGGTCACGAGACCCTCGAGGCGCACCTATTTGACCAAGCCGAGATCCCTTGGAACGAAATCGCCTTCCGTGTGATCCACGAGACGCTCAAGCTGTACTTCCGCGACCGAGTTGCTGGCCATTACCGAACACACACCGGCGACATCGTGCGCATCTCGGGGAGTGCGGATGGTTACCACGTGCATCTCAGCACGCGAGACACGTAGTTAGCCCTTTCCGATCCGCCCTTCTTCGCCGGCAAGCAGTTTCTTGATGTTCGTGCGATGGCGCCAAATAAGGAACGCGCCCATGACGAAACTGAGGTCGACGTAGGGCCAGTGGCCAAGCAAGGCCCACACGTACACCGGGCCGGCGGCCGAGGCGACGAGAGCGGCAAGCGAGGAGTAGCGAAACACGGCCGCCACGAGCAGCCACGTCAGGACCAGGGCCAACGCCACCCAGGGGCTCAGCGCGAGCCATACGCCAAAGCCCGTCGCCACGCCTTTGCCGCCGCGAAAACCGAAAAACACGGGATAGAGATGGCCGAGAAAGGCGGAAAGCCCGGCGAGCGCGAGCACGGTTGGATCGGGCGTAAACGCGCGGGCAACCAGTACAGCGACGACGCCCTTCAGCAGATCGCCGAACAAGGTCAGGGCTGCCGCGGTCTTGCCTCCGTAACGTAGGACGTTGGTCGCGCCAGGGTTTCGGGAGCCCACACTGCGAGGATCTTCTAGGCGCATGATCCGCGTCACCACTATGGCGCTCGAGATCGAGCCCAACAAATACGCAGCCGGCAAAAGCAAATAGTGCCAATACGCGGTCATGAGGTATTGGAAGCTCTCGTGACCATAACGTCAAGACACCCCCCAGAAATTTCGTTATAGTCCGGGCGACCCTCGAGACTGCCATGGATATCATCTACCTGCGCGATTTGAAAATCCCTTGCATCATCGGTGTAGGGGAATGGGAACGCCGAATCAAACAGACGGTGCACATCGATCTCGACATGGCCTTCGATCTGAAGGCGGCCGCGGCCAGTGATCACATCCAAGACACGCTCGACTACAAGACCGTCTCGAAACGGCTCAAGGAGCTCGTTGGCAATTCCGAGTTTCGCCTGGTGGAAGCGTTGGCGGAGAAGATCGCCACCATCATCCTAAGCGAGTTCCCGGTGCCGTGGGTACGCGTTTGCATCAACAAGAAGGGGGCGGTACGAGATGCCGCCGATGTGGGCGTGGTAATCGAGCGCGGACAGAGATAGCCGCGTGCACTTGCAAATGCACGAGCTAAGCCGATGCCGCGTGTTTTCGTAAGCATAGGCAGTAACATCGACAAGGAGAAGAATGTCGCCATTGCCGTGCGCGCGCTTGATAGCCATTACCGCCCGCTCACGGTCTCTAGTGTCTACGAAAGCCCGCCGTTCGGGTTTGAGGGGGACAACTTCTACAACCTGGTCGTGGGTTTTGACACCGACGAGCCGCTCACTGAAGTGGCCGCGCGGCTCACCGACATCGAACGCAGCTGCGGGCGTGTACGCAGCGACAAGACCTTTGATTCACGCACGCTGGACATCGACCTGCTCCTCTACGGCGACCTCGTGAGCCACGAGCGGGGGGTCGACGTACCGCGGCCGGAGATCGGCGAGCACGCCTTCGTGTTGTGGCCGCTGGCCGAGATCGCCCCGGAGCGCAAACATCCCGAGACAGGTCAGAGCTTTAAATCGATGTGGCAAAACTTCAAGGACCCCAAGCAAGAGCTTTGGCCGGTGGCTTTCGACTTCGGGTTATGAGTTCAAAACCACTCAACGCAGAGACGCAGGAGCGGTGCAGGGATGCACCGTTTGCGGACCGAAGGATGGAAAGCTTATTGAGTTTGCTTTCGTCTTTAGCACTAGAACTTGATCAATTCTTGGCGGCTTGGCGTCTTTGCGTTAGAAGTTTCTAGAGGACGATGCTGCGGCCGCCGTCTACCGCAATCACCTGGCCGGTGATATAGCCCGCGTCGCGAACCAAAAATACCACAGTACGGGCGATATCATCGGGCTTACCCATGCGCTTCAGCGCCGTGCGTGAGATGACCCGTTGCTTGGTCACCTCATCGGCGCCGTCCTCGGGCCACAAGATAGGGCCCGGTGAAATCGCATTCACACGCACCGCGGGCCCGAGCTCGCGCGCCAGCGATCGCGTGAGCATGAGCAGACCAGCCTTGGCGGCAGAATAAATAGGGTGATTCTTAAGCGGGCGCTCGGCATAGACGTCGGTTATGTTGATGATGCAGCCCCCGCTGGCCTTTAGCGGGACGGCCGCTGCCTGCGCTAGAAAGAACGGTGCCTTCAAGTTGGTGCCCATCAAATCGTTCCACTGCTTTTCGGTGGCCTCAGCGACGGGCGTGGGATAAAAGGACGAGGCGTTGTTGACCAACACATCGAGACGCCCAAATGCCTCGGTCGTCTCGTATACGAGGTTTTGCAGCAGCTTAGGCCCATTCAAAAGGTCGCCGCGCAACAGTAACACCGAGTCCGGGCGCGAGGCCTGCAGCTCCGCCTGCAGCGCATGCGCCGCCTCCTCCGAAGCATGATAATGCACGGCGACGTTCATCCCTTCGGCATGCAATGCGCGCACAATGCGTGCGCCCACGCGGCGCGCCGCGCCCGTCACCAAAGCCGCTTTGCCCGCAAGCGGTTGATCGGGCATGATCACACTCCTTTGCCTGATGTCATATTAAAACCATAGCGCGTTAGTTGTTCGGACTCCATCCCGATGGCAAGCAATTCAAATAGATACGGGGACAGCGGCCGCTTGGCGGCACCCGGGGGTCTGCCACCGCCCGCGCCGGTCGAGCTGGCACAGGGCGAGGCGCTGGCGGGCTTGATTCGTGAGGAGATGGCAGCGTGCGGCGGCAGTCTCGACTTTGCGCGTTATATGGAGCTCGCGCTCTACGCGCCCGGACTCGGTTACTATCGTGGCGGCGCTCAGAAGTTCGGTGCCAGCGGCGACTTTGTAACCGCCGCCGAGTTCTCGGTCCTGTTCGCGCGCTGCTTGGCGAGACAATGTCAGCAGATCCTGAATGAACTCGATAAGGGTGATGTTATCGAGGTCGGTGCAGGAAGCGGGGTGCTGGCCGTCGAGCTGTTGCGGGCACTGGAGACCCTCGATTCGCTCCCCGATCGCTATTTCATCCTCGAGCTGAGCGCCGAGCTGCGCCAACGCCAACGCACGCTGATCGCACGCGAGCTGCCCCACCTGGTCGAACGTGTGCACTGGTTAGCGAGTCTGCCCGAAGAGCGTTTGAGGGGCATCATCTTCGCCAATGAGTTGCTCGACGCCATGCCGGTGCACCGCTTCAAGGTGAGCCAGCGCGGAATAGCGCAAATGCACGTGTCGTGGGAAAGCAACCACTTTGTCTGGTGCGCGAAACCCGCCAACGACATCGTACGCCAGCGCGTCGAGGTACTGGCGCTGCCGATCCCTTATGTATCCGAAATCAATTTGCAGGCCGAGGCGTGGGTGCGCAGCATGGCTGCGCACCTAAGCCAGGGCGTGTTGTTGCTGATCGATTATGGCTTCCCGCGCGCCGAGTACTACCACCCGCAGCGCAACGAAGGCACCCTCATGTGCCACTACCGCCAGCGTGCCCACGATGATCCCTTGATTCTCACCGGGTTGCAGGACATCACGGCACACGTGGACTTCACGGCCATCGCCGAGGCGGGCGTCGAGGGCGGGCTCTCAGTCCTAGGCTACACGGGACAAGCGGCGTTTCTGCTGGGCAATGGGCTGCACGAGCTCGCGCGCGCGTCCGATCCAACAGCACTCCGCGCACATATGGACCTCGCCCGACAAGTCAACGTCCTCACCTCACCGGCCGAGATGGGTGAGCTTTACAAAGTGATTGCGCTCGGGCGCAACATCGACATTCCCCTTCAAGGCTTCAGCCTTCAGGACCGCCGCGGACGTTTATAGATTTCGTGCGCACACAGGTGCGTCCGTGAGGCTTGAAGCATTAGGTGTTGGAGTTTTTGTGCCTTTCGTCGAGCCGAGCGGCGAAGGGTGAACCCTTCGCCGCAGGCGACGTTTTACAAAACCTGCTTAATCGCCGCCACGCGAGCATCGTGAATGCGCTTGCCTATGGCAGCGCCATCGAGGCCCTCATGTGCGGCAGCGATAGCGGCGGTATCGATCGCATGCGCCGCCTCGAAGGCACGTCGCAGCACATCACCCTGCGGATAAGGCCTATCTTCCCAGCCAGTGCGTCCGCGCATGTCGGCTTCGCACGCCAGCAGGAAAGGCTCAAAGCGTTCCGGACGGCGAAAGGCATCGATTGCTTCGAGCATGCTTAAGATCGTGGCCGCACGCAACTCGGTAGCGCGGTGGCAGTGCAAATGGTAGCGCGCGACGATAACGGCTAGCTCGCGATACTCATTGGGCACGCGCAGGCGCCGGCAAAAGTCGTTGACGAGCTCCACACCCCGCTCCTCATGGCCCTGATGCTTTGGCCACTCGGCCGCCGGTGTCTGGCCTTTGCCGAGATCATGCAAGAGAGCGGCGAAGCGCACGCGCGTGTCGCTCGACAGGCGCGTCGCCTGGCTCAGCACCATCATGGTGTGCAGACCGGTATCGACCTCCGGGTGATACTGCGGCGGCTGCGGGACACCGAAGAGCGCGTCAATCTCAGGAAACACGCGTGCCAGGGCACCACAGTCGCGCAGCGTCGCAAAAAAGCGCGGCGGCGCGGCCTCGGCCAAAGCACCCTCGGTCTCGGCCCACACGCGTTCGGCCACCAGATGGTCGACCTCGCCCGACGCTACCATCTGGCGCATCAATGCCAGCGTCGAATCCGCCACCCGGAAACCTCGTTGCGCATAACGCGCGGCGAAGCGCGCCACGCGCAGCACCCGCACTGGATCCTCAGCGAATGCCGGGGAGACGTGACGAAGAATGCCATTTCGCAAATCGTCGGCACCCCCGAAGGGATCGATCAGGGTGCCGGCCTCGCTTTCGGCCATCGCATTGATGGTCAAGTCGCGGCGGCGCAGATCATCTTCCAAGGTGACATCGGCAGCGGCGTAGACGGTGAAGCCCTTGTAGCCACGACCGCTCTTGCGCTCGGTGCGCGCAAGCGCGTATTCCTCCTTCGTGCGGGGATGCAGAAAAACCGGAAAATCCGCGCCGACGGGCCTATAGCCTTGGGCAACCATCTGCTCGGGCGTGGCGCCGACCACTACATAGTCACGGTCCTTTACCTCGAGGCCGAGCAACTTGTCACGCACCGCACCGCCGACTAGATAAATCTGCATGCTCACATGCTAATGTGGCATAGTGCGCAAGCCAAGTGAAAATCCCGACGGGCCCAGGGCGCAAGGAGAAAAGCCTAAAAAAACCTGAGCAGTGAGACCTGAACGCATGAAAGCTGGGCCGAAGGCATAAATGAGTATCGTAAGATCGTTTGCGTCGTGCCTGTTGATCCTATCGCTTGGCGTCGCAACAACGGCCTGCACCAAGGTCGGCTACTATTCGCAGGCAATCAGTGGTCAGTTGTCGATCCTGTCCAAGCGCCAGCCGATCGAGACTTTAGTCGCTGATCCCGCAACCGATCCGCAGCTGCGTTCGCGACTGCAACTGGTCCTCGCCGCGCGCACCTTCGCCAGCGACGAGCTGGCTCTGCCCGACAACAAGAGCTACCGCACCTACGTCGACCTAAAGCGGCCCTATGTCGTGTGGAACGTGTTTGCCGCACCCGAGCTATCGCTCGAGCCGCTGCAGTGGTGCTTCATGTTCGTCGGCTGTCTGAACTACCGCGGCTACTTCTCGCCCGATGGCGCAGCCAAGTTCGCGGCCAAGCTGAGCGCGCAAGGCCACGACGTCTATGTGGCCGGCATTGCGGCCTATTCGACGCTCGGCTGGTTTCACGATCCGGTGCTGAACACGATGTTGCGTAGCTCCGATATGGAGGTCGCTGGACTGATTTTCCACGAGCTGGCGCATCAACGCTTGTACGTGCGCGACGACACCGAGTTCAATGAGTCCTTTGCCATGACCGTCGAACGCGAAGGGGTCAGACGTTGGCTTGCGCATAGCGGCTCGGAAGCCGATTTTCATAAGTACGAAGTCATCAAGCAGCGGCGGCGGCAGTTCATCGAGCTAATCATGCAGTTTCGTCAGCGACTCGAGAAAACGTACGCATCCGACGAACCGGTGGACGCGAAGCGTGCGGCGAAGCTTGCCTTATTAGGCGAGCTGCGTCGGAGCTATCAAGAACTCCGAGTGCAATGGGACGGCTACGACGGCTACGACGCCTGGTTTGCTCAGGATCTGAACAACGCACATCTCGTCCCGATCGGTTTGTACAACCAGTATGTTCCCCACTTGCAGGCGCTACTGGCGATGCAGGGCAGCGACCTGGGTGCGTTCTACGAAGCGGCCGAGGCGCTCGGCCAACTGCCAAAGTCTGAGCGCGCGGCGCGGCTGCGCGCGCTGCGGCACGCCAAGGTCGACCAAGCGAAATAGCGCAGATGTTTGTTACTGGCGCCTGGCGAGCTGACGCCAGCTAGAGTAGCGATCGCTGCGTGCAAGTCGCCGCAGGAGATAAGTCGGGACCACGCTCTCAAGCGTGCTCGGTTCGATGCCGAAGATCGGCGGAAAGCCCTTTTCGCACACACTGTCCACTTGCAGCGAGCCATAGTTATCAAGCGAAAACGGCTTGCCGGGGACGAACTCGAAACACGCGGCCTGCAGCTTCGATAAGCGATCATTGAGGCCAATGATTTTCCGCCGTACGCCTATCTGCGCGGCGACATAGCTTACGAGCTCTTGCAGCGTGTACACCTTAGGGCCACAAAGATCGTAGCGCTGACCGAAGGTGTGGTGATCATCAAGCGATTGGACAAAGGCGCTGACCACATCCTCAATGTACACCGGTTGAAACCGCGAGTTCGGGCAGGCCAGCGGAAAAAACATCGGCGACACACGCAACAACTGGGCGAAGCGATTGATAAAGCTGTCCTGCGGACCGAAGATGACGGAAGGCCTAAAGCTCGTTACGTGAAACGCCGTGTGCTCTACGCTGTGCACGACTTCCTCACCGCGGGCCTTGGTACGCAAATAATGGCTCGGAGCATCGGCCGCTGCGTGCAGCGCACTCATGTGTAACAAACGGCGCACGCCGACCTCGCGACAGACGTTGACCACCTTACGCGGAAGCTCGACGTGTACGCGCTCAAACCCTTTTCCTTTGCGACCACGCTCGTTCAGGATGCCGATCACGTTGATCACTGCGTCCATGCCCTCGAAATGCTGACGAAGCAGCGCCGCATTCTGCACGTCACCTTCAACCATCTGTAACGTCGGCAACACGAGCAAACTGCGTTTCTTGCGCTCCCGGCGACGGGTGATCACGCGCACTTCGTGTCCCAAGCCGACGAGCCGTCGTGCCAGGCTACGCCCGACAAAACCGGTTCCACCCAATAGGCAAATCTTTAGCTTCATGATAGACACGTCGCGTGTAGAGGGATCACGACGCCAGCGCACACTGACGCGAAGCTGCTTTGTACAAACCGCCCGGGCGCAAGTCAAGCGTGCGCCGGTTGCGGCGACTTAGGAGTTCGGTGTAGCTATAGGCCCGGCGGCGCGCTCGCGTGGTGCCGACCCTGGACAATCCATTTTGACGACGGCTTCGCCACCCGCCGGTCCGACCGGTGGCATACGCCGACATAGGCGAACCGGCTCACGCTGCAAGCGGTGATCGTAAACTACGGTGTAGGCCATGACGTTCTTGACGTAATCCCGAGTTTCCTCGTAGGGAATGGTCTCAACCCAGATGTCAGCATCCACCGCAGTTTCCTGCGGTCGCCAGGATTTCACGCGGCTCGGTCCGGCGTTGTATGCCGCCGTCGCTAACAGCTGATGTCCGCCGTGGCGCTTGAGCAGATTCTTAAGAAACGCCGTGCCCAGGCGCAAGTTATTCTCCACCTGCAGGATCGCATGCTCACTTCTCACCTTGAGCTTCAAGCGCTTGGCAGTAACCCGCCCTACCCGTGGCATGAGCTGCATTAACCCGAGCGCCCCGGCCGAAGAGCGTGCATCGACGACAAACGCACTTTCCTGGCGCATGACACCGTAGATCCAGCTGACATCGAGACCATTCACCGATGCAGAATCTTCGACGATCTCGCGATACACGAGTGGAAAGCGCAAATCGAGATCATTTAGATGGCCGCTTTTGCTCAACGTCACGATCGCACGATCATGCCAACCCCAATCGCCGGCCACCAGCGCCGCGGCATAGAGATCCTGCTGACTCATCTTTGCAGTGCTCCAGTCCCACTGCCGACGCGCAGCCGCCGTGTCGCCGAGTAAGTAAAGCTCTTGCGCTGCCTGAATCCCGGGCAGCGCCATGATCGACTCGCGCGCCGCGGCGTCCGTCCTTACGGGATCGTGTTGCATGATGTAACCGGACTCGAGCCTGTCCGCCGCCAGAAAGCTGTAGTAGTTTCTGTCCGCGGCCAACAGCACATAGAGGTAACGCGCCTTCGCGGGCTCCCCGCTCGCTTCCATGATGCGGGCAGTCCAGTACCACCAGAAACGGTCGGTCTGTTCGTCTTTGCCGAGACTGGCTACGATACGCCGGCCTAAGGCCCAATCCCCGTTGAACAATGCCGCGCGCAGCGCCCACAAGCGCGACTCGCTGGTCCAGCTACTAACCGGCATGGCCGCGAACCAGGCAGCGGCGATCGGCATATGCCGTTGGGTCGCCAAGGCGGCTAGCTTGCTACGCAGTTCACTATCATCGCTGGCCAAGGTGGCATAACGCTCCTGCAGCTGCTGCCACTGCGCCATTGCGGCGTCGGGATCACGATAGCCGAGGCGCACGACGCCGTGTTTGACGATCGTTCTCGCGCGGGCGTCGTCCACGGGGAAGTGCAGTTGTGTCAACTCGCGCACCGGCTGTCGATGCATGTCCTGCCAACGCTTGACCCAAGTGCGCTGCTCGCTGTCGAGATAGTGGTTCGCTATCTCACCGGCCAAGCTCACGCGCGCCTGCGCCATTAGGCGCTCGATACGCTTCCACACCAGCTCATCGCTGAGGTAGCCGGCACTGCGCCATTTGCTGAAAAGCGGATTGCACTCTGATGGCAGGCGTTCGTCGCTGAGCCAGAGCTCCTCGATGTCGGCTGCAAGCGCCTGCGCGTCACGGCCGGCATTGAGCAGGTGGTGCAAGTGCAGACAGCGCAATGCAGGGTCCCCGCTGGCACGATATTCACGCAGGAAGCTGCCCCAGTCACCGCGTTCCGCAAGCTGCGCCAGCCACTGTTCGCGCATCCGTGCGCCGATGGGGGCAAACTCGGCTTGATTGAGAAAAGCGCGAATCTCGTCGGCTGATGCCTGGTGCAAGCGCCCCCTGAGGTACGCGTAGCGCAGATAGGGCTGCAGCACATAGCCCGCGAGACCTTCGTAAAGACGCTCAAAACGGTCGAGCTCTCCCCCCTCGAGCGCCGCCAGGGCGGCCGCATAATCGCTGCGCGGCCGCTCCACATCGGCGCTCGCGAGAGCTGCCGGCAGGGCGGTCCGTGCCTGCCCCAGCAGTGCCATGAGTACAATCGCCGTGCGAGCCGCGCTCAGATTGAACATGGGGCAAGTATAGACAATTGCGAACAGGTCGCGGTGGATCTTACTCTACCAGCAGCAAGGACACTTGGTGTTAGGCGGAACGCGTCCGGTATGCCCACCAAAGGAAGCCCAACCCCAAGAATATCATGGGCAGGCTCAAGACGTGACCCATGGTCAGCCACCCGAACGCAAGATAACCCAGGTGTGCATCGGGTTCGCGTACGAACTCGATGAGAAATCGAAATAGACCGTAGCAGAACAGGAACAAGCCGGATACCGCACCGGTGCCGCGCGGCTTCGCCGAGTAAACCCACAAAATCGTAAACAGCACGACGCCCTCAAGCGCAAACTCGTAGAGCTGCGAGGGATGGCGCGGCGCAGGGCCGGCACCGCGAAAGAGCATGCCCCAGGGAACGTCGGTCACGCGACCCCAGAGCTCGTGATTGATGAAGTTACCGATACGCCCGGTGCCCAAGCCAATCGGCACGAGCGGAGCGATAAAATCAGTCACCGTCAACAGTGGCCGCTCGGTCGCGCGCGCGTACAGCACCATGGCGAGAATCACCCCGATCAACCCGCCATGGAAGGACATGCCGCCCTTCCAGATCTGAAGCACCTCCAGCGGATGTGCAAAATAGTGGCCGGGGTTATAGAACAGCACATAGCCGAGGCGCCCGCCGATAACGATCCCGAAAGCGACGTAGACCAGCAGATCGGAGATTTCCTGCTTGCGCCATCCCGAGTCCGGGCGGCCTGCACGATACGTGCCGAGCCACCAGCCGGCGATAAAACCGACGATATACATCAGCCCGTACCAGTGGATACCGAGCGGGCCGATCTTGATGGCGACAGGATCGAAATCGGGTGCTTTTAACATTCTTTGCTCGTACTGACCGGCACTCAGGGCTGCGACTCACGCCGCGCCGTTGCCCGGCTCCGGAAGCCTAGAACCCACCTGCGATGATAGTGCCTGCGTCCCAGATTCGCACGCGCTGATCCCGGAAGGGCGCCTCCAACACCGGGCGCGTTTCCGTCGCCGCGCGCGGTTGCCAAACGTCAGTATAAGTAATGACCAGCCCGCTCGGATGCTCGGCGCACCACGCGGGAATATCGGTCACGGCGAGAACCGTAAGTGCAGTGGTGAGTCGTCCGGCGAATTGAAACTGCCCTGCATAAGCACCGACGTGAGCAATCGCTCGCTCTTGTCGCGCGGCGGCGGCAATATGGCTGGCGATCTGATCGATACCGTAGAACCTGTCGAACTGTGAACCAATCGCGAGCAAAGCGATCACCAGTAGCCCCACGCCACCGACGGCGATGTTGGTAATACGTTGGCGCATCTCCGCCAGTGGGAGCCAGGCGAGCAGGATGCCCACGGCTGCAATGGCCAACCCGATGAAGACGGTGCGTGGCTCCCACAGCAGGTCCGGTAAGGCCTCAACCCGCGGCAGGCCAGGGACCGCCGCCAAGGCCCCGCCGAGCACGATGATCGGAAAGGCCATACTGGAGAAAACGCTGTCACCCCTGACGTAGGTGAGTTTGTCCGCAAGCAATAGATAAGCCATCCCCAATGCGAATGCCGGTATCACGGGCAACAGAAACTGCGGTTGCTTCACGCCGAGCGCCGAGAGCACGATGATGGCCGGCCACGCCCAAAACAGGCAAAAGGCAAGACCCGGGTTAGTCTGCTCGCGGCGGATATGCCAAAACCGCATCCACACCAGCGGAAAAATCGACCACGGCAGCAGCACCACCGGTAACGCCGCCAAGTACCACCACCACGGTCGCGTCGAGGAAAACAGATCGAGCGGCGCTGCTGGCAGCGGCCCCAAAAACAGTGACATCATATCTTCCGACGTGTAGCCGCTCGCGCCTTGATTGACGACTACGAACATCGACAGCGCGACGATGACAAGCGCCAACAATACTGCCCTAAGTACGTCTGCATACCATCTGCCTGCTTGCGGCCTGGTATCAGCACTCGCCCAAAACGGCAGCAACAGCGCGGCGGGCATAATATAAATCAGTATCCCAATCCCGCTCGCCAACACGCCCAGTCCCAGACTCGAACCGAGTAACAGCCAGCCTGGGTGCCGCTGGTATCGCCACATCCCGACAACACCGATCATCGCCAACAGCGTGAAGCAGACCGTCAACATGTCGGCTAATGACAACGTGAGGTAAAACACCCAGAACACGACGCCCATTAGGAGCACGGGGACATAGCGCGAGACACTTATTTGATCCGGCCACAAGCGAGTGGCGAGCCGGCTAGCGAGAAACATGCTTGTCAAGCCGAATAAGGCGGGCAGGACTCTGGGCCACCACTCGTTGACACCGAAAAGCCGCCAACCCAGGTTGATCAGCCAAAACAGCAGCGGCGCCTGGTCGGTGTAGCTGGCCCCATTCAGGCGGGGCACGGGTGCACCCCCGCTCGACCACATCTCCCAGGCAATCGCCAGCGTGCGGGTTTCGTCCAGGGGCCAAGGGGAGCGCGCAAAGAGCGCGGCTAGCACGGCCAGCAGCCATAAGCCTGACCAGGTAAAAGCCGCTCGGAACGCCGGTGAGCGCAAAGGCCGCCGCCGCCTTTTCGACGGTGCCGCAGTGGCGAGGCGAGGCGCCCCGACATCAGCCACCTCGATCTCTTCGACAACCAGTTTCTCCATGGCCTGAATCTCGCTGGTCTGGTTGGCGCGATGGCGCTGCCCCGACTTACCCTTTTTGCCTTTGCCTCGGGCTCTGGGACCTTTGCTGCCCCACAAGAATGACAGTGGATTCGACATGGACGTGAGTGCTCGTTTAGGCTGCTGCTACGGGCGGTGCCCGAACTACCTCACTAAGGATAGTAGGCCGGACCCCGGCCTGCACTGCGTGCGGACCGGGCCGTAGGGACGGCGAGCCGAGGCACAAATTCCCCTGAAACGATGCGGTCGAGCACGGTACGACAAAGGCGCGTTGATCCGCTATAGTCACGGATCGTCCCGTCCGCACTGCCGCCCATGTCCACCGAGCCGCACAGCAACCGCCTCATCAACGAAACCAGCCCCTATTTGTTGCAACACGCCCGTAACCCCGTGGACTGGTACCCATGGGGCGAAGAAGCGCTGACGCAGGCGCGGCAGCAGAACAAACCGATCCTCCTTTCGATCGGTTACTCCGCTTGTCACTGGTGTCACGTCATGGAACGCGAGTCCTTCGAGGATGAAAGCGTGGCCGGTGTGATGAATGAGAAATTCGTCTGCATCAAGGTGGATCGTGAGGAACGTCCCGATCTGGACAAGATCTACCAGACCGCGCACCAAATTCTGGTCCAACGTAGTGGCGGTTGGCCATTGACCATGTTCCTAAAGCCTGACGATCTTATGCCGTTCTTCGGCGGCACCTATTTCCCGAAAGAACCGAGACACGGTTTGCCCGGCTTCGTCGACGTTATGCAGCGCGTGGAGACGTTCTATCGTGAGCAGCGCGACGCTCTCGATCAACAAAGCGAGTCGCTGGCTGATGTCTTCACGCGTATCCAACCACAAGCGCCGGCCCAAGGGGTGGACATCACGCCCGGCGTACTGAACATCGCCTACAGTGAGCTCAAGCAGCAGTTCGACCCGCGTTACGGCGGTTTCGGATCGGCACCCAAGTTTCCGCACCCACCATCGATCGAACGTTGCCTGCGCTATTGGGCGCAGAGCGTGATCGGCAACGATGCCGACGGTCTCGCGCTCCATATGGTGGCCCACACGCTGCGGGCGATGGCAGCTGGCGGTATTTACGATCAGTTGGGCGGCGGGTTCTGTCGCTATGCCGTCGATCAAGCATGGATGATTCCCCACTTCGAAAAAATGCTGTACGACAACGCCCAGCTGTTGTGGTTGTACAGCGATGCCGCGATTGCCACCGGTGAGCCGGCGTTTGCCCGCATCGCCTGCGATACGGCGAGCTGGGTCGTGCGCGAGATGCAGGCAACTGACGGTGGTTATTACTCGACGCTGGACGCGGACTCGGAAGGCGAGGAAGGAAAGTATTACGTCTGGACGACGGATGAGCTGCAACAATGCTTGAGCCCCGAGGAGTGGTCAGTCGTGGAAGCACGCTATGGGCTCAAAGGGGCGGGTAACTTCGAGGGTAAGTGGCACCTGAATGTGCGCATGGAAACACCGGAAATTGCCCAGGGATTGGAACTAGACCTGCCCCGCGTGGGGGACTTGCTCGAAAGTGCCCACGCCAAGCTGCTGCGCGTTCGCGAGCAGCGTGTGCGCCCCGGACGCGATGAAAAAATATTGACGTCGTGGAACGGCCTGATGATCCGAGGCATGGCGAGAACGGGGCGCCTACTCGGGCGCAGCGAGTTTGTGCGCTCCGCCGAACAGGCACTCGATTTTGTGCGCGCCAAGCTTTGGCGTGACGGGCGCTTGTTGGCCACGAGCAAGGACGACCGCGCACATCTCAACGCCTATCTCGATGATTACGTTTTTGTGTTGGACGGGTTACTCGAGTTGCTACAGGCGCGCTGGCGCACGACAGACCTCGAGCTGGCGCTAAGGCTGGCCGATGCGGTGCTGGCCCACTTCGAGAACAAGGAACTCGGCGGGTTTTACCTGACGTCGGACGATCATGAAAAACTGATCTATCGACCGATCCCGACCTATGACGATGCAGTGCCTTCAGGCAATGGCGTGGCCGCGTTCAGCTTGTTGCGGCTCGGTCATTTGCTCGGCGAGCCGCGGTACCTCGATGCCGCGGAGCGCACGCTGAAGGCCCTGCACGCATCGATTACCCATGCACCTTCGGCGCACGGTACGCTGCTGTCAGCGATGGAAGAGTATCTATTCCCGACACAAACGATCGTGCTGCGTGGCGCACCCGAGGCCCTGCGCCCGTGGGTCGAACGCTGTCAGCAATCTTATGCGCCGCGCCGCCAGACCTACGCCATCCCCCTCGATGTCGAGGGACTCCCGTCGATCCTCGGCGAACGCAAACCCGGCGGCCAGGTTACCGCCTACGTGTGCACGGGGCACAGCTGCGATGCGCCCATTACCGATCTCGGGCGCCTCGATGCGGCACTCAAAAGCAATGAAGCCCCGGTCGCGGTGGCGAGCAGCACGTAGCTGAGGCGTCCTAGCTGCGGAAATAGCCGGGAATCAATATCAGCGCCCACACCACTGGCACTTGGACCAGAGCGATGAACACTGCAGCGGAGCCGATGTCTTTGGCGATGCCGGAGAGCTCGTGGTGCTCGGTGCCGATACGATTCACCAGCGTCTCGACCGCCGAGTTAAGCAATTCCACGATTAGGACCAGCACCAGACTGGCGAGCAGCAGTGCCCTTTCCACACCGTCGTGTCCCAACCACAGGGCCAGCGGTGCCAGGACCACAAATAGTGCAAGCTCCTGGCGAAACGCGGCCTCGCGCATAATGGCCGCCTTGAGACCGCCGAGCGAGTAGCCGGCTGCCCGGACGATGCGGGTGAGGTCGGTAATCCCTTTGAACGGATGGCTCATGGCTGTCGATGCGGCCACACGGCCACAGCGCGCTGGCACGATGTCTAGCCCGTCGGCTTCCAGACCAGGTCGAGTTCGCGCGCGGCTTTTACGTCATCTAGCCGTCTTACGGGCGTGGTGTAGGGCGCACCCTTGACGCGCGCTGGTTCGGTGCGCGCCGCTTGCGAGATCTCCTTCATCGCCGCAACAAAGCCATCGAGCTCGCTTTTGGACTCCGTCTCGGTCGGCTCGATCAGGAAACACTCCGGAACCAACAAAGGAAAATAGGTCGTTGGCGCATGATACCCCCTGTCGAGTAGATTCTTGGCGACGTCCATGGCGCTGATGCCGGTCTCATCTTTCAGCTTCTTGAGCGTCACACAAAACTCGTGGGAAGCGCGCCGCTTCGGGTAGGCAAGATCGAAACCGTTCCTGCGCAGCTCGGCCGCCATATAGTTCGCATTGAGCGTCGAAAACTCCGCCACGCGCTCCATGCCTTCGCGCCCGAGCAGACGCGCGTACACATAGGCACGCAACAGGACGCCGGCATTGCCCATAAACGCAGACAAACGACCGATCGACTGTGGCAGCTCTTTCTCACTGATCCAGCGGTATTCCTCGCCTCGTTTACCGACTATCGGTACCGGCAGGAACGGGCGCAACTTTTCATTTGCGCCAACAGGGCCGGCGCCGGGACCGCCACCGCCGTGCGGCGTGGAGAAGGTCTTATGCAGATTCACATGAATGACATCGAAACCCATATCGCCGGGCTTGACCTTGCCCAGTATCGCGTTCAGGTTGGCGCCATCGTAGTACAGCAGGCCGCCGGCCGCGTGTACGACGTCGGCGATCTCGCTAATGTGCCGCTCGAACACGCCGAGCGTGGATGGGTTCGTCAACATCAGGCCGGCGGTCTGCGGCCCCACAGCCTGCTTCAGGGCCGCAAGGTCGACGTCGCCGTCGGCGGCGGTCGGAATCTCGCGCACCGCGTAACCACACATCGTCGCCGTCGCCGGGTTGGTCCCGTGTGCGGCATCTGGCACCAGGATCTCGCTGCGCGCACTGTCACCGTGCGCATCATGGTAGGCGCGTATCATGGCGACACCCGTAAATTCACCCTGCGCGCCGGCCAGCGGTGTCAGCGACACCGCTGCCATGCCGGTCACTTCTTTGAGGATCTCCTGCAGCTCGTACAGGCACGTTAGAAAGCCCTGACCCGTGGTCTGCGCCGCGTATGGATGGCGTTCAAGGAACTGCGGGAGCATCGCCAGGCGGTTACATGCGCGCGGGTTGTACTTCATGGTGCAGGAACCTAGCGGATAGAACTGCGTATCAATGGAAAAGTTCTTTTGCGAAAGCCCGGTGTAGTGGCGCACTGCCTGCAGCTCCGAGACCTGCGGCAGCAGCGGCGCGCGCTGGCGCCGAAACTCGGGGGGAATGTCGCTCACATCGCCGCGCTCGCGCGGGGCCTGCGAGGCATTTCGCCGACCTGGTTCTGATAGCTCAAAGATCAACATGTGCGGAATCTGTTTGCTTTTGTTGCCCCTTGGTCAAGCGGGGTCCCGCGTGAAGCCGAAGCGCGGGCCCGAAGGGGCGCGCGAGGGATCCCGCGCGTCCGCGGCAGGGACGGCCCTTCCGCGGACTCCCTGAGGCGAGCGCGGGGCGAGACCCCCCTAGTAAATCGTCGCCGCAGGCGACACAAATTAAAGCGCTACTCAACATTTAATCACTTTTGCGGGCCCGCCTTGGTTGCGCCGGCGTGATCGAGCTTGCGCTTACTGAGAATACGCTCCAGATGTAAGGCGTAATTCTCGATATCGTCGGCGGTGCGCGTCTCGGTGGCGCACACCAGCATAGCCTCGCCGAGCGCCGGATAGTGCGGGGCGAGATTGTAGCCACCCAGAATGCCCTGCGCCTCGAGGCCCCGCAGGACCTGCTCCACGGGCAGGCTCAGGCGCAGCGCCGCCTCGTGGAAAATGGGCCGGTCGAAGACGCGCGCCACGCCAGGAATGGCACTCAGCCGTTCGACCAACGTCCGCGTGTTTGCGTGGCATTGGGCCGCCACGCGCTCGAGCCCCTCCGGTCCCAGCAAGGCCATGTGCACAGTCGCGGCCGTGGCCAATAAACCCTGGTTCGTGCAAATGTTCGAAGTCGCCTTCGAGCGACGGATGTGTTGCTCGCGCGCCTGTAAGGTCAGGGTGAAACCGGGCTTGCCGTCTGCGTCGACGGTACGTCCGACGATGCGCCCGGGCATTTGCCGCACGTGTGCCTGCTTGCAGCACATGAAGCCGAAGTAGGGTCCGCCCGAAGCAAGCGGCGCACCGAGAGGTTGTCCCTCACCGACGGCGATGTCCGCGCCGCGTGCGCCCCACTCCCCCGGTGGTTTGAGCAAGGCCAGCGCGACCGGATTGACCACTGCGATCACAAGCGCGCCCTGCCGGTGTGCCCAATCGGTGAGCGCGTCCACCTCCTCGAGCACGCCGAAGAAATTGGGCTGCGGAATCACGAGCGCCGCATAGTCTTCGCCTTGGTGCGGCCTCAAGGCGTCGACGAGGGTATGTCCGCCGGCGCTGTCAAAAGATACCGGCACTAACTCTATGTGCTGATTCTCGACGATACTGTGCACCACCTGACGGTAGATCGGGTGGACCGTATCCGGGAGCAGTACGCGCCGTGCCTTCTTGTGCGCGCGTACGGCCATCAACACCGCTTCCGCGAGCGCCGATGCCCCCTCGTACAGCGAGGCATTGGACACATCCATACCCGTCAGGCTCGCCATCATCGACTGAAACTCATAGAGCACCTGCAATGTGCCCTGGCTGGCCTCGGCCTGGTAGGGCGTGTATGCGCTGTAGAACTCGCCGCGTGTCACGATCTCCCACACGGCGGCCGGGATGTGGTGCTCGTAGGCGCCGGCGCCGATGAAATTGACGTAGTGACCGTCTTGCTCGGCGCGCGCACGCATTAACCGCGCCACTTCCATCTCGCTACGGCCAGGCGCAATATTGCCCAGCTCGCCGTGGCGCAGCGCCGGTGGAATCTCATCAAACAGCGCATCGATGCTGTCGACGCCGACAGCCTTTAGCATCGCTTCGATCTCGGCTTGGGTGTGTGGAACAAAAGGCATGGTTTCGCGGTGCGCGGAGTTGGCCTCCTCAGTCGGCTTCGGACTCGAGCATGGCTTCGTAGGCGGCGGCATCGAGCAAGCTGTCGAGCTGTCCGGTATCGTCTGTTTTGAGCCGGAACATCCAGCCGTTGTCGTAGGGAGACTGGTTGATCGTCTCCGGGGCATCCGCCAGGGCGCTGTTGCTCTCGACCACTGTCCCGCCGACCGGCGCGTATACATCGGAAGCGGCTTTCACCGACTCGACGACGGCGCAGTCTTTGCCTGCCGTCACCTCAGCGCCGGCCTCCGGGAGCTCGACGAATACGAGATCGCCGAGCTGCTCTTGGGCGTGGTCGGTAATGCCCACCGTCACGCTGCCGTCGTCTTCCAGACGCACCCATTCGTGGCTGCGCGTGTACTTGAGATTCTCCGGGATCGAACTCATCGCACCCTCCCTCGGTAGTCAAGATAACCGGCCCCGCGATAGGCGTCGTTCACTCGCCAACAGCTAAGCTTGGGCGTTCGCGGCGCGCCCCCCGAACCACCAAAAAAATAGGGCGACAGAACACACGCTTCTGTCGCCCCTCTGTCCGTTTACCTGAGAGCATTGCCCCTTCGGTGCCCCGTGACCGGTGCTTGGCTACGCCGTCTCAGACCGCCCTAATTGCCGGCGCCAGTCGCTGGGTCTCTCCAGAGTCGACACGTCGCTACGGTCCTGATGCCTGTGCGTTTCCGGGCCGGTTGCGCCTTCGGCGCCCGCTCACCGCACCGTACTCAACCACGTCGGTTCAGTGCTCGAGGCTCTCCCGCAGGACGGAACGTCGAACGTGGAATATAGCTCAGCCGTGCGGCCTAAGCCAAGCGGCGCAGCCGCGATCCCATGCAACTGCACACGAGGACAAAAGTTAGGGCGCCGCGGGCAGTGATTCTTGCAGTGGCGCAGGTCCGATCTCACTGCGACGCGAACGCCCGATTGAACGGCTCAGCAGCAGCACGGGTATGATCCCCACCAGCACGATCGCCAAGGCGGCGGTCGATGCGTCGGCCAGACGCTCGTCCGATGCCAGCTCGTAAGTCCTGACGGCAAGCGTATTGAAGTCGAAGGGACGCAAGATCAACGTCGCCGGCAATTCCTTCATGATATCGACAAAGACCAGAATGATCGCGCTGAGCAGGCTCGCGCGCATGATGGGCACATGCACTTGACCGATGACCGTCAACGGGCGATAGCCGAAAGAGCGGGCGACCTCGTCCATGGATCGCGTGATCTTGCCGAGACCGGCCTCGACGGTCTGCAGGGCTGCGGCAAGAAAGCGCACCATGTAGGCGAAAATGAGCATGAATAAGGTCCCGCTCAACAGCAGTCCGGTGGAAACACCGAAGTGTGCTCGCGCGTACGCATCGATGGTGTTGTCGACCCATGTGAATGGCAGCATCACGCCAATCGCGATGACTACCCCCGGTACTGCATAGCCCATGCTGGCCAGACGTACGGCGAATGTCGCGCCCACGCTGTCACTCAGACGCCGCCCATAAGCCATCAGTAGCGACACGACTACCGCTAGCATCGCCGTGCCTCCGGCCAGCGAGAGCGTATTGACCACCAGCCGAACGAAGCCTCGATCCACGGTTGCCGGTGCCGTCTGCACCGACCACCAGAGTAATTGCGCGGCCGGCAGTAGAAATCCCAGCGCGAACGGCAATAAACAAACGACAAAAGCCGCAGCGCCGCGCAGGCCGCCCAAATTGTAACTCGGCAGCGGCCGTGCCCGGCTCTCAATGTGATAGTAACGCGCGCGCCGACGTGATCGCTGTTCGATGATGATCAGTGCAAACACGAATAACATCATGACCGCGGCAAGTTGGGCGGCGGCGGCGCTGTCTCCTAAGCCAAACCAGGTGCGAAAGATGCCGGTGGTAAAGGTCGAAACACCGAAATATTGCACCGTCCCGTAATCCGCCAGCGTTTCCATCAGTGCCAGCGAAAGGCCGGCGACGATCGCCGGGCGCGCTGCCGGCAACGAGACACGAAAGAAACTCATCCAGGCACTACAGCCGAGGGCGCGACTGACATCGATAGCCCGCACCGATTGCTCGAGAAAAGCGGCGCGCGCCAACAAGTACACATACGGATAGAGCACCAGCGAAAGCATGCACATCGCGCCGCCAAGCGACCGGATTTGCGGAAACCAGTAGTCGCCGCTTTGCCAGTCAAACCATGCGCGCAAGGCGGTCTGAACGGGCCCAGCGAAATCGAGCATGCCGGTATAGGTGTAGGCAATGATATAGGCCGGAATCGCGAGCGGTAGTAACAGAATCCACTCAAAGGTCTTGCGTCCCGGAAACCGACACAATGTCGTCAGCCATGCGGTGCTGACACCCAAGACAACCGTTCCGACTGCGACACCGCACATGAGCGCGAGCGAGTTGATGACGTAGTCGGCCAGCACGGTACGTGCCAGATGACGCCAGACCTCCCCCGCGGGGTGGAATACGAAGCTCATGACGCTCAGCACGGGCAACATGAGCAGCAGTGCCGTCGCCAGGGTTGCGAGTGCCCACGGCTCGGGTACGAGTGCGCGAAGGCGTTTCATTCCTTACCGCGGCATCAATCGAGGATATTCGAGCTCAGTGCCGCCATGGGGCCGGACGTTGAGGGGCTCGCGCTTACTTCCAGCCCGCCGTGTCCATGAGCTTGACGGCCTCGGCGTTGAGCTCTCCCAGCTTGTCCAGGTTTACCGAATCGGCCTCGAATGTGCCCCAGGCAAGCACGGTCGCGCTCCAGGGCACACCCGGGCGTATCGGATACTCGTGGTTCACCTCGGCGTACCATTTCTGCGCAGCCTCGCCGGTGAGAAATTCCAGCAGCCTCACGGCTTGCGCGCGGTGCTTGGCTGCTTTGGTCACGCCGGCACCACTGACATTCACGTGTGTCCCGCGGCCCTGCTGGTTTGGCCAGTATACGGCGACCTTCTTGGCTGCCTGGCGCTCCGCGGCGTTCTTGCTGGTGAGCATCCCGCCGAGATAATAAGTGTTAGCCACGGCGATGTCGCATTGGCCGGCCGCAGCCGCTTTGATCTGATCGCGATCCCCACCCGCAGGCGGGCGCGCCAGGTTGGCAACCAGCCCCGTGAGCCACGCCTGCGTGGCTGCTGCCCCGTCGGCGACCATGAGGGAGGCTACCAGTGACTGATTGTAAATGTTGTTGGATGAGCGAATGCAGATGCGGCCTTTCCACTTCGCGTTTGCCAGATCCTCGTAGGTCGACAGCTCGCGGGGATCGACGCGCCCCTTCGCGTACATGATCGGGCGCGCTCGCAGCGACAGTCCGTACCAATACCCTTCTGGGTCCCGGTAAGAGGCCGGCACGACCTGCTGCAGCAACTGCGACTCGACCGGCTGCAAGACGCCGGCGGCCTTTGCTCGGTGCAGGCGCCCGACATCGGTGGTAATGAACACATCCGCCGGGCTGTTCATGCCCTCCGCCTCAAGGCGTTTGAGCAAGGCATCGGCTTTGCCCGTCACGAGGTGTACGCGGATGCCGCTTTCTTGGCTGAAGCGGTCCAACAGCGGTTTGATCAGGCTTTCCTGCCGGGCCGAGTAGACGTTAACGTCCTCGGCGGCGGCGACCAAGCTCATGCCTGCTGCCGCGGCCATAAACAGCGCAGCCACACTTCTGTACATCGTTGCCGTCCTCGTTGTCAGATGATAATGAGAATAATTCTTATTTATGTTCAGGTCAAGCGGCTCAAACGCGCTCGAAAGACGCCACCACCGGAGCGTGATCGGATGGTCGTTCCCACCCCCGTGGCGCTCGGTCGATCGTACAGCCGCGACAGCACGCGCTCAGGGGCTCGCTGCACAGGATATGGTCGATGCGTAGGCCAAGGTCGCGGCGAAATGCGCCCGCCCGGTAGTCCCACCACGTATAACCGTTCACCGGCTGCTCGAAGTTGCGAAACACATCGACCAGGCCGGCGTTCAACAGCGCCCGAAACGCCTGTCGCTCCTTCTCGCTGAACAGCACCGACCCCTCCCATAATTGCGGATCGTGCACGTCGCGCCCTTCCGGGGCAATATTGAAGTCACCGGCGAGCACCAGCTTCGGGTGTTGCTTGAGCTGCTCGGTGATGTACTCGCTCAGCCGCTCAAGCCACTGCAGCTTGTAGGCAAACTTCTCTGACCCGACCTGCTGGCCATTGGGCACATAGACGTTGATCACGCGAATGCTGCCGTAGGTGGCCGTAATCAGGCGCTTCTGCGTGTCACCCAGCCCGGCAACATCGGCCTCTACCATGCCCGCCTTCCTGCGACTCAAGATCGCGACACCGTTGTAGGTTTTCTCGCCGGTATAGACGACGCGGTACCCCGCCTCCTCGATGGGTGCCACAGGAAAATCGGCGTCCGCCAATTTGGTTTCCTGCAGGCACACCACATCGGGGCGCCCGGCGGCGAGCCATTCGAGCAGCTGACCCAGGCGCACGCGTAAGGAGTTGACATTCCAAGTCGCAAGCTTCATCGGCGGTGAAAGAAACAACTAGTTGACAGCACGCGCGCAGCGCACTTGCCCACAAGCATGACTGAGGGAGGAACTACTGACGCTGCTGCTCGTCGGTCGACTCTGTCGACCCGGATTGCTCCGGGGACGCGGACGACTGAGCAGTTTCTATCCCAGGATATCCGGCAGCGTCAAGCTCGCCGGCAAGGAGGGACTCCATGTAGCCCTTCATGACCTTTTCGCCGACCATGATGGTGGGTACGGTCAGGGAACCGGTCTTGTCCACCAGCTCTTTCTGCAAGCTCACGTCTTTGGCCACATCTTTGTCGGTGAAGGGAACCTTGCGCCGATCGAGGTAGGCCCGCGCCAGATCGCACGACGAACATTGGGGCACGGTGTAAACGACGACCGGGAACTGCTCACTGGCCTTAGCAGCAGCCGCGCTGGCTGGCTGGCCGACACCACCGTCGAGTTTGAAATCGCGCGATTCAACGCGATAGTCCTCCGCGCTCGGCGGCGGACGGTCATGGTAGGAGACGTTACCGTCCTTATCCACCCACTTGTAGAGCCGTACGCCGTGCGCCATCGGCACGGCCAGCGATAGGCATAGCAATCCCGTCGTCAGTAATACGAGCTTTCGTCGAGCCATATTCAGATTCTCAGGTACATCCCGCCCAGCTTTCTGCGATAGCGTTCCCGCCACCAGATCGCCCCAAGAGCGAGACCTAGTACTAGCATAGCAAAAGAAATGCCAAGCCATAGGAAATCCATTGCCAACACGACATCCGAAAGACGCTGCCAGCGCGTGGGGGCCTCAGGCACTGGCGGCGGCAGCGGCGCGTCGCCGGAACCGCTAACAATCTGTTCTCGATCGTCAGCCGCAGCTTGAACATAGGCGGCCGGCGCGAGCGGAGGTGGCAAGGGAGGCGGTGGCTCGGCCGCCGCGGGCGCGGCGCTCACCGCCGCCGCGTTGGCGGCGAGGCGGTCGCTAAGCTGTTTGTTTTTGGAGGTCTCTTCGGCGAGCGCCGCCTTGCTTCGGTTTAGCTGCTGCTGCGACTTGGCAACCGCCGCTTGTGCCTTGGCGAGCTTCGCCTGGGTTTCGGCGAGCTGGGCCCGCGTTCCGGCCAGCTGATTCTTGAGGTCAGCCTGTGCGGCGGCGATCGCCTTTTCGTCGGCATTGTCTTCGGCCAATACTTGTTGCGCTTGTTGGAGGTCGCGTCGGGTCTTCGCCAATTCCGCTCGCATGGTGGCCAGCTCACGCTCCACCTCGGACTGACGCAAGGCCGCCGGCAAGTCGCGCGTCAGCTCGCGGTTTTCGATCCAACCGAGACGTCCCTGCGCGTCTCGCACGCGTGTAAAGTCGCCGCTCTGTGTCACCACCTCGAGCTGAGTGCCGGCGAGCAGCCGGTGCGCAACGGGGCTCTCATAGTGAGGATCGGCGCGGACGTCGACGTAGACCTTGTCGCTAACATAGGCTGTCTCGGCAGAGGCCGATGCCGCCCAAAGCATCGTTGCGCTAATGATCCAGATTCGCTTCAGCATTGCCCCCCGCCTACGAAACGAGGCCGCAGTGGCGCAGTAGCGCCTCGATCTCCGGTTCGCGGCCGCGAAACGCCACAAACAAGTCCATCGGCTCTCGCGTGCCCCCTTGTTCCAAAATGTCGTGCATGAACGCCGGACCCGTTTCGCGATCAAAGATGCCCTGCTCCTCGAACTTGCTAAAGGCATCGGCCGACAACACTTCCGCCCATTTGTAGCCATAATAGCCCGCTGCATAGCCGCCCGCGAAGATATGAGTAAAGCTGTTCTGGAAACGATTGTAGGACGGTGGAATGAGCACGGCCACTTCACGCCGGGTTTCGTCCAGAAGCGCCTGTATGCTTTTGTCGCCCTCTGGGTCGTAGTCGAGGTGCAGGCACATATCAAACAGCGCAAACTCGAGCTGGCGTAGCATCTGCATGGCCGACTGAAAATTGCGCGCCCGGATTAGCTTGTTATAGAGCTCTTGCGGCATGGGTGCCCCGCTACGGTAGTCGCGCGCCAAAAGATCCAGGGCCTCGCGCTGCCAGCACCAGTTCTCCATGAATTGACTCGGCAACTCGACAGCGTCCCAGGCGACACCATTGATACCGGCAACACCGACATAATCCACCTTGGTCAACATATGGTGCAAGCCGTGGCCGAACTCGTGGAACAAGGTGACGACCTCCGTGTGGTTGAACAAGGACGGTTGCTCGCCGAGCGGCGGTGAGGCGTTGCATACCAGATGCGCCACCGGTACCTGCACGCCCGCAGGCGTGCGTTTGCGACTGATGCACTCATCCATCCACGCGCCACCGCGCTTATGCCGACGCGCATACAGGTCAAGATAGAAGCGTCCGCGAATTTCGTCTTGCG
>CAYGAS010000129.1:0-1738 GCA_964347935.1 uncultured Nitrospiraceae bacterium | reverse complement strand
TCTACGATCGCGCTTATCCGATTCTGCTGAGACACTATGCCGCGCGTGTATCGCACGAGAGTCGGCCTTTCCCGGGCGTGTGTGAAGCGATGGAGCAGCTGCGGGCCGCTGGCTTTGCGTTGGCCTGTATAACTAACAAGGCGGAGGCTTTCACCCGGCCGCTGTTGAAAGATCTCAGGCTCGCCGACTACTTCAAGCTCGTCGTGAGTGGCGACAGCCTGCCGCGGCGCAAGCCCGACCCCTTGCCGTTGCTGCATGCCTGCGAGATCTTCGGGGTCAGCCCGGGGCAAAGCGTGCTCGTGGGCGATTCGGCGAACGACACCGAGGCCGCACGAGCAGCGGGGATGCCTGTAATTTGCGTCACATACGGTTATAATCGCGGTCTCGATGTGCGCAGCTTGAGCCCGGTCGCGGTGATCGACAGCCTGACCGAGCTCCCCCGGCACATCAGGCTGCTTGAAAGCTAGTCATTTATGTACACTGCTGGAACTTACGACCTGAACTGGAGGGACACCCGTTGGCGATGGCGCAACGCCGCCTTTCGCTTGAGTGTGTCTTTTCCGTTTATGTTGTGATTCCAGTGGTGCTACATGTCATTAACCAAAGCTGAATTCGATCAGTACGCCAATCAGGGCTTCAACAGAGTCCCGTTGATGCGCGAAGTGCTGGCGGACCTGGATACGCCGCTCAGCACCTACCTCAAGCTTGCCAACGGCCCCTATTCTTACCTCTTCGAGTCGGTGCAAGGCGGCGAAAAATGGGGCCGCTATTCGATCATCGGCCTGCCGTGCCGAACCGTGCTGCGCGCCTACGGCAACGAGATTGAGGTCGAACGCGACGGCGAAATCGTCGAACGTGTCAGTGTCGATGATCCATTAGAATTCGTTCGCCTGTTCAAGGCGCGCTACCACATGCCCGACATCGCGCACTTGCCGCGCTTCACCGGCGGCTTGGTAGGTTACTTCGGCTACGAAACCGTGAGATTTATCGAGCCGCGCTTGGGCGCGCTCGAGAAACCCGACGAGATCCGCGCGCCCGATATCCTGTTGCTGGTGTCCGACGAGGTTGTGGTGTTTGACAACCTCGCAGGCAAGCTCTACGTCGTCATCCACGTCAACCCGGAGATCAAAGACGCCTATGACCGCGCCGAGGAACGATTGGATGAGTTGGTGACCCGCCTGCGGACGAGTGTCGCGCAGCTGCGGACGGTGCCGGTCCCGAGACGGGTCGCGGAGGAGGATTTTGTTTCCGGGTTTCCGCGCCCTGCCTTTGAGGCCGCAGTCGAGCGCTCGCGGGCATACATCCGTGACGGCGACGTCATGCAGGTCGTCATCGCGCAGCGTCTGTCGGTGCCCTTCGAGTCGGCACCGCTCGATCTATACCGGGCATTGCGTACCTTAAACCCGTCTCCATACATGTTTTTCCTGGAGCTCAAGGATTTCCAGATCGTCGGTTCCTCGCCCGAGATCCTGGTCCGTCTCGAAGAGGACCAGGTGACCTTGCGCCCGATTGCCGGTACGCGCCGCCGTGGCCGCGACGAGGCCGATGATCTGCGCCTCGAGCGCGAGCTGCTCGGTGATCCCAAGGAACGCGCGGAGCACTTGATGCTGATGGATCTGGGCCGCAACGATGTCGGCCGTGTCGCGCAGATCGGCAGCGTCAGTGTCACCGAGAACATGGTGATCGAGCGCTATTCGCACGTCATGCATATCGTATCTAACGTGATCGGCAAACTGCG
>CAYGAS010000128.1:0-35447 GCA_964347935.1 uncultured Nitrospiraceae bacterium | reverse complement strand
AGGACTGAGGACTGAGGACTTAAGTCGGCGGACGATAGCAGAGCCAACTAAGCCCTTGTGACCAGCAACGTATATACGGGACTGAGGACTGAGGACTGGAGATTGATCTGATGACATCTAGGGACCAGCGGCGAAGTCGCTCGGTGGCATGCAGAGTTCTCTTACCTCACGCCTCACGCCTCACCGACTTTACTACTCGTGATAATTGAACACCGAATACCCATGGCGTTTGACCAAGGCATCCCGTTCGGCCGATTTGAGGTCTTCCTCGGCCATTTCCTTGACAAGATCGAGGAACTTTACCTTCGGTTGCCAGCCCAGTTTTTCGCGCGCCTTGGTTGGATCGCCGAGCAGGCTGTCCACTTCCGTCGGTCGGTAATATCGCGGGTCGACTCGTACAATCACATCGCCTGACTTCAGTGACCGTGAGGCGTGCGGTGAAGCATTTGCGTTGTCGATTACCTCAATAACACCCTGCTCATTAGCGCCCTTTCCCTTCCAGTCAAGGCGGATCCCGAGTTCCTTGGCGGCCGCATCGACAAACTCGCGCACGCTGTGCTGTTCGCCGGTGGCAATGACGAAATCTTCCGCCTCCTGTCGCTGTAGCATTAACCACTGTGCTTCGACGAAGTCCCGTGCGTGACCCCAATCGCGTTTGGCGTCCAGATTGCCAAGATAAAGGCAATCCTGTAACCCTACCTTGATACGTGCTAGACCGCGTGTGATCTTGCGTGTAACGAAGGTCTCACCCCTGATGGGGCTTTCGTGATTGAAAAGTATGCCGTTGCACGCGTACATGCCGTACGCTTCCCGGTAGTTCACTGTAATCCAGTACGCGTACAGCTTCGCTGCGCCATAGGGCGAACGCGGATAGAATGGCGTGCTTTCACGCTGCGGGGTCTCTACCGCAATTCCGTACAGCTCGGACGTCGATGCCTGGTAGAAGCGCGTCTTCTTCTCTAAGCCGAGAATACGGATCGCCTCGAGCAGGCGGAGGGTGCCGAGCCCATCCGAGTCGGCCGTGTACTCCGGTTCTTCAAATGAGACGGCAACGTGGCTTTGTGCCGCGAGATTATAAATCTCGTCGGGCTGCACCTGCTGCACGACGTGAATCAGGCTGGTGGCATCCGTCATGTCACCATAATGCAGAATGAAGCGCCGGTCGGATTCGTGCGGGTCTTGATAAAGATGATCGATGCGGTCCGTGTTGAACAACGAGGTTCGACGCTTGATACCGTGCACCTCATAGCCCTTACCGAGAAGGAACTCAGCGAGGTAAGCGCCATCCTGGCCTGTGATACCGGTTACTAAGGCTTTCTTAGTAGACATCGGTGATTGGTGATTAGTAATCAGAACCAAGGACTCAGTAAGGATAGGGCGACACCAAAGTCGCTTAGTCTCATGCTGAGACCTTACGGGTACCTGTTCCCGCAACGGCGCTTTTCACCGCATCGATGACCATGCTCTGGTCCATTTCGCTGAGATACGGGTGCATGGGCAAGCTTAAGACCTCGCCAGCCAGTTTTTCGGACACCGGCAGCCCGGTCGGCGCAGTTGGGAAGCGCTGGTAAGCTACTTGCCGGTGCAACGGGATAGGATAATAGATTGCAGTCGGCACACCTGAGTCCTTGAGCCGCGCCGCCACATGGTCACGATTGGCCAGTCGGATCGTGTACTGTGCCCACACGCTGGTCGACCCCGCCTCTACCACAGGCGTCTGTGCAACGTCGGCTAAGGCCTCGTTATAGCGCTCCGCTACCCGCTGCCGTGCGGCGATTTCTTCTTCGAATATGACCAGCTTCTCCAGCAAGATCGCCGCTTGCATAGTGTCACAACGGCCATTCATGCCAATTCGTTCGTTTTCATATTTGTTCTTGCCCTGGCCGTGAACACGTAAGCTTTCCAAAACTTCAAGCGTTGCAGGATCGTCTATAAAGACGGCGCCGCCGTCGCCGTAGCAGCCTAACGGTTTCGCCGGAAAAAAGCTGGTCGCAGTCATGGCTGCAAGCGTTCCTACACGTTTTCCTGCGCGGCTGGCGCCAAAACTTTGGGCGGCATCGGCTAGCACGAACAAATCCTTCTTCCTCGCGATCTTACCGATCCTCTCGTAGTCCGCCGGTTGCCCGAACAGATCCACCGGAATGATCGCTTTCGGCTTCAGGCCCTGCTTCTCTGCTGCCTCGATCGCGGACGCAAGACTGTCGACATCCATCAGGAAGGTCTCCGGATCGACATCCACAAAGACCGGCGTTGCCCCCAACAGCACAACGACCTCCGCCGTGGCCACAAAAGTAAAGGAGGGCACGAACACCGCATCTCCCGGACCTATAGCCTTCACCATTAACGGGAGTATTAGGGCGTCGGTGCCGCTCGCACAGCTGAGCACATGCTGCGCGCCGCTGAACTCGGCGAGTCGCTGTTCAAGCAATTTGACTTCGGGCCCGAGAATGTACTGGCCGTGCGCAAGCACACGAGTAATCGCGGCCTCGATCTGCGGCTTGATTCGTTCTTGCTGTGCTTTGAGATCGACGAATGGAAGCATGGTCTAACTTAGTGATCGGTAATTACTAATTGGTGATTGGTCATTGGTAACTGGTATATCATTACTTGCTAATCACGAGTTACCAGTCACTAGTCACCGATCTTTGTGGCGATTGTACACATCATCGAAGCGCACGATGTCATCCTCGCCAAGATAGCTGCCGGACTGCACTTCGATGATCTCGAGCGTGATATTCCCCGGATTCTCCAATCGATGCTGCGTGCCAATGGGAATATACGTCGACTGGTTTTCGGTAAGCATGAAAACCTCGTCGCCGCGGGTGACCTTAGCAGTGCCGCAGACAACCACCCAGTGCTCGGCACGATGGTGGTGCATCTGCAGGGAGAGCGCGGCGCCAGGTTTCACCGTCAAGCGCTTGACCTGAAAGCGCTCGCCGACATCGATCCCTTCGTAGGAACCCCAGGGCCGATAGACACGCCGGTGTACCTGATACTCGCTCCGTGCGGCCGCCTTCAGCCGGTTGACGATTTCCTTGACGTCTTCCGCACGATCTTTCTTGGCGACCAGCACGGCGTCGGGCGTCTCGACAACAATCACATCCTCGATGCCGACGGCCGCCAGCAACCGGTGCTGCGAGATCAAAAGCGAGTTGTTTGTGTCATGCGTCGCGACATCTCCGGCTACAACGTTTCCGCTCGCATCCCGCTTGCGTGTTTCCCAAAGCGATGACCAGGCACCGACGTCTGACCAGCCTGCGTTCAGCTCGACCACCGCGGCAAGGTCGGTTTTCTCCATCACGGCATAATCGATCGAGTTTGTCGGGCACCGTGCAAATGCTTCTGAGTCGACGCGAAAAAAGTCGCCGTCGCTTTTTCCCTTGTTATGCGCTGATTGGCAGGCCCGCTCAATCTCGGGTTGGTGGCGCTTAAGCTCATCAAACCACGTCGATAATCGCATCATGAACATGCCGCTGTTCCAGACATAGTCGCCCGAACCGACGTAGGCCTGGGCCGTGGCCAGATCCGGTTTTTCCACGAAGGCCAGGACATCGTTGCCCTTGCCGCGGCGTATGTAACCATAGCCCGTAGACGGCGCAGTCGGCTTGATGCCAAAGGTGACCAATCGGCCCTTTGCCGCAAGCGGCGTCGCTTTCTTAACGCTCTCGCGAAAAGCCGCACTGTCGCGTATGTCGTGATCGGCGGGCATGACCAGCATAATTGGATCGCCGGCGCCTTTCTTCAGCGTGAGCGCGGCGATCGTCAACGCCGGTGCCGTGTTTCGGCCACATGGCTCGAGAATAATCGCGAGCGGTGTCCTGCCAAGTTGTCGGACCTGCTCGGCGACGAGAAACCGGTGCTCCTCGTTACAGACAAACAGCGGATTTGCGACATCATCAGCCCCGTCCAGTCGGGCGACGGTCTCTTGTAGCAACGTTCTTTCGCCGGTAAGCGCCAAAAGCTGCTTGGGATACTGTTCGCGCGACAGTGGCCACAGGCGGGTCCCCGAGCCACCGGACAAGATAATAGGATAAATTAGGTCTGAGGATTTAGGACTCACGGCCAGGCTCCAGATTTCTTGCCATTACCCTGCTTCTCGACACGCGAACGATTTCAGTCCTGCGCACCGGCTCATTGGATACCGTAATACTCTTTATACCACTCAACAAATCGCGCCACGCCCGTTTCTACTGTGGTACGTGGCCGGAAACCCACGTCGCGTTCGAGATCATCGGTATTTGCATAGGTCGCCGGAACATCGCCCTCCTGCATCGGCAAGAGCTCCATCTTGGCTTTCTTGCCCAAACAGTTTTCCAGCACGTCTATGTAGCGCAGAAGCTGCACAGGGCGATTGTTGCCAATGTTGTAAACTCGGTACGGTGCGTAGCTCGTTGCTGAATCAGGTGCGTCGCTCGACCAAGCTGGATCCGGCGTTGCCGGGCGATCGATGGTGCGCACCACGCCCTCGATGACGTCATCGATATAAGTGAAATCACGAATCATCTGACCGCGGTTAAAGACGGGAATCGGCGCGCCCTCGAGGATCCCCTTGGTGAATTTGAACAACGCCATGTCGGGGCGTCCCCAGGGGCCGTAAACGGTGAAGAAGCGCAGACCGGTACAAGGCAGCCCATAGAGATGCGCATAGGTATGGGCCATGAGCTCGTTGGCCTTCTTGCTCGCCGCATAAAGCGAAACGGGATGATCGACGTTGTCGTGCTCGGAGAACGGTAACTTGGTGTTAGCGCCGTACACAGAACTGGATGAGGCATAAACCAGATGTTTCACACCGCTGTGACGACAGCCTTCCAGGATATTGCCGAACCCCACCAGATTTGCATCGATGTAGGCATAGGGATTCTCGATCGAGTAGCGCACCCCGGCTTGCGCCGCCATGTGAGCGACAACGTCGAATTGTCCTTCGCGGAATAAGCTCCTCATAGCGTTGCGGTCGGCGACGTCAAGTTTGTCAAAGCTAAAATTCTTTCCTGGTTTCAGACGGGCAAGGCGCGCTTCCTTAAGACTGACGTCGTAGTAATCGTTCATATTATCGACGCCGTGAACGACATCGCCGCGCTCGAGCAGACGTGCCGCAAGCGCCGCACCGATAAACCCCGCAACTCCCGTCACCAAAATCTTCACTGTTTCACACCAGAGATCACAGAGAACACAGAGAACACAGAGAACACAGAGAGATTCATCTTGCTAAATGCCGAATCAAATTAAACAACAGTAATGACCTAAAAGGATGATAAGACTTCACACCAGAGATCACAGATCTCACACCAGAGCACGCAGAGAGCGCGAAGCAATTATGATCTAGACTAGGTTACACCCATTCTAGCTACACGGCTATCGTCGATGTTATTGACAAGCCGACGGATGCCACTGCGTAGAACTTTAACATTGAAGTTAATCAATAATCCGAGCTTGCAATCAGAAAGCTTGAGATACGTTATAAGCTGGGCCCCGTGAATCGGCTCGAGTCGGTCCACTGCTTTTACCTCAACGACAACCTCATCTTCCACTAAGAGATCAATACGATATTCGCAATCGAGCTTTATGCCTCGATATACGACAGGCAGTGATTTCTGACGCTCCACGGCCAGTTTTCATTCGGATAACTCGAAGGCCAGGCATGATTCATATGCTGACGCCAACAATCCCGGGCCAAGCTCGCGATGTACGTGGATAGCAGCGCCCATGATCTTTTCTGTAAGTTCATTCGGTTCTTGCTTATGTACGATCAATTCTCTGTGGTCTCTGTGGTGAGAATGCCGAATTCAGGCACGCTACCGCCATGCAGGACACACCGGTGTCCCGCACAGCTTTGAATACCGCGGGGCTGCGCCAAGCCTCGCCCCGCGGCTGCCAGCATAAGCCGGCAGACTTTCGCGCTCTAATCCGCGCGCGCCAACTTCTTGTGTTTAGCCCGCGCTTGCAGCGGCCTATTCGAGCCGCAAAACGTCCGGTACAAGCAGCCGATCCCGACCAACCAGCTCGACCAAGCGCTCATAGCTTTCGGCCGGGGCGCTTACGTCGGTCAAGATGGCGCCGTCAAATGAGCCCGCACCATCGAGCTCTTTCCAGACATCCAGGCCCACAAACCGGCTTTGCTCGCATTGCGCATCATAGACACCGACCACCACGACGTCGGTCTCCAATGCGCGCAATGACGCAATTTCCGCCAAGTCCGACACACCGCAGAGCAACACGCGCCGCCAGCCGTTAGCGGCGCAGCGTTCGAGCACTTCGGTGCACGATGCGCTCGCCTGACGGTAGAAATCGAACGAGATCGAAAGATACTTGGCCGTCAGCCGGCTCTTCTCGGCGAAGCCCTTCGGCGTCAAGTAATAGAGGTAACGATTGGCCGGCGCCTGGCGTATCTTGACCAAGCCCTTGCGAATACAGCGTTTGAGGTACGAATTCGCCAGACCGAGGGCGACGCCCAGGTGGCGCGCCAAATGGCGCTGGCTGATGTCACTCCGCTTCCCGATGGCGTCCAGCAGCTCCAGAACGAGCTCGTCCTCGCGCTCGTGCTTCTTGTTCATAACTTGAACACTATCCGCGAAAACGCTGCAGGTCAAGCTCAAAATGGGGTTTGAGGGCCGCTAACGCAGCGGCTCGACGGCATCCTGGCCAACTTCGACGCGCGCCTGCCTGCCCATGATCTCGAGCAGCACCAGCACACGGTCCTTGCCCGAGCGAGCGAGAAAAATGCCTTCGTAACCCGCCATGGCTCCATCCGCGATGCGTAGCGCCTCGCCGCGTTTGAACTGCTGCGGCGGCAGGTCCTGGATGCCCTCTTCGTCCTCGCGCGCGCGCAAGGCCTCGATCAGCGCTTCGGGCACCGGCGTCGGATAGGGTCCGAAACGTACCAACGCGCTGACGCCAAGCGTCGAGCGGATCGGCGCCCAGTTGTCATGGCGCGCGTCGAGGCGGATGAAGAGATAGCGCGGAAACATCGGCTCGACTACGAGGACGCGCCGATTCATGCGGCGACGGGGCTGGCGAACCCGCGGCAGATAGGTGTCAAAGCCCTGGCGTTCGAGATTCTCGCGGGCCACGCGTTCCTGACGGGGCTTGCTGTACACCAAGTACCACTTCTTGGATTCGGCCTGACCCGTCATGCGCCAACGCGCTTCTAGTCCACCGACTCGACCGCGAGCTCGTGCAGGATTTCCTGCGGCGTTGCAATAGCAGCGCCGAGCTTACCCACCACAATGCCTGCCGCCACATTGGCCAGATGCAGAGCGTCTTCCGGCGAGCTGCCGACGGCAAATGCGCACCCCATCATGGCGATGACGGTGTCGCCGGCACCGGTCACATCGAACACCTCCCGCGCCCGCGCCGGGTAATGCAACACCTCACCGTCGCGCTTCACCAGGCTCATGCCTTCCTCGCCTCGCGTGACCAGCAACGCGCCCAGCTCGAGCGACTCCGTCAAGCCTCGCGCCTTTTGCTCGAGCTCGGAGTTGTCGCGGAAACGGCCGGCGACCAGCTCGAACTCCCTGCGGTTCGGCGTCACCAAGGTAGCTCCGTGATAAGCGCTGTAATCATCCCCTTTCGGGTCGACCACGACCGGAATGCCGCCTTTGCCCGCCGCGTCGACCATCTCCTGGATGTACCCCAGGCCGCCCTTGCCGTAGTCGGATACGATCACGACCTGATAATCGGACATGTGCTTCAAGTAGTGATCCAGCAGCTGTACGCGGCAATCCTTGCTTCCGTGCATGTCAAAATCGAGCCGAATCAGCTGCTGGTTCTGGGCGATGACGCGCAACTTGACGGTGGTGTTCAGTAGCTTATCCCGCTGCAGCTTGCACTCGATCTCCCCTTCACGCAGCAGCTGCTCGAGCTTATCGGCCTCGCTATCGTCGCCGGCCATCGAAAAAAGCGTGCATCGCGCACCCAATGCGCGCACGTTTCGCGCGACATTCGCCGCGCCGCCCAGGCGTTCGTCGCACCGCCCGACGGCGACAACCGGCACCGGCGCCTCTGGCGAGATGCGCTCGACCTGCCCATACCAGTAGCGGTCGAGCATAGCGTCGCCAACGACCAGTACCCGCGCCGAGGCGATCCTTTGCAAGAGTTCTGGTAGCACGCGCGCCCTTTCTCCCCGAGCTTATCCCGTCACATTTGTCGCCATCATCGGACGGTCATGTTATCGCGATTCTTTTCCACCGTCTTGATGCCGATTCCCTTAACCTTCACTAGATCCTCTATAGCCACGAAAGGTCCGTGTTTCGACCGGTATTCGATAATGGCCGCCGCACGCTTCTCGCCGATTCCCGCAATCGTTGCCAGGGTCCGTGCGTCGGCCGTGTTGATATTAACAGGTTCGGCCGCCGATACGCCCAGCGCTGCACATAAGACAAATGCCGCAAACAATGCGCGTATCGTCTTCATGTCTGCGTCAACTCGAGGTTGATCTCCGCCAACGCCCGCAGCGGGTCAGCAGCGCCCGTAATGGGTCGGCCTATCACCAGGTAGCTCGCCCCCTGTGCAAGCGCCTCACCCGGCGACATGGTGCGGGCCTGATCGTCTGCGCTTACCCGCCGTGGCCGTATCCCGGGCGTCACCAGTACAAAACCTTCCCCGAAACGACCACGCAGCCGTTTCGCTTCCCTCGGCGAGCACACGACACCATCCAACCCTGCATCGTGCGCCAGCGCCGCCAGCGCATCGACACGTGCGGAAAGCTGCCCCTGTATGCCGACCTCGTCGATATCAGCCTGGGCATGGCTTGTCAGGACCGTGACCGCGACCAACAAAGGCCGCTTCGCGCCGGTATCGATTGCGACGCGTGCCGCCCGCAGCATCGCCGTTCCGCCGAGGCTATGTACGTTCAACATCCACACACCCAAGCCCGCGGCCGCGGCGCAGGCACGCCCGACGGTATTGGGGATATCGTGAAACTTAAGGTCGAGAAAGACATCGAATCCGCGGTCAACCAGCTTGCCTACCAGCCCCGGACCGGCGCTTGTGAACAGCTCGCTGCCGACCTTGAGCTTGCACGCGCTGGGGTCGACTTGGCCGGCAAAACCGAGCGCTTCTTCGCTGCTGCTGTAATCAAGCGCAACGATCACCCGGGGCCCTTCAACGGTGCTCAGGGCAGGTCTCCTTCGGCAATACTGAAGAAAAGCTCGAACACCTATTCCTCCAGAACCGGCTTGATCGTGCTCCAGGAGTTACAACTCGGGCAGAGCCAGTGCAAGGCTTTGCCCTTGAACCCGCATTGTTGGCAGGCATAGCCCTGATGCTGCTCACGAAGCTCCTCGATGATGTTCCGCAGCAGCATGAGGTCCTCCTTGCTCGAGCCCTTGGCCTCGACGAGGTTCAGTTCGATCAAGCGGTGCAGGCCGTGAACCGAGGGCTTGCGGCGCAGCGAGTCGACCACAAATTTCTCTGCCGCCTCGATGCCCTCTCGATTCTTAATAAGATCGGCAAACGTCAGGATCACCCCAATCAGCTGGTGGCGCTGGAGCGCCGCCCTGAAGAACTCGTACAGTCCATTCTCGTCGCCCAGACGCCGATAGCCCTCGGCGATCTTGTCGGCGACCTCGCCGAGGAAATGGGAATCTTGGTCCTCGATCTGCGTCCACGCCCGAATCGCTTCGCGATAGCGGCCGTTGGCCGCCTCGATGTCGCCAATCAGCATGTTCGCGCGCACACACCCGCGATCGTTGCTGAGGGCCTCCTTGGCGTAGCTGCGCGCTGGTCCATAATCGTGCTTGGCAACCGCGGCTTCCGCCAGCTCACAGCAAAAATGCGCGATGACCTTGTCCATGTTCTTGCCCGTGAGCCGCGCGAGTCTGCGTGCCGCCGAGATCGCCTGGTCCCACTCTCTCTCTTGCTGATAGATACGCAGCAGCAGTTGCAGCGCCTGCTCACTATGTACTCGAATCTCGGCAAGCTCCAAGAATAGATTCTCTGCGCGGTCGAATAGTCCGGCTTTGAGGTAGTCCTGACCGAGCTCGAGCAAGGCGCGGGCGCGTTGCTCCTTGTCGAGTGTCGGTCGCGCGATCAGATTCTGATGGATCCGGATTGCGCGCTCGACCTCCCCCCGGCGCCGGAACAAGTTTCCAAGCGCTAAATGCGTCTCCACGGTCTCGGAATTGACCTCGAGCACCTGCGTAAATACCTCGATCGCCTTATCCGGCTGTTCGTTCAAGAGAAAATTCAGTCCCTTGAAATAGGCCGACGGCAGATCGAAGGAATTTCTCTTGGCACGGCGTTTCTGTTCAAAGCGCGCGCCAAGCCAGCCTGAAGCGGCCGCCAGGGGCAACAGCAACCAGAGCAGATTGTAGATGTTAAATGACATCCTTGATCGGTAACGCTCTCAGGTTGCTGACCTCTTGCTCGGCACGGCGCAGATCTTTGCGCGCGCGCACAATCTGCCGCTGCAGACGCACAATGATGCGCAGACTCGCGAGAAATCCGGCTACCACGCCGACAGCGAAGGCACCGAACAACACCCAGGCGAGCGGGCCATGCCAGTGGAAACCGAAATAATAATTCACATCGACCGGCTGGCGATTCTGAAAGGTCAACGTGAATCCCAAAACCAGCACAATGAGAGAAATGAAGGCATAAAAATATTTCTTCATAGGGCCTCCGGCACGAAGGCAAGACGCCAGACCACACCCACTTGTCGTGTCCTGGGTATGACCGGGTACGCCGGCGAGCAACCGTCGTGGGGGAAGGAGCCGCAACGAGATCGTCCGTGCACCCTTTAGATCGTCCTGGTCTTGCAGAGTGGACAGTCTACCGCGTTTGTCTTCGCCAACACCAACCCGTGGCGCGTTACCGCTTGCGCCAGCCGGCAGCCTACGACGGGGCTTGCGGCAATAGCGGGCCGGCTGCGCGAAGTGCTGGTGGCAGGCCATAACAAAAACGGCATTGGGTTTTCCCAATGCCGTTTTACGCTAACGCGGCGCTGTTTGATTAAGTCAGTCTTCTTCGCTTGACCCGACGTTGACCCGCTCACGCAACTCCTTACCGGGCTTGAAATGCGGGACATGCTTGTCAGCCACGGCGACCGATGCGCCGGTCTTGGGGTTACGGCCGATGCGCGGGGGACGGTAGCGCAGCGAGAAGCTGCCAAAACCCCGCACCTCGATACGCTCACCCGCTGCCAGGGCAGTGCTCATTTGGACGAGCAGCTCTTTCACCGCCAACTCGACATCGCGGTAATCGAGCTGCGGCTGCTTGGCAGCAAGTTGACTGATAAGCTCGGATTTAGTCATCCCCGTTGTAGTTATTTAGGCTATGGCGATACCGTTTTCAAGAAAGCTCGGAGTTCTCCTTGAGCTTCTCTCTCAGCTTGTCACCCAATGACGACGTCGCAGTACTCGCCTTGCGTGCATACTCCTGCACGGCCTCGGTTTCATCGGCAAGGTCCTTGGCCTTGACAGAAAGCGAAATCTTTCGGTTCTTGCGGTCGATGGTGGTGATCTTTGCCTCTACTTCATCGCCGTCCTTAAGCACCGATCTCGCGTCCTCGACACGGTCTCGCGACAGTTCCGACGCCCGCAGATAACCTTCGACATCGCCTGCCAGGGTTATGGTCGCGCCTTTGGCCTCGACATGCGCCACCGTCCCCTTCACGACGCTGCCCTTGCCGTGCTCAGCCACGTAATTGGAGAAGGGATCGCCCTCAAGCTGCTTGATGCCGAGCGAAATTCGCTCACGCTCCGGATCCACGGCGAGTATCATGGCCTCGACATCCTCGCCCTTCTTGTAATCACGCACGGCCTCCTCGCCGCTCCGGCTCCAGGACAGATCGGATAGATGGATCAGCCCATCGATACCGCCTTCCAGGCCGACGAATACGCCGAAGTCGGTAATCGATTTGATCGTGCCCTTGATGCGATCGCCCTTATTGTGACTGGAGGCGAACTCTTCCCACGGATTGGGTTGACATTGCTTCATGCCCAAAGAGATACGTCGACGTTCGACATCGATATCGAGGATCATTACCTCGACTTCGTCACCCACTTGCACCACCTTGTTCGGGTGAATGTTCTTGTTGGTCCAATCCATTTCGGAAACGTGCACCAGGCCTTCGACACCCTCTTCGATCTCCACGAATGCCCCGTACTCGGTCAGGTTCGTGACGGTGCCGAACAGACGCGTACCCTCCGGGTAGCGGCGCGGCAAATCGGCCCATGGATCCTCGCCCAATTGCTTGAGACCCAGTGACACGCGGTTACGCTCGCGATCGTAACGCAACACCCGAGCCTCGATCTCATCGCCGACGTTGACCACCTCGGAAGGATGCTTGACGCGTTTCCACGCCAGGTCGGTAATGTGCAGCAGGCCATCGACACCGCCCAGGTCTACGAACGCACCGTAATCGGTAATATTCTTGACCACGCCCTTAACGATCTGGCCTTCCTCGAGGTTAGCCAGCAGCGCCTCTCGCTCAGCAGACATTTCTGTCTCGACGACGGCACGCCGCGACACCACCACGTTGTTACGCTTGCGATCGAGTTTGATGACCTTGAACTCGAGCTCCTTGCCTTCGAGGTAGCTTGGATCTCGTACCGGCCGTACATCGACCAGTGATCCGGGGAGAAAGGCACGAATTGCGTCGATGGCGACGGTGAATCCGCCTTTGACCTTGCCCGTCAACACGCCCGTCACGACAGACTGGCTCTCGTAGGCCTTCTCCAGGTCTTCCCAGGCCTTGATGCGGTTGGCTTTCTCGCGCGACAGCCGCGTCTCGCCAAACCCGTCCTCGAGCTGCTCGATAACGACCTCGACGTTGTCGCCAACCTTGACGGTCAGCTCGCCACTTTCGGTCCTGAATTGAGAGGCGGGAATGATGCCTTCGGACTTGAGGCCGGCATTGACGATGACCACATTGTCATCGACATGCACTACTTCGCCGGTGATCAGCTCGCCGGCCTGCAGGTGTGTTTTTTCTAGACTTTCTTCCAGTAACTGCGCAAAACTTTCACTCATAATTAGCGATTATACTCCCGCCCGGGACGGACCCAGACATATATGCGGTCCCGGGCCCAGGCATAGGTTCTGCCTCCTATTAATATAGTAGCGCTAAGACTAACAGAGTCGAACGCGACCCGCCTCAGCGCCCTGACGCTGCCTGCCTATCCCGTAAAAGGCCCAGAATACGTTGGACCACCTGGGCGACGGTCAGGCATGTCGTATCCACACTTTGAGCGTCGTCTGCGGGCTTGAGCGGCGAAGCGTCTCGCTGAGCGTCGCGGGCGTCCCGAACCCGGATCTCTTCCGCGAGGCGCGCAAGGTTAACATCCAACCCCTTGTGTTTCAACTGTTTATAACGCCGCTCGGCACGCGTCTCGGCGGACGCGGTCAAGTAAATCTTGAGTGTCGCATCCGGGAAAACCACGGTGCCCATGTCGCGCCCGTCCGCCACCAGCCCCGGGGGACGGCGCAGCGCCCGCTGCTTGCCGACCAAGGCCCGTCGCACGCCGGGCACGACAGCGACGTGTGAAGCGAGCGCGCTGATCTCCTCGGCCCGTATGGCCGTGCTCACGTCCTCGCCGCGCAGCACCACCCGCACCGGTACGTCTCCCGATATCTCGAAATCGATATCCAGATCTTGGGCTATTTGGACCAAACCCGCCTCGTCCGCCGTATCGCAGCCTTGACGGTGGGCCAACAGCGCAACGGCCCGGTAAAGCGCGCCGCTGTCGAGAAAATGCCAGCCCAGCTGCGTCGCCAACGCCTGCCCGACGGTGCCTTTGCCCGACCCGGAGGGGCCATCGAGGGTCAGGACCGGCACACGGTCAGTCGTGCTCACGCCAACCCCTCGAGAGCCTTGATCCCCAATCCCGCCTGTGCGGCGAGAGCGACGAAGCCCGGAAAGGACGTGTCCACGTTCTTGCAATCGCGCACGCGGACCGGGTCAACGGCGGCTAGGCCGGCCATCGCAAAGGCCATCGCCACCCGATGGTCGCCGAAACTGTCTACCGCGCCGCCGCCCAGCCTCCCGCCACGAATAATGATGCCATCGGGCCGCTCCTGGGCGTCGATCCCCAGCTGTGCGAGCCCGCGCGCCATGACCGCTATGCGGTCGCTTTCCTTAACTCGCAGCTCCCCGGCACCGTGCAGCACCGTTTCACCCTGGGCACAGGCGGCCGCAATAAACAAAACGGGAAACTCATCAATGGCGCGCGACACTTCATCGCCACCGATGACGACGCCGTGCAGCCGACTGCTGCGGGCGCGAATGTCGGCCACGGGCTCACCCCCAGCCTCGCCCCGGGGCGTCAGATCAAGGCGTGCGCCCATGCGCTCGAGCAGCTCAAGCACCCCGGTGCGCGTGGGATTGACGCCCACACCTTCGATCAACACCTCCGCATCCCTGGCGATGGTCGCGCCAACGAGAAAAAACGCCGCTGACGATAGATCTCCCGGCACTGCGACCTCACATGCGTGAAGCCGCTCGCCGCCGCGCAGACGCACCTTGGATCCCCGGGTTTCAATTTCGTAACCGAAGGCGCGCAACATGCGCTCCGTATGGTCACGCGTGGGAACGGGTTCACTCACGCGGGTGGTCCCGCTCGCATACATGGCCGCCAGCAGGATCGCCGATTTGACCTGTGCGCTCGCGACCGGCATGGCGTAGTCGATCCCTTGCAACCTGCGCCCCCCCTGAATACTGAGCGGTGGACAGCCATTGTCGGCAGTCGTAATCGACGCGCCCATGGCATTCAACGGGTCTGCCACACGTCGCATGGGCCGCTGCCGAAGCGAGGCATCGCCGGTCAAGGTGCTATCAAAGGGCTGAGCCGCCAACACGCCGGCAAGCAACCGCATCGCGGTACCGGAATTTCCGAGGTCGAGCGGCACGCGCGGCCTTTGCAACCCGTGCAGCCCGACACCCTCAATGCTCAAGCGTCCGTCTTGCGGACCGCCCATCTCGACCCCCATTGCACGAAAGGCCGCGACGGTCGCCAGCACGTCCTCGCCCTCCAGCAACCCGCTCACCCTTGAGGTGCCCTCGGCCAACGCACCGACGATGACCGCCCGGTGCGAGATCGATTTGTCGCCGGGCACGCGCAATCGCCCGTTCAGGCTGCCGCCAGGTTGGATGAGGTAGTCGAGCATAACGTCGGTGATTGGTAATTGGTGACTCGTGATCGGTGGCAGTGCTAGTCACGAATCACCAATTAGCAATCACGAGTTACAAATTACTCCCGACGCTTAGCGTACGCGTCCCGTGCGTGCTTAGCGCGCTCAAAAGTCTTTATCAGCCAATCGCCATCGCCGCGGGCGATCGCGTCGGTGAGGGCATCGAGATTGCCGCGAAAGTCCCGCAATAACTCTGTGATCGCCGTGGCATTGGCCAGGCAGATGTCACGCCACATGACGGGATCGCTTGCAGCGATGCGCGTGAAATCGCGAAAGCCGCCGGCTGCCAGATCGAAGGTCAACCGGTGGTCATCCCGTCGCACCAGCATGTCGACCAGGGCGTAGGCCAACATGTGCGGCAAATGACTGCACGCGGCCAGCACGGCATCGTGCTGCTCGACCGGCAACAAGGTCACCGTAGCGCCGACCGCTTCCCACATCGCCCGCACGCGTGCCACCGCCGCGGCATCGGTCTCGCTCCCCGGCGTCAGGATCACCCGGTGCTTCTCGAATAGGTCCGCCTTCGATGCAGCGACGCCCGAGTGCTCGGTACCGGCGATGGGATGACCCGGCACGAAGGCGGCAAAGCGCGAGCCGAGCACTTCGCGCGCCGCATCGACCACCGCGCCTTTGACGCTACCCACATCGGTCACGACGGCACCGTCGGCGAGCCCCGCTGCAACCTGCGCGAAGCTGTCTTTCATGCTGCCGACCGGCACGGCGACAACGATCATATCCGCGCCCTGGGCGGCATCGGCCGCCGACACGGCCGCGCGGTCGATCACCTTGAGGTCGACGGCCTTCTGCAAGTTACCCAAGCTGCGACCGAAGCCCACCACTTCCCCGACGTGCTTGCCACGGCGAAGGGCCCGCGCCAACGACCCGCCGATCAGCCCAACACCTATTATTGCTAGTCTCTCAATCATCGCCTCGAAACGTGATTAGGCCCTGGAACTAACGCCGAGAACGCCAAGGCGCATAGGACGCAGAGAATGTTTGAAAATAAGCATTTATTATTCTTCTCTGCGTACTTAGCGTCTCCGCGATCTTTGCGTTTATTCCAGAGTTCCACGAACCGGACGGCGTTTTGAGACAGGTTCTAATCACGAATCACTAATCACGGCCTTTCTCAGCGCTTCGATGAAACGCTTGTTTTCCTCGGGTCGACCGACGGTCACCCGCAGATGGTTCGGCATGCCGTAGTTGGCCACCGGACGCACGATGACGCCCTGACGCAACAGGGCCTCGTAGACCCCCGCGGCCGCTCGCCCGACGTCGACCGAGATGAAGTTCGCCACCGAGGGTATGTGCACCAGGCGCATGTCGTCGAAGGCGCGCACCAGCTGCTGCATGCCATCGCGATTCATAGCGAGGCTACGACTAACGTGCGCGTCATCGCCCAGCGCGGCCTCGGCCGCTGCGAGTGCCAGCGAGTTGACGTTAAACGGTTCGCGCACGCGGTTGAGCAAGTCCGCCATCTCCGGGCTCGATACGCCGTAGCCGACTCGCAGGCCGGCGAGGCCGTGCACCTTAGAAAAGGTACGGGTCACGACCAGGTTTGGAAAGCGTGCAACCCATGGGATCGTATTCGGATAATCGCGCTCGCCCACGTATTCGGCGTAGGCCTCATCCACGACGACCACCACGTGCGCCGGGGCGCGCTGCAGAAATTGTTCGAGTCTCGCAGCGTTGATCCAAGTCCCCGTCGGGTTATTGGGGTTGGCGACGAACACGACCCGCGTGCGCGCCGTGATGGCGGCGGCCATGGCGTCGAGGTCGTGACCCCAATCTTTCGCCGCCGTCACCACCGCTTTCGCGCCGATGGCCTGGGTGACCAGCGGATACACCGCAAAGGCGTGCTCGGAGAACACCACCTCGTGTTCAGGCAGCACGAACGTGCGCGCAACGAATTCGAGTACCTCGTTCGAGCCGTTACCGAGCGTGATCTGCGCCGATGCCACGCCGTGCTTGCGTGCCAGCGCAGCCTTCAAGGCAAAGCCATTGCCGTCAGGATAGCGCGCCAGCTCTTCGAGCTCGCCACGAACCGCAGCCAGCGCTTTGGCACCAGGCCCGAGCGGGTTCTCGTTCGATGCGAGCTTGATCGCTTGCTTGATGCCGTACTCGCGCTCAAGCTCTTCGAGCGGCTTGCCCGGCTCGTAGGGCCGCAGCCCACGCACACCGGGAACGGCCAGAGACATCAGGTCGCCGCCCATACGTTACAGCACGGCCTTGGGGTAAGAGCCCAGGCTGCGGAGAAAGGCCGCTTCCCGTTCCAGCTCCGCCAGCGCTTGTCGCACTTTCTTGTCCTCGACATGGCCTTCGATGTCGACGAAAAACACATATTCCCACACGGTCTGCCGTGACGGTCGCGATTCGATGCGGGTCATGTTAATGCCGTGTTGCGCGAGCGGCGCAAGTAAGGCGTGCAGTGCGCCCGGCTTGTTCTTGCCCGACAGCATCAAACTGGTTTTGTCATGGCCGCTCGCTCGCGTCTCGAGGTTGCCCATGACGAGGAAGCGCGTCGTGTTCTGCGGTTCGTCCTCGATGTTGCGCGCCAGAATATTCAGACCGTAGATGCGTGCTGCCGATTCGCTGGCGATCGCGAGACAGCGGGTGTCACGGCTCGCCACATGCGCCGCTTCGGCATTGCTGTTCACGGCCACACGTTCGACACCGGTCAAGTTGCTATCGAGCCAGCCGCGGCACTGCGCCAGCGACTGTTGATGCGAGACCACCTTCTGCGCCTGCGCGCGATCGGTTGTCTTGCCCAGAAGATGGTGGTGTACGCGCAACTCGACTTCGCCGCATATCTTGAGCGGCGTCTTCATCAACATGTCGAGGGTGTGACTGACGGCACCTTCGGTCGAGTTTTCTACCGGCACAACACCGAAGTCAGCATGGCCCGACTCGACCTCGCGAAATACCTGGTCAATGGTTGCCAACGGCAGTGTATGCACCGAATGGCCAAAATGTTTCAGGGTCGCTTCCTGCGTGAAGGTCCCCTCGGGTCCCAGGAAGGCGATGTTGAGCGGTGATTCGAGCGCGAGACAGGCAGACATGAGCTCGCGAAACAAACGCGCCACTTCTTCGTTGGACAACGGGCCCTGATTGCGCTCGAGCACGCGGCGTAGCACCTGGGCCTCGCGTTCGGGGCTGTAGAAATTCTGCTGACCCGCCCGTTCTTTACTTTTTGCCGCCTCCTGCGCACACCGCGCGCGCTCGCTGATCAACTCCTGGATCTTGATATCGAGCGCATCGATTTGGTCGCGCAACTCGCGCAGGCGTTGTTCATCGCTCACGGCTAAATCCGCCCTTGTTTTCGCTTGAATAGGTCTACCGCTTCGCTTGCCGGGAGGGCATGGCGCATCAGGCGGGTGAGGTCGCGCGCGGTGGCTCCAGGAGCCGCGCCATCATGACGCCGTCGATGCGGGCGACCTCCGCCCGCACTGACTCCGGCACGGGGCTGTCGAGATCCACGACTGTGTACGCCAGCTCGTCCCTAGACATGTTAACCATATCATGGATGTTCAAACCGGCGCGCCCCATGGCGGTTGAGATGTGCCCGAGCATATTGGGCACGTTGGCATTGGCGACGACCATGCGGTAGTCGGAGCCCCGCGGCACCACGACCTCGGGGAAATTGACCGAATTACTTACATTGCCGTTCTCGAGGAAGTCGCGCAACTGCTCGGCGACCATCATTGCGCAGTTCTCCTCGGCTTCCTGGGTCGAGGCACCGAGGTGCGGCAGGGCAATCACCCGCTCGTGCTGCTTTAGCAGATTGCTTGGAAAATCGCATACGTAGGCGTGTACTTGCCCCGACTTCAATCCTTCCACGATAGCCGCCTGATCGACCACGGCCTCGCGCGCGAAATTGAGAATGGTCACACCCTGCTTCATCAGGCGCAGCCGCTCGGCATTGATCATGTGCTGCGTCGACTCCAGCAGCGGCACATGAAAGGTCACGAAATCCGCGCTGCGCAGCAGCTGCTCGAGATTGCGCGCTCGCTGCACCTCGGATGAAAGCTGCCAGGCGGCTTCAATGGTGAGCTTGGGGTCGTAACCGATGACCTTCATGCCCAGCACCAGGGCGATGTTGGCCACGCTCCGTCCTAAATAACCCAGCCCCACCGCACCGAGAGTGCGACCGGGAAGCTCGTAACCGGCATAGGCCTTCTTGCCTGACTCCACTGCCCGGCTGATCTCTGCGTCGCTGCCATGCAAACCGCGGGAAAAGTCCCAGGCCTGACAAATATTGCGGCTGGCGAGAAACAGGCCGGCCACGACCAGCTCTTTGACCGCGTTGGCGTTGGCACCGGGCGTGTTGAAAACGGGGACACCGAGCGCGCTCAAACGGTCAATCGGAATGTTATTGACGCCGACACCAGCACGCCCGACCGCCTTCACGCTGTCGGCGATCGACATCTTGTGCATGTCCGCCGAACGCACCAGGATCGCATCGGGATCCTGCACTTCGTTGGCGACCTGATAGAGGTCGGCCGGTAGCCGGCCGAGCCCTTTGGGCGAGATATTGTTTAGAGTGAGGACCTTGAACACGTCACTAGCCGTTTTTCTGTGCAAACTGTTGCATGAACTGGACCAACGCATCCACCCCCTCTTCGGGCATGGCGTTGTAGATGCTCGCGCGCATACCGCCGACCGAGCGATGGCCCTTGAGCTGCATTAAGCCGGCCGCCTGTGCCTCTTTCAGAAAGACTTCATCGAGCTTGCCGTCGGCTAGTGTAAACGGCACATTCATCCACGAACGGCAGACGGGATCGACGGGATTGCTGTAAAAGCCGCCCGAGTTGTCGATGCAGGCGTAGAGCTTGTCGGCCTTGCGCTTGTTGAGCTCGCCCATCGCCGCCAACCCGCCTTTGCGCTTCAACCAATCGAAGACCAGGCCGGCCACGTACCATGAGAAGGTGCACGGCGTATTGAACATCGAACCTTGTTCGGCCTGCAGGCGGTAGTTGAGGATGCTCGGGACATCGCCGCGGGCGCGCTCGAGCAGGTCCTCACGCACGATCACGACCGTGATCCCGGCCGGGCCGATGTTCTTTTGCGCGCCCGCGTAAATCACGCCGAAGCGGCTCACATCGATAGGGCGTGAGAGGATGGTCGACGACATATCGGCGACCAGTGGCACCTCAGCTGTCTCCGGCACCCAGTGAAACTCCACGCCACCGATGGTTTCGTTCGGCGTGTAGTGCACGTAGGCGGCATCACGACTCAGGGTCCACTCGCTTTGCGGCGGCACGGTCGTAAAACGGCGCGCTTCGCTGGAGGCGACGACACTGACCTTGCAAAAGTGGCCGGCCTCGGCGATGGCGCGCTTCGACCAGTGTCCGGTGTTGACGTAGTCGGCCCCTGCCTTGCTGCCCAGCAAATTGAGTGGGACGGCGGCGAACTGCCCCTGCGCGCCGCCGTGCAGGAACAGCACTTTGTAGCGGGCGGGAATCGCCAGCAAGTCGCGCAGATCGGCCTCGGCCTGTTGCGCGATCGCCAGGTAGTCTTTGCCGCGATGGCTCATCTCCATCACCGACATGCCGGTGCCGTGCAGGTCGATCAGCTCATCGCGCACCTGCGCCAACACCTCTTGCGGAAGCATCGCCGGTCCGGCTCCGAAATTGAATGCTCTGCTCATGTAAAAATTACTCCCGCAATTTCGCAACTATTCGATGGCTTCGCCCTCTGGCGACTCTGCGACCTTCTCCAACCCGGCGAGGGTTTCGCCGGCAGCGAGGTCGATCAGGTGTACGCCCTGGGTATTGCGGCCGACGATCGAAATCTCGCGCGTGCGCGTCCGGATGAGTTTGCCGGCGTTGGTGATCAACATCACCTCGTCCTCGCCGGTGGTCAGGCAGGCACCGACGGCGGGCCCGTTGCGCTTGTTGACCTGAATCGAGATCACGCCCTGACCGCCGCGGCGATGCCGCGGGTAATCGGTCAGTAGCGTGCGCTTACCGTAACCGTTTTTGGTCGCGGTCAACACCGTCGCGTCGCCGATATCGGCAACGGCGATGATCGAAGATATCACGGACTGGCCCTTCTTAAGCGTGATGCCACGCACACCGCGGGCGTTGCGTCCCATTGGCCGTACATCCTGCTCGCCGAAGCGTACGACCTTGCCGGCATCACTGAACAGCAGCACGTCGCAGTCGCCGGAGGTCAGGCCCACACCGACCAGGCGGTTGCCCTTGGTCAACTCGATGGCGATGATGCCGCTCGCGCGTGGGCGCGAGAACTCCTCCAGCGCCGTCTTCTTCACCGTGCCGTCAGAGGTCGCCATGAACACGAACGCGCCTTTTGCGAACTCACGCACTGGCAAGATCGCATTCATGCGCTCGCCCTCCTCCAGCGGCAGCAGGTTCACGATCGGCCGCCCCCGCGCCCCGCGTCGTGCCTGCGGGATCTGGTGCACCTTCAGCCAGTACACCTTGCCGTGGTTGCTGAAGCAGAGAATGGTGTCATGAGTGTTGGCGACAAATAGCCGGTCGACGAAGTCCTGGTCCTTCATCACCGTCGCCGTCTTGCCGCGTCCGCCGCGCCGTTGCGCGCGGTAATCCGTCAACGGCTGCGCCTTGATATAGCCGGCGTGCGACAAGGTCACGACCAGGTCCTCCTCGGCGATCAGATCCTCGACCCTTAGGTCGACGCGGGTCTTGACGATCTCGGTGCGGCGGGCGTCGCCGTACTGATCGCGCACGGCAATGAGCTCTTCGCGGATAACACGCATCAACCGCTCGGGGTTCTCGAGGATATCGAGCAGATCCTTGATCGTCTCCAGCAGCTGGCGATATTCCTCGCGCAGCTTTTCTTGCTCTAGGCCGGTCAGGCGCTGTAAGCGCAGATCCAGGATCGCCTGCGCTTGCGCCTCCGAGAGCTGATAACCTTTCTTGCCGAGTCCGTACTGGCTATCGAGGCCTTCCGGGCGCGAGATCGCGGCATCGGTGCCGGCCAGCATCTTGGCGACGATGCTCGCCTGCCACGCACGTTTCATCAACGCCGCCTTGGCCTGCGCCGGGTCCTTGGAGGCCTTGATCAGCGCTACGACCTCATCGATGTTCTCCAGCGCGACGGCAAGCCCTTCCAGGATATGGGCGCGCTCACGTGACTTACGCAGATCAAAGATCGTGCGCCGCGTGACTACGCTGCGCCGATGCCGCAGGAACGCCTCGAGCAACTCCTCGACGTTCATTAGCCGCGGCTGGCCGCCGTCGAGCGCGACGATGTTGATGCCGAACACACTTTGCATCGCCGTGTGCTCGTAGAGATTGTTCAGGATCACCTCGGCGCTTTCGCCGCGGCGCAGCTCGATCACCATGCGCATGCCTGACTTGTCCGATTCATCGCGCAGCTCGCTGATGCCTTCGAGCTTGCCCGACTTCACCAGCTCGGCGATGCGCTCGAGCAGCCGTGCCTTGTTTACCTGGTATGGCAACTCGGTGACGATGATCGTCTGGCGCGCGCTTTTCTTATCGCTCTCGAAATGGGTACGTGCGCGCACGTACACGCGTCCGCGCCCGGTCCGATAGGCCTCGCGGATACCGTCGACGCCGTGGATGATGGCGGCGGTCGGAAAATCCGGGCCTGGCATGTGCCGCATCAGCTCATCGACACCGATGCCGTTATCGTCGATCAAGGCCACACACGCGTTGACCCCTTCGGTGAGATTGTGCGGCGGCACGTTGGTCGCCATGCCGACCGCGATGCCAGACGAGCCGTTCACAAGCAGGTTCGGGATGCGCGCCGGCATGACCACGGGCTCGCGCTCGCTGCCGTCGTAGTTGGGAACGAAGTCGACGGTCTCTTTTTCGATGTCGGCCAATATCTCGGAGGCGAGGCGGGTCATGCGGCACTCGGTGTAGCGGTAGGCCGCCGGCGGATCGCCGTCGATGGAGCCGAAGTTGCCCTGCCCGTCGATCAGCAGGTAGCGCATGGAAAAATCCTGGGCCATGCGCACGAGCGCATCGTAGGTCGCGCCGTCGCCGTGGGGGTGGAACTTGCCGAGCACGTCGCCGACGACACGGGCGCACTTGACGTAGGGTCGGTTCCAGACGTTGTTGCCTTCGTGCATCGAGTAGAGGATGCGCCGGTGCACGGGCTTCAAGCCGTCGCGCACGTCCGGCAGCGCGCGCCCGATAATGACGCTCATCGCGTAGTCCAGGTAGGACTGGCGCATCTCGTCTTCGAGATTGACCGGGATGGTCTCTTTCGCGAACTGTTCCATGCGCGTCAACGATGACAGCAGGTCGATGCGTAATGCTTCACGACCGGCTTAGTTTGGGTTTTTAGGGGGCGCTGAGAGGACAGTCGCCGTGCGGCACGGGAAACCGGGACAGTTCCCTCCTGAAAGGCACCGCTCATCTACGGACAAGTCATTGATTAAGAAAGGTGAATTAGCCGCTCTCGGCCGCCGATCCGGAATTCCGAAAACGGCAAAGTATACCACGGCCAGCGCCCTGGCCGCAGCATTATTAAAGGCGAAAAAGCGGTGCTTTCTGCGCGTCTGGGCGGGCGCGCCTGCTTTCTTAACTTCTCTTGCCCAACAGGGTCGCGAGGTCGCCGGCGCGCGGGCGCTCGATCACCCCAATTTCGGTGACGATGGCGTCGATGAGCTCGGCCGGGGTGATATCGAAGGCGGGGTTCCAGGCATGGGCGCCGTCCGGGGCTGCCCGCTGTCCGCCGAACTCGAGCACCTCGTCGGCCCCGCGCACCTCGATCGGGATATCGGCGCCGCTGGGTGTGTCCAGATCCACGGTGCTGGTCGGCGCTACGACCATGAAGTTCACGCCGTGATGGCGCGCCGCGAGCGCCACGGGATAAGTGCCGATCTTGTTCGCCACATCGCCGTTGGCGGCAATCCGGTCCGCCCCGACGATCACCCAGCGCACACGTCCCTGGCGCATGAGCGTGGCCGCCGCGCTGTCGGCCGTCAGGGTCACCGGGATGCCCTCTTGCAAAAGTTCCCACGCCGTTAAGCGCGCGCCTTGGAGCCACGGACGCGTCTCGTTGGCAAAGACGCCGATGATGTGCCCGGCAGCGACGCCGGCGCGCACCACGCCGAGCGCGGTGCCGTACCCGCCGGTGGCCAGCGCCCCGGCATTGCAATGCGTGAGCACGCTACTCTTGGCTTGGATGAGAGCGGCGCCTAATTCACCCATGCGCCGGTTGGCGGCGATGTCCTCAGCATGGATGCGCTGCGCTTCTTCGAGCAGGCGCGAGGCCGGGTCACCGTCAACGGTCTCCGCCACCTTGCGCATGCGCGCGATGGCCCAACGCAGGTTCACCGCCGTCGGGCGGGCAGCCGCAAGAAGCTCCAAATCCTTGCCCAGTTGCTCGCGCCAAGTCCTCGCGTCTGAGCGGTAACGCTCGCGCGCGCCCAGCACGACGCCATAGGCGGCGGTAATGCCGATCGCCGGCGCCCCGCGCACGACCATGTCGCGAATGGCCTGCGCAGCCGCGGGCAAAGTCTCTACATACAGATATTCCAGCCGTTGCGGCAGCACACGCTGGTCGATCAGCTTGATGCGGTCATTTTCCCACTCCACCGCACGGATGCGGTCAAAGGGAATGGCCTGTTCGGCAGCGGCGCTCACACGGTAAATGATAGCGCATTGCGGGCCCGATGTGTCGAAGACTCGATCAGTGTGCGATTGTCCAGATTGTCGCCTGACGCGTGTCATTTCACTGGGACTGGCCCAAATGGCCATTTGGACTGGTTCTTCTATGTGAGAAACGCAATCAAAGTGAGAAAAGCAGCGCCAAGGGTCGCCCGAGATCTTTGCTCTCTTGACCTAACTGCGCGAGCACATGGCGAAGGAATTTTCTTAGACTAGTGGAACCTGTTCTAGGGCATCCTGCCTTTCCTGCTTCTTCCACGCATGGATCATCACCCGCCATAAACATCCCCTGCCAGTATACGTACGTACCGTTGACGTCGAGCGCCGGGAGAACAGTTAATGCCCATCTAGTCAATTTGGCCATGACCGTTTTTCGCGACACTGCCTCATTTCTTAAGCGCGCCCGGACAGAAGGTGGCGCAGTTATAGATTAGGCGGTCCCGGTTCCGGTGTAGTGTGTGCGCCGTGTTATGTCGGCGATTCGATACCACTCCAGCAGCCGTCGCGATCAAGATTTGCTAGCGATGTATCGTGTATACTGCGGCGCCAAATGGCGGAAAAGACCGACACCTTAATACACTCTCGCTGGGTGATTCCGGTGCAGCCGGACGATACGGTGCTGGACCATCACAGCATCGCCATCCGCGACGGCAAGATTGTCGCCCTCCTGCCTACCGCCGAGGCAATCAGGACGTATCAAGCTGAAGACACTATTACGCTTGCGGACCATGCACTCATACCGGGGCTGGTCAACGCCCATACCCATGCCCCGATGAGTCTATTCCGGGGCTTGGCCGACGATCTGCCGCTCATGGTGTGGCTGAACGAGCACATCTGGCCGGCGGAAAAGAAATGGGTGAATGAGAAGTTCGTGCGCGACGGTACGCGCCTCGCCGTCGCCGAAATGCTGAAAAGTGGTACCACGTGTTTCAGCGATATGTATTTCTTTGCCGACGTCACCGCGCGGGTGTGCATGGACATCGGCATGCGCGCAGTCGTGGGGCTCATCGTCGTCGATTTTCCGACCGTGTGGGCGCAGACCTGGGAGGAGTACATCCACAAGGGTCTACAGCTGCATGACGATCTCCGGCACACAGATCTTGTCACCACTGCCTTTGCGCCACACGCACCTTATAGCGTATCGGACGCGCCACTGGAAAAAATTCGCGTCGTCAACAACGAGCTCAACATCCCTTTGCACATTCACGTGCACGAGACGGCGCACGAAGTCGAGGAAGCAGTGGCGAGAACCGGCCTGCGTCCCCTCGAGCGCCTGGCCCAGCTGGATTTGCTGAACCTGAACCTGGTGGCCGTCCACATGACGGCCTTGCTGCCCGGCGAGATCGAATCGCTGGCGGAGGTGAACGCCAATGTGGTGCACTGCCCCGAATCGAACATGAAGCTCGCAAGTGGCTTCTGCCCCGTGCATGAGCTACTGCAGGCCGGTGTCAACGTGGCGCTCGGCACTGACGGCGCTGCGAGTAACAACGATCTCGATATGCTCGATGAGCTGCGCGCCGCCGCCCTACTGGCCAAGGCGGTAGCCAACGATGCCACTGCCGTGCCGGCGCACACGGCGCTGCGCATGGCGACGCTAAACGGGGCCCGCGCCCTGGGGCTCGAGGAGCGCATCGGCTCGCTTGAAGCGGGCAAGGCCGCGGATATCGTCGCCATCGACCTCTCGGCCATCAGCAGTCAACCGGTTTACGACCCGCTTTCCCAGGTCGTCTATACCGCTGGGCGCGACCAGGTCACGGATGTGTGGGTCGCCGGGCGGCGCTTGCTCAAAGAACGAAAACTGACGACCCTGGACGAGCCGACGATAGTGCAAAAGGCGGCCGAATGGCGTGACCGCATCGCGGCGTCGGACAGAGAGACCAAGCGTTAAGCTTCGCCTGCGACCCCAGCACCCCGCAGTTAACACCGACCGGATTGCATCGCAGCCAATCCACACCGGTGTTGGTGTTGAGCCTATTAACGCGCCGCGTTAATATGTGTACCCCCTTCCCGCTATTGGAGCCTCGGCTATGCGGCCGCGTCCCCGAGTCTTGACCAAGAACCCGATCGCCATCCATCCCGGCGAGATCCTGCGCGAGGAATTCATTAAACCGATGGGCCTCAGCCAGTACAGGCTGGCAAAAAGCCTCAACGTACCGCCGCGGCGCATCAACGAGATCGTGCACAAGAAACGCGCTATCAGCGCCGATACGGCGTTGCGCCTGGCGCGCTTTTTCAACACGCCGGCGGAATTTTGGGTGCAGCTGCAGGCCCGCTACGACCTCGAGCGCGAAAAGGCGCGGCTCGGCAAGCGCCTCGCGAAAGAGATAGAACCGTATGCCCGCTGAACGCATGCCAAACGGAAACTGTCATGTCTGAAGCCGCTGCCAATATCGACCGTGAAGAGATCGCCAAGTTCGAGCGACTCGCCGAGCGCTGGTGGGATCCACACAGCGAGTTTCGGCCGCTGCACCAGATCAATCCACTGCGACTGCGGTGGATCGATGAGCGCGCGCGGCTCTCGGGCAAGACCGTGCTCGACGTAGGGTGCGGCGGCGGCATCCTCACCGAGGCGATGGCTGCGCTCGGCGCGAAGGTCACCGGCATCGACATGGGCACGGCGCCGCTGGCAGTCGCGAAACTGCATCTGAAGGAAAGTGGCCATGAGGTCGAATACCTCAAAACGACGGCCGAGGCACTCGCGCAGGAGCGCCGCGGCACGTTTGACGTCGTCACGTGCCTGGAGATGCTCGAGCATGTGCCCGACCCGGCGCCGGTCGTGCGCGCCTGTGCGGAGTTGGTCCGGCCCGGCGGTGCCGTGTTTTTCTCCACCATCAATCGCAATCCGAAGTCGTTCCTATTCGCCATCGTCGGCGCCGAGTATGTGTTGAATCTGTTACCGCGCGGCACTCACGAATACCGTAAGTTCATCAAGCCCTCGGAGCTGGACGCTTGGGTGCGCGAGTCCGGTTTAATGATGCGCGAGTTCACGGGCATGCATTACAACCCCATCGCGCGGCGCTACTGGCTGGCGCCGGGTGTGGACGTCAACTATCTCGCTTATACTGAGCGTCCGGATGCCTGATATTCGCACGGTGTTGTTCGACCTCGACGGAACTCTCGTCGATACCGCGCCCGACATGGCGCACGCGTTGAACCTGCTGTTAAGAGAACAAGACCGGGACATTCTGCCCTTCGACACCATCCGCCCGCACGTCTCGCACGGCGCGCTGGCGCTGGTGCGTCTGGGCCTTGGGCTCGGACCCAGCGATACTGCCTTCGAGCCCTTGCGCCAGCGCTTTCTCGAGATCTATGCCGATAATCTTTGTCGCGAAAGCCGTCTGTTTCCCGGGATCCCGCAGCTGCTCGCGCAACTCCATGCGAAGGGTCTCAACTGGGGGATCGTGACCAACAAGCCCGGTTACCTGACCGAGCCGCTGGTGGCACAACTCGGCCTCGCGCAAGAGGCCGCGTGCATCGTCAGCGGCGACACGACGAACAATCGCAAGCCGCATCCCGAACCGATGCTGCACGCGTGCGACAAGGCCGGCAGCACCCCGGCGCAAAGCGTCTACGTGGGTGACGCCGAAAGGGACATCCAGGCAGGCAAACAGGCCGGCATGCAGACCGTGGTGGCGCTGTTCGGCTACATCCCCGACGACGAGGACCCCGAACAGTGGGGAGCCAGCGCATTGATCCGTGCGCCGATGGAAGTCATCGATTTTCTCGACAGGCAAACATCATGAGCGAGGCGGCGATACTTATGATCATGATCGCCGTCGCCGGCCTCGCCGCCGGCGCTGGCTGGCTGGCGGCGCGCATGCGCAGTCAAAAGCGTATCACCGCGCTTGAGACCACGCTCGATATGGAACGCGCGGCGGCTAGCGAAAAGCTGGCCGAGGTCGAAAAGACCTTCGCCACCCTCTCCCAGCAAGCCTTGCAAAGTAACAGCCAAACTTTTTTGCAACTCGCGCACGAAACCTTGCAGCGCTTCCAGGTGCAGGCCAAGGGCGAACTCGATCAAAAGGAGAAGGCGGTCGAGAACATGGTCAAGCCGATTCGCGAGGCATTGGAGAAAGCCGAGGCGCAAATCCGTGCCATGGAAAACGAGCGCCGGCAGGCCTACGGCGCGTTGCACAAGCATCTGGAGACCCTGACGGAGACGCAGCAGTTGTTGCACGGCGAGACCCGCAATCTGGTGCAGGCGTTGCGGCGCCCGGAGGTGCGCGGCCAGTGGGGCGAGATGACACTCAAGCGTCTGGCCGAGCTGGCGGGTATGGTGGAGCACTGTGACTTTTTCGAGCAGGAGCAGGTCAGCGACGAGGAAGGCCGCTTCCGTCCGGACATGATCGTGCGCATGCCGGACGAGCGCGAGGTGGTGGTCGATGCCAAGACACCGCTTGATGCTTATTTGAGCGCGATCGAGGCCAGCGACGACGAGACTCGCAAGAAATATCTCGAGCAGCACGCGCGCAACGTGCGGGTGAGGGTACGCGAGCTTGCCGCCAAGGCTTACTGGAGCCGCTTTCGGCGCGCACCCGACTTTGTCGTGCTGTTTATCCCCGGTGAGCAATTTCTGGCAGCGGCGCTCGATGTCGACCGGGAGTTGCTGGAGGACGCGCTGCGGCAGAAAATCATGCTCACCACCCCCACGAGCTTCGTCGCCCTGCTGCGGGCGGTGGCGTACGGTTGGCGCCAGGAGGCACTGGCCGCCAACGCCGAGCAGATTCGCCAAATCGGGGAGGATCTGTATAATCGTCTAGCAACATTCAGCGAGCATTTGGGCCGTCTTGGCCGCAGTCTCGACGCCGCGGTGACGCAATACAACCGATCCGTGGGGTCCTTTCAAGCGAAGGTCCTGCCCGGCGCACGCAAGTTTACCGAGCTCGGTTTCAGCGGCGCGAAGCCTTTGGAAGAACCCGAGCAGATTGAAGCAGGTCTGCGGGAAGTGGAGCCGTAGAAAGGGTCGCTACGGCGCGACGGAGCGCGAGAGGGAAACACCCGCAGACGTGGTAGTAATATGGCCGAGGCGACTTGCGGTCACGCCGCGGGTCGAAGCACAATGAAATCCAGTAGCGACTCTACCAGCGCCTACGAGGTAGTGGCCGGCACGCCCATTTCGCTCGAGGCGCACGACGAACCCAAAGCAGCCGAAGCACGTCCCTGCATCCTGCTTGTAGAAGATTCACCGACGACTTTACGTCTGCTATCGAAGCCGCTTTCCGAGCGCTATTCCCTGTTGGTGGCGGGTGATGGCACCACTGCCTGGGAATTGGTGCAAACGCACCCGGAGATCGAACTCGTCATCACCGACATCGTCATGCCGGGCCTTTCCGGACATGAGCTGCTAATCAAGATTCGCAGCAGCGATAGCGTGCAGATCCGTAACTTGCCCGTGATCATCATCGCCGCCGTGGTCGATTCGGATGACCGCGATCTGGCGTTTCGCAATGGCGCGAACGATTTTGTCACCAAGCCGATCGATGCCGCTGAGTTGCAGGCGCGCGTCCGCGTACATCACAAGCTTGCGCGTACGATCCACGAGCTCGAGGCGAGTCGGCGTGCTCTGGCGGAGCAAGCGACGACCGATCCCCTGACACGTCTGAAAAATCGCCGCGCCTTCTACCAGGAGGGCAAGCACGGCCTGGCATTGAGCCTGCGCAACAATACACCGATGTCGTTGATGCTGCTCGATCTCGATCATTTCAAACAGATCAATGATACCTATGGGCACCAGGCCGGCGATAAAGTGCTGATCGCCATCGCCGGCCTGCTCGCGCGCATGAGCCGCGCAGTCGACACCGTCGCACGCGTGGGCGGCGAGGAGTTTGCCGTCGTGTTGCCAGGAACGGGCCGTGAGGGCGCCACCGTCCTGGCCGAACGCATTCGCTCAGCAGTCGAGAAGGCGCCGTTTCAGGCCCACGGCGAACCGTTGACGCTCACCATCAGCATCGGTGTCGCCACCTACGGTGCCGACGCGACGGATACGATAGACGGACTGCTAAAGATCGCCGACCGTCGCCTCTATCAAGCCAAAAAGGAAGGCCGCAATCGCGTTTGTGCGATCGGGGACGCCACCAACCGTCTTTGATCCTGCCCAGTCCGCCCGAAAAGAGCGTAAGGTCCGCGAGACCATGCGCGCCGAGCGCGCGCGCATGGTAGCCTTTCTACATGACACCTGCCGAATATTGTCGGGCCAAAGTAGGGCAACCTGGCTCAAGCCTCTATTACAGGACGCTTTTCCTGCCGACGGCTAGGCGCAGTGCGATGATGGCGCTGCACGCCTACTTTCGCGAGGTCGCGGACGTCATCGATGAATGCGAGGAACCGGCAGTCGCGCGCATCAAGCTCGAATGGTGGCGCGAGGAAATCCGAAAGGCGGTCAACGCCACCCCGAGCCATCCCGTGGCAAAGGCCTTGCAAGCAGTCATCGCCGAGTTCCCCTTGAGCTCCGACACCGTGCTCGAATTTATCGACGGTATCGGCATGAGTCTCGACCGCGAACGTTACGAGACCTTCGATACGCTCGGCGTTTATTGCGAGCGCGTCGGCGGCACGGCGGCGCTGCTCGAGGCATCGGTCTGCGGCTATACCGACCCGGCGACACCGACATGCCTGCGTGAGCTCGGCGTGGCGCATGCGCTCGCGTGCATGGTGCGCGATGCCGGCCAACACGCGCGACGCAACCGCATTTATATTCCCACAGAAGAGCTCGCCCGCTTCGACGTATCCGCCGGCGATATCCTCAACGCCCACGAGAGCGCAAACTTTCAGTCCTTGATGGCACATCAAATCGAGCGCGTCGAAAACTTTTGCCAGCGCGCCCTCGCCCAGCTGCCCGAAGCCGATCGTCCACGACAGCTGCCGGCACTGATTATGGCGGCTCTGGACCTCGCGCTGTTGCAAGAGATCCGTGCCGACGGCTGCCGCGTCTTGCGCCAGCGCACGGCGCTGCCGCCCTGGCGCAAGCTCTGGATCGCGTGGCGGACGCGACGCCGGGAAAAGCGCCGCGGCAACAGCCGCCAAGGCAAGCCCGCATGAAGGACTACCGCCCGCCTCCTGACTTGCTCGCGGAGCGCATCATCCTCGTCACCGGCGCTGCGGCCGGCATTGGCAAGGCAGCGGCGCTCGCCTTTGCCCGACACGGCGCAACGGTAGTGTTGCTCGATCGGCGCGACAGAGATCTGGAAGCCGTTTACGACGACATTGAACGTGGCGGCGGCCGTCAACCGGCGATAATCCCGCTCGATCTCGCGAGCGCCACCATCGAGCACTACGACGGCGTCCACCTGCAGATCGAGCGTGAATTCGGCCGTCTTGATGGATTGTTGCACAACGCCGCCGAGCTCGGTGCACTCGCCCCGATCGAGCTTTACGATCTTTCGCTCTGGAACAAGGTCCTTAGCGTTAACCTGCAAGCACCGCTACTGCTAACACGCGCCTGCCTGCCGTTGCTGAAAAAATCCCACGACGCTTCGATCGTTTTCACGAGCGCCGATGTGGGTCGCAAAGGGCGCGCCTATTGGGGCGCCTATGGCGTGTCGTGCTTCGCCATCGAGGGCTTGATGCAGATCCTTGCCGACGAGCTCGAAGCGAACACGAACATTCGCGTGAACAGCCTCGACCCGGGAGCGGTACGAACGGCCCTGCGTGCGCGCGCCTATCCCGGCGAGGACGCGAGCGCGCTGCCCGAGCCCACCGCCATCATGCCGGTCTATCTCTATCTCATGGGACCCGATAGCCAAGGCGTGACCGGCGAGACCCACACCGCGTAGACGCCATAGCGACGGGGATGACTCAAAGGGATATCGAACTGAGCGATGCGCGCCGCTTAACGCGACAGCAGCGCCTTTAACAGCTGGTCCTCGAGCTCCATGCGCAGCTCCAGCTGCTCACCCAGGTGTGACAGGTCTTGCCCTAGATCCGGCGCCTCGTCGCGCTGCTCTTCGGTGTCGTACTTGTCGTTGAAAGCGAGTGCGGCTTCGGTGGTTTGGGCGATACGCGGATAGAGATTTTCGGCGAGCTTGGCGATGTTGCGCCGGCGCTCGGCGCCGTTGACGATGCGCTCATACAGACTGAAGTGCCCGGCGGCGATGTAGTCGACCAGCAGTTGGCAGAACTCCTGCAGCACCTCGGGTGAATGTTTCGTGGCCTGGTTGTCTTTGAAGGGCTCCAGACCCGCCACCTTGCAGAAAAGCGTCAGCACCTCGGCGCGTTCCGCCGTGAGCTTGTCGACGAGGTTCCTGCTGCCGGCCCGACGTTCGGGGGTATTGGCAGCGGGTCCAGACTTCGTAGCCATAAGCACCTATCCTGTGTTTGTTATCGGCAACCCCAGATCTGACGCAAGGTCGCTAACGGAGCCGGCTCCTTTGCCGGCAAAGCCGAATTATAATTAAAACCCTAGCACACTGCACCGACCGCAGTATCACATCGACCGGCCACGCAGCTGTCCCTGCATGCCACGTAAGATCTGCTTCATTCCCCCTTTGCCCATACGCTTCATCATCTTTTGCATCTGCGTAAACTGCTTGAGCAAGCGGTTCACTTCCTGCACCTGGGTACCGGACCCCTGAGCGATACGGCGTTTGCGCGAACCGCGGATGATCGCCGGTGTACGCCGTTCTTGCGGTGTCATCGAGTTTATCATCGCCACGTAGCGCCCGAACGGATTGTCTGCAAGCTGATGTTTCATGCCCTCGGGTAGCTGCCCCAGCCCGGGCAGACGCTCCAACAGACTGCTGACGCCGCCCATTGTGTCCATCTGCAGCAGTTGCTCACGAAAATCCTCGAGATCAAACCCTTTGCCCTTGCTTAGCTTGGTAGCTAGCTTTTGTGCCTTTTCGCGATCCGCGGTGCGCTCGGCTTGTTCGACGATACTCAAGATATCGCCCATACCGAGGATTCGTGAAGCGACGCGCTCAGGATAAAACGGTTCGAGCGCGTCCGTTTTCTCGCCCGTGCCGAGAAATTTGATCGGCTTGCCGGTGATATAGCGAATCGAGAGCGCCGCACCCCCACGGGCATCCCCGTCGGCCTTGGTGAGTATCACCCCGGTTAGCGACAAGGCATCGTCAAACGCCTTGGCGGTATTGACGGCGTCTTGCCCGGTCATGCTGTCGGCGACAAGCAAGGTCTCCACCGGCGAGAGCGTCTCGTGCAGGGCACAAATCTCGTCCATCATCTCGCTGTCGATGTGCAACCGGCCGGCCGTGTCGACAATCAACACGTCGGTGACGGTGCTCTTTGCCTGAGCGAGTGCAGCGCTGGCGATATCGGTCGGCCGCTGATCGGGAGCGCTGGCAAACCAGGTGATGCCGGCCGCGGCGGCCAGCCGCTGCAACTGCTCGATGGCGGCCGGACGGTACACGTCGGTGCTGACGACGAGCACCTTTTTCTTATGGCGCTCGTGCAACAGGTTCGCAAGCTTGACCACCGTTGTGGTCTTGCCCGAACCCTGCAGCCCCGCCATAAGGATCACCGCCGGCGGACGCACCGCGAGATCGAGCGAATCATTGGCCTCGCCCAGCAAGCTGACCAGCTCGTCGTGGACGATCTTGATCACGGCCTGCCCGGGGGTGAGGCTACGCAACACCTCCCGGCCCGCGGCCTTGGTGCGCACCTGATCGACGAATGCCTTGACGGCCGGCAAGGCCACATCCGCCTCGAGCAGCGCCATGCGCACCTCGCGCAGGGTCTGCGTTATGTTCTCTTCGGTAAGACGCCCGGCGCCGCGAAGTCGGCTAAGGCTGTCCTGTAAACGTCGGCTTAGATTGTCGAACACGTGTGTTTGCCAATGCCCGGTTTGCCACGCTCGGTGTCATCGCCGGTTGCAGCATCCCTCAAAGAATATACCCTTCAACAGTAGTCCAAGCTATGCGATGATGCGGCATAAGGACTGATGCGCAACATAATACTATGAAGTATGGACTTGTCGCTTGCCTCGCCGCAGGTCTCTATTTTCTCGTTGGCACGATTCTCTTTCAGCGCTTGCGACAGGGCAGTGTCCTCAGCGGTGCGATACGGAACCTGACCTTCGGTGCCGGTGGTGTCGCCCTGGTGCTTCACGCCGTTACGCTGTACACAAGCCTGCGTGTCGACGAAGGATTGAACCTGGCATTGACCAACGCGCTCTCGCTCGTCGCATGGGCGGTGGCACTGCTATTCCTGGCGGTCGCGCTGTACCGCCCGATCGACAATCTCGGCATCGTCATCATGCCGGTCGCCGGCCTGGCCGTGCTGGCCGCCTGGCTGTGGCCCGGGCGGGCGGTGATTCCACCTTCTGCCCACATCGTTATCTCCGTGCTCGCCTACGGGTTGTTGACGCTGGCCGTGATCCAGGCGCTATTGCTGCTGGCACAGGAACGCCAGTTGCGCCACCGGCAGATGGGCGGCTTATTGCGCGCTTTACCGCCGCTCGAGACCATGGAGCATTTGATGTTTCAACTTATCGGCGTGGGGTTCGTGTTGCTGACCTTGACCATGATCAGCGGGGTCATGTCCTCAGAGCAGCTTCTCGAGATACCCTTACACCACGTCGTGCTGTCACTCTTGTCATGGGTGGTGTTTGCGATCCTGCTGCTCGGCCACTGGCGCTTCGGCTGGCGCGGACGGCCGGCCGTGCGATGGACGCTGGGCGGTTTCACCTTGCTTGCGCTCGCCTACTTCGGAACCAAGTTTGTGATAGAAATCGTTCTCGGG
>CAYGAS010000127.1:0-2870 GCA_964347935.1 uncultured Nitrospiraceae bacterium | reverse complement strand
ACTGAGCTGCCGCCCTTCATGCCATTCTACATCGGCGCGATGCTGGTGGTGCTGACACGTGGCTACGTGCGTCAGGTCGTGATGCTGCTGGTGCCCGTGCTCGGGGGCATTCAGCTGCTCGACGTCAGCCCTGGCGTGCACTGGCAGATCGATTTTCTCAACCTCACGCTCGTACCCTATCGCGTTGACCGCTTGAGCATGCTGTTCGGCTATCTGTTTCACCTCGCGGCGCTGATCGGCATGATCTTCGCGTTGCATGTGCGTGACAGCGTCCAGCACGGCGCAACCATGGTCTACGCCGGCAGCGCCCTGGGGGCGGTGTTCGCGGGCGATCTGCTGACGCTGTTTATCTTCTGGGAACTGCTCGCGATTTCGTCGGTGTTTCTGATCTGGGCGCGCCGTAGCGAACGCGCCTGGCGTGCCGGTCTGCGTTACATCCTCATCCAAGTGTTTTCCGGGGTGTTGCTGCTCTCGGGAGCGCTCATCCATTACCACCAAAGCGGCAGCCTCGCATTCAGCTTTCTTGGCCTCGATGGCCTTGCCGCGTGGTTGATGTTCATCGCCTTCGGCATCAAGTGCGCCTTCCCGTTGCTGCACAACTGGCTAACAGACGCCTATCCGGAGGCCACCCCGACGGGCACTGTGTTCTTGAGCAGTTTTACCACCAAGGTGGCGATCTACGCGCTGGCGCGCGCGTTCCCTGGCACCGAGCTGCTGGTTTATATCGGCGCGGTCATGACCTGTTTCCCCATCTTTTACGCCGTCATTGAAAACGATCTACGGCGTGTGCTCGCTTATAGCATGATCAACCAGCTCGGCTTCATGGTGTGCGGCATTGGACTCGGCACTGCGCTCGCACTTAACGGGGCCGTGGCGCACGCCTTCAATGATGTGATCTTCAAGGGCCTGTTGTTCATGTCCATGGGCGCCGTGCTGCATATGACCGGACGAATCAACGGCTCCGATCTCGGCGGGCTCTACAAGACCATGCCCCTAACCACGACCTTCTGCATCGTCGGTGCGTGCTCAATCTCCGCGTTTCCACTTTTCAGTGGCTTCGTCAGCAAATCCCTGGTCATGACAGCGGCCCTGGAGCAGGGTTACCACGGTGTCTGGCTGGCGTTGTTGTTCGCGTCCGCTGGCGTGTTCCACCATGCTGGTATCAAGATTCCCTTCTTTGCCTTCTTCGCACACGACTCGGGCATCCGCGTGCGCGAGCCGCCGCTCAATATGCTTATCGCCATGGCCATTGCCGCGGTGCTGTGCATATTTATAGGATCGTACCCCTGGCTGCTCTACGGGCTGTTGCCGTTCGCCGTCGAGTACACACCTTACGATACGACCCATGTGATTGCCCAGGTGCAGCTGCTGTTCTTTTCGGCGCTCGCCTTTACCTGGCTGAAGCTCTCTGGGCTTTACCCGCCGGAGCTGCGCTCGCTCAACATCGACGCCGAATGGACCTACCGCTGGCTCGCGCCGCGCGTGGTACGGACCCTTGGCATCATCGGCAGGCCGCTTGACCAGGGTGTGCGCAAGGCGGTGGTCAAGCGAGCACAACGCGTGGTCGATGCGCTGTGGCGGCATCATGGACCCCAGGGCATCCTCGCACGCAGCTGGCCCACGGGCAGCATGGTGCTATGGGTGGCGATCTTTTTGGGCGTGTATTTGGCGCTTTATTATCTCTAGCGCGGCGGTTCAGATCGGGGCGGTTTGTGTGCCACCTCGTCGCGGATGTAAACGGGCAAAGCCTGCTCGGGTGTCACCGCCTGACCGCGCTCGAAGCCGACCGCCGCCAACCGCGCCACGTCGCGCGCACGCGGATAACAGCCACCCTGCCAACGCGCCAGCCGCGGTCCCAGGCGTGCCGTCAACGCCTCGGCGTAACGATCCCAACCACTGCCGACGCCGACCCATTCATGCGTCTGCGGCAGCGGCACTTCCGCCGGCGCAAGCACCCGCTCGCTTCCAGCCAGCGCGACTGTTCCATCAGTATCGCGTTCGTAAGCGCCCCAGTAGATCTGCGACATGCGCGCATCCAGCGCAGCGAGCACATGCGCCGCCGCTACACCTTGAGCCAGCGCGGCGAGCGAGGACACCGGGACCACCGGTAAGCCCGCACCGAAGGCAAGACCCTGCACCACGCCGGTGCCGATGCGCAACCCGGTAAACAGACCTGGGCCGCGACCGAAGGCCAGCGCGTCGAGCTGTTGCAGGCGCCAGCCGGCATCAGCGAGGAGCTCATCGATCATGGACAGGATTCGTGCTGAGTGCTGTTGGCCGGGCGCCACGCGTTCTTGCGTCTCACCGTCGACGCTTAATGCGACGCTACAGATCTCGGTCGCGGTCTCGAGGGCAAGTATCTTCAACACATCTCACGTCATTGGAATAAGCCACCATTATCCGGTATGCGTCGGCGTTGTGTAAGATGCGCGCGGCCCGCGTGAAACGTGGATTCCTCAGCTGAGGCACAAGCCGCCGCTGGCAGGGGACTCTAAGAATGCTTCTTCTGGGGAGGCTTCGAGCGCGAAGCCTTATCCTCCTCGAACGTGAGTTCCAAGATCTTCGCAATAACCTTGGCAAAACGCCCGAGGCCCGGGTCGGTGGCGTTGCGCTTGTATTCCTTGAAGACTCGGCTTCGTGCCTCGCCGCTCAGCGACGTATACAGCATGTAGCTTCCGGGGAAGTTCTCCTTCAGGGCCTGCTCGAACTCGCCTTGGCCGTCCGCGGCGGCGAGGGCCGAGCCTGTCCCAATGGCCAACACTAACATCACAAGCGACAGGCACGACAGCAGACGCCCGTGAATAGCGGCAAGTAGATGAGACAGGGTTAGCATCATGATGGTTGGCGGACTCCCACGCGTTTGTTGTTCG
>CAYGAS010000126.1:0-25221 GCA_964347935.1 uncultured Nitrospiraceae bacterium | reverse complement strand
CGGCGTCGCTACCTCGCCGCCCGTAATGGGCTAAGATTTGTGTATTTCTGTTATATATTTCCCACTTAGTGTAATTTGTTGGCAGTATCTATGTGTATGGCCTTTATATCAAGATAATTTTACATATTATAGTCTCGATAATGTTCAGATGGAGAAAGATGATCATATCTTGCCCATAAATGATTATCGGTGGGGTAATGGAGCCATAGCGCCCCATTTTCTAGGAGTCTTGTGGGGTTTATGCCAGTAGGCTCCGAATGAGATAGGCTCCTACCGACCGACGCTCGCTTGCGAACGGGATAGGCGAGTGGGGCGCCCGCGGACATCAAGCGGCACAGCTGGCGGCGTGGCGTGCGATGGCATCACAACGGGCGCCTTGCGCTGCTCGCTGACGCGTATGCGCGTGTTAAATTAAATTTAGGCTTGCTACACTGCGCGGCTTAAATTGACCAGCTTTCATACGAAAACACGACTGGAGCTCCTTGCCCATGGCACAAAGCTATCTATTCACTTCTGAATCGGTTTCCGAAGGTCACCCAGACAAGGTGGCCGATCAGATCTCTGATGCGATTCTCGACGCCATCATTAAGCAAGATCCGCGTGCCCGGGTGGCCTGTGAGACCATGGTCAACACCGGCATGGCCATCATCTCCGGCGAGATCACGACCCAGGCCTGGGTCGACATGCCGGAGATTGTGCGCGGCACGATCAAGCGCATCGGCTACGAATCATCGATGGGCTTTGACTGGGAATCATGCGCCGTGCTTAGCGCAATCGACAAGCAGTCTGCCGATATCGCACAGGGCGTGGACCGCCAGGACGAGCTTGAGCAGGGTGCCGGCGATCAAGGCATGATGTTCGGCTATGCCACGAACGAGACGGAGGAGCTGATGCCGATGCCGATCAGTCTGGCCCACCGCCTCATGCGACGCCAAGCCGAGGTGCGCCGCAGTGGCCGCCTGCCATGGCTGCGCCCCGACGCCAAGTCGCAGGTCACGGTGCGCTACGAGGACGGCAAGGCCACTGGCATCGATGCGGTCGTATTATCGACCCAGCATTCGCCGGAGATCGAGTACAAACGCTTGAAAGAGGCCGTAATCGAGGAAATCATCAAACCCGTGCTGCCGCCGGCCTGGTTAAACGAGAGCACCAAGTATCATGTGAATCCAACCGGGCGATTCGTTATCGGAGGCCCGGTCGGGGATTGCGGCCTGACTGGACGCAAAATCATTGTCGACACCTATGGCGGCATGGCACGCCACGGTGGCGGCGCCTTCTCCGGCAAAGACCCGAGCAAGGTCGATCGTTCCGCCGCCTATGCTGGACGCTATGTGGCGAAAAACATCGTTGCTGCCGGTCTGGCCGAGCGCTGCGAAATTCAGGTCGCCTACGCCATCGGCATCGCCCAGCCCATATCCATACACGTGGAGACCTTTGGCACCGGTCGCCTGTCCGATGAAAAAATCGCCGAGTTGGTGCGCCAGCACTTTGATTTGCGCCCGCGCGCCATTATTAAACAATTGGATCTCTTGCGCCCGATCTATCTGCCGACAGCCGCATACGGACACTTCGGACGCAGCGAGCCTACATTCACCTGGGAGCGCACCGACAAGGCGGCGGTGCTGCGCGAGGCACTTGGCCCGCGCGCCATCAAGAGCGCGTAAACCACATTGACCACGGAGTGAACGGGATTTGACTATGAGCAGACCGCTGCAACAACTGAAGCCGGACTACCAGATCACAGATATCTCGCTCGCCGACTGGGGGCGCAAGGAGATTTCCATCGCCGAAACCGAAATGCCCGGGCTGATGGCGCTGCGCGAAGAGTATGCCGGCCAAAAACCCCTAGAGGGGGCGCGCATCGCCGGCTGCCTGCATATGACCATCCAGACGGCGGTGCTCATCGAGACCCTGGTGGAGCTGGGCGCCGAGGTGCGTTGGTCCTCTTGCAACATCTTTTCGACCCAGGATCATGCCGCCGCCGCCATCGCCGCCCGGGGCGTACCTGTGTTCGCCAAAAAGGGCGAGTCGCTCGAGGAGTATTGGGAGTACGTGCACCGGATCTTCCAGTGGGCCGACGGCGGTACCGCCAACATGATTCTCGATGACGGCGGCGATGCGACCTTACTGCTCACGCTCGGGAGCACAGCCGAGCGTGACGCCTCGGTCCTGAATAACCCCGGCAGCGAGGAAGAAACTGCCTTGTTTGCCTCCATCCGTCAACGTATGGCAGCGCAGCCGGGCTGGTATAGCAAAGCGGCTGGCAACATCCGCGGTGTGACGGAGGAGACCACGACCGGGGTCAAGCGCCTATACGAGATGATGGAACAGGGCGAGCTTCCCTGGCCGGCGTTCAACGTCAACGACTCCGTAACGAAATCAAAATTCGACAACTTGTACGGCTGTCGCGAGTCACTGGTCGATGGCATCAAGCGCGCCACCGATGTAATGATCGCCGGCAAGATCGCCGTCGTCTGCGGCTACGGCGATGTCGGGAAGGGCTGTGTGCAGTCTTTGCGCGGTCTGGGTGCTACGGTGTGGATTACCGAAATCGATCCGATTTGCGCGCTGCAGGCAGCGATGGAAGGCTACCGCGTGGTCACCATGGAAGAGGCGGCGGCGCTGGGCGACATCTTTATCACCGCGACCGGTAACGCCGGAGTCGTCACGGAAGAGCATATGCGGGCAATGAAGGATGAGGCGATCGTGTGCAATATTGGCCATTTTGACGCCGAGATCGATATCGCCAGCTTGCGCCAGTACAAGTGGGAAAACATCAAGCCGCAAGTCGATCACGTAATCTTCCCCGACGGCAAAAGGATTATTGTGCTCGCCGAAGGCCGCTTGGTGAACCTGGGCTGCGCGACGGGTCACCCGAGCTTCGTGATGTCGGCTTCCTTCACCAATCAGGTGATGGCGCAACTTGAGCTCTGGAACAATCCGGACAAGTACGAGCGCCGCGTGTACGTGCTGCCGAAGCACCTGGACGAGAAGGTCGCGCGACTGCATCTGAAGAAGATCGGCGCGCAGCTGACGCGCCTAACGCAGGCGCAGGCCGACTACATCAACGTGCCGATCGACGGTCCTTACAAGCCCGAATATTATCGCTACTAACCGCAACGGCGCGAGGCATGCTAGAGCTCGGCTGGCCGGCGGCCGCGAGCTGCTAGCTGAACTTACCTTTTGCACCAATCACCCGTCCGTACCACGGTGGCGTCAGGTGGCTGCCGGCGATACAGGTAAATCCATGCCCGCCCAAACGGCGTGGCGATCAAGGTCCGTACATATTCGTGCGGATGCTCTTCGAAGCGATCCAGCGTAGCGAGCAGCCTTGCGCTTACCGCCACTACATCACCGACGATGCCGGTTCGACCGCCCTCGATGACCCCCGGGTAGGGCCCCAAGTCGAACATGGTGTACCGCGGCTCAGTTCGGTGGCGGCCGAGGTGCTGCGCGCCGGCCAGCATGTGATGATGCGTTTCACCCGGCCGCAGCGAACCATATACGAATACGAGATGTCTCAAAGCCGGTGGTTCCGTCCTCGATGCCCGTGCCTGCACTTAAAGTCAGCATAAACGTTTTCGTGCCATCGCGACCAGCGGCGAGACAGGAAACTGTTTGCTAATGGCTACCTACGCAATCGGCGACGTCCAGGGCTGTGTTGGCGCCCTGCAGGCGCTCTTACAGGCGATCGCCTTTCGACCGGGGCGGGACACCCTGTGGTTCACGGGTGATCTCGTGAACCGCGGCCCAAAGTCGGCCGAGGTATTGCGCCTGGTCATGGATCTCGGCACCAGCGCGGTATCGGTGCTCGGCAACCACGATTTGCACCTGTTAGCGGTTGCGTGCGCCGCGAGACCCGCTTCGGCTAGCGACACCTTTGCAGATGTGCTGCAGGCCCCCGACCGCGATCGCCTGCTGGGATGGCTGCGCCGGCGCCCATTGCTTCATCACGACGAGCGCCTCGGCTTCGCCCTGGTGCATGCCGGGATGCTGCCGCAATGGGATGTCGCCAGCGCCGCTCGCCTGGCCCGCGAGGTCGAGGCGGAGTTGCGAGGCGCGCGCGTTGTGGAGTTTCTGGGCCAAATGTACGGCGACACGCCTGATCGCTGGGATACGCGTTTGCAGGGATACGAGCGTCTGCGTGTCATCGTGAATGCCCTGACCCGTCTGCGTTACTGTGACGCCGACGGCTGCATGGATCTGGGGCCGGTCGTCGCACCCGGATCGCAGCCGCCGCATCTGAAACCTTGGTTTCAGGCGCGCCTGCCGCGCCCGCTCGAGGCAACGATCGTGTTCGGCCATTGGTCTGCGCTGGGGATATGGAATCAGGACGGGGTGATCGGTATCGACAGCGGCTGCTTGTGGGGCGGATCGCTCACCGCTGTGCGTCTCGACATCAAACCGCCCGCCTTTACCAGCGTGCGCTGCCAGCGACAGCTGGAACCGGACTGGACATAGCTGGCGTGCATCGCTCTGGGCTTTGGGGCACAATGCGCCGAGCCGCAGCAAGAAACCTAAGGCCCGTGGACCGCACGAAGTACCGCATCGATATTTCCGTAAAGACCGCGTATCTGCCCGATCAATCGGCGCCAGATGCCGATCGCTATGCCTTCGCTTACACCATCACGATCGCCAACGCCGGCACCGTTCCGGCGCGCTTGTTGACCCGCCACTGGATAATTACCGATGCCAACAACCAGGTGCGCGAGGTGCGCGGTGAAGGCGTGGTGGGTGAGCAACCTTATCTCGAACCGGGCACGAGGTTCGAGTACACCAGCGGCGCAATTATCGAAACACCCGTAGGCACGATGCGGGGGAGCTATCAGATGGTCGCCGCTGACGGTGCCGCGTTCGACGCTGAGATTCCGCAGTTCACCCTCAGCATACCGCGGGTTCTTCATTAGGCGCAGCGGCTGCGGCGCAAATTGACTGCCAGAACGCTTAACTCACGCCGGTCAATGTAAGGGACCGCTGGAGACGCGCGCGCGGGCGCGGGGTCTATTCTTCTGCTCAGACGTCCAGGTTGGCGACGCTCAGCGCATTCTGCTCGATGAATTCCCGCCGCGGCTCTACCTGATCACCCATGAGTGTCGTAAACACCTCATCAGCCGCAACGCCATCCTCGATAGCGACCTTCAACAGTCGGCGCGTCGCCGGATCCATGGTGGTCTCCCATAGCTGCTCGGGATTCATCTCGCCCAACCCCTTGTAGCGTTGAATCGCATGGCCGCGACGCGCTTCAGCGAGCAACCACTGTAGTGCTTCGCCAAAACCATTCAGGGTCTCCTTGCTGTCACCGCGACGCACGATCACGGACTGCACCAAGCCACCGAGTTGCTCGCCGAGCGCACGCATGCTGCGATACTCGCCAGAGGCAACGAACTCAGCGTCGATGCGGCAGTGCTTGATGGAGCCGTGCTCGCTGCGCGCTATCAAAATCTCATGCATTGCCGTGCGTGAATCGGTGCCAAAGCTCACGTCGTAGCGGCTGCCGCCGTTTTGGTCCTCGAGCAGTTGTTTTTGGAGCTGCACGACGAATGCCTCGGTTTTCTTGGCGTCCCGCAAGATGCTTGTATCGAGCGTCGGCATCGCGATCAGCTTTTGAAGGACGCCGTCGTCGTAGCGGCGCGACAAGCGTTTGATAGTTTGCTGCACAGCCAAGTAATTACGGCATAGGGCCGCCAGGGCGGCGCCCTCCACGGTCGCCGCCCGAGGCGAAGCGCGCACCGATGCGCCGTCGAGCGCGTGCTTCAGCAGGTATTCCTCCAGCTCGCTCTCGTCCTTGAGATATTGCTCCTGTTTGCCGCGTCGCAACTTGTACAGCGGCGGTTGAGCGATGTAGATGTGGCCGCGCTCAAGCAAGGCCGGCATCTGTCGATAAAAGAAGGTCAACAGCAGGGTGCGGATATGCGAGCCGTCCACGTCCGCATCCGTCATGATGATCACGCGGTGATAACGTAACTTATTGATATTGAAATCATCTTTTCCTATGCCGGTGCCGAGGGCCGTGATTAGGGTGGCGACTTCCGCCGAAGAGAGCACCTTGTCGAAGCGAGCGCGCTCGACGTTGAGGATCTTGCCTTTGAGCGGCAACACGGCCTGAAAGCGGCGATCACGCGCCTGCTTGGCCGAGCCGCCGGCTGAGTCGCCTTCTACGAGATACAGCTCGCTGATACTGGGATCGCGCTCCTGGCAGTCGGCGAGCTTACCCGGTAGCCCGCCGACATCGAGCGCGCCTTTGCGCCGAGTCATGTCACGCGCCTTGCGCGCAGCTTCGCGGGCACGCGCAGCTTCGATGATCTTGTCAACGATCGCCCGTGCATCAGCGGGGTTCTCCTGCAAGAACTCGCCGAGTTTTTCGCTTACGATCGACTCGACGACGCCCTTCACCTCCGAGGAGACAAGCTTGTCCTTCGTCTGGGAGGAGAATTTGGGATCCGGCACCTTCACCGACAGCACCGCGGTCAGTCCTTCGCGGGCGTCGTCACCCGTGGTGGTGATACGCGCTTTCTTTGCGAGCCCACTCGAATCCAGATACTGGTTGAGAGTGCGTGTCATGGCCGCCCGCAACCCCGCCAAGTGGGTGCCGCCATCGGCTTGGGGAATATTATTGGTGTAGCAGAAGATATTTTCCTGATAGGAGTCGTTCCACTGCATGCACAACTCGAGCCCCACCTTGGAGCGCTCGGCGCGGATGTAGATAGGTTTGCGGTGCAGCGGGGTCTTGTTGCGGTTGAGGTGCTCAACAAAGGCGGCGATCCCGCCGCGATATTCAAACACGTCTTCCTTGCCGGTACGCTCGTCAAACAAGACGATACGGACACCCGAATTGAGGAAAGACAGCTCCCGCAAGCGTTTGGCAAGGACGTCGTAATGAAAGGTCCTGTCGCTGAAGGTTTTGCCGCTCGGCTTAAAACGCACCTCGGTCCCCGTCACCGAACTCTTACCAATGGCCTTGATCGCGGCGAGTGGTCGGCCCAGCCGGTATTTCTGCTGATACAGCAGCCCATCGCGACGCACCTTAAGATCCAGCGTCTCAGACAGCGCGTTGACCACGGATACGCCTACACCATGCAGCCCGCCAGAAACCTTGTATGCGTTGTGGTCAAACTTTCCCCCGGCATGCAGCACGGTCATAATCACCTCAGCCGCCGATCGGCCCTCCTCTGGGATCACCTCGGTCGGTATCCCACGGCCGTTATCACGTACAGTGACGGATTCGTCGGCATGAACGGTCACCTCAACTTCGGTGCAGAAGCCCGCCAGCGCCTCGTCGATAGCGTTATCGACCACCTCGAAGACCATGCGGTGAAGGCCGGTACCGTCATCGGTGTCGCCGATGTACATGCCAGGGCGCTTGCGTACCGCATCCAAGCCCTTGAGGACTTGGATGCTGCGCGAATCGTAGGTACTGCCTCGCTGGTTAGCCGCCTTTTTTGCCATTTTTCCTCAAAAAATCGTCGAAATAGCCGTTATCGACTAAAACAATTTTAACATCTGGCGCGCGTTCTCGCCTTAGGCACGGGCAGCCCCAATTGGGCGGCGCACCTTCAAGTCGTGCCACCCGCCGTGATCTGGCCTTGTTCCACGTGGAACACCCGTTGTCCGGCAGCCGTGTCGAGCTCGCCGCCGTCCGCGTCGGTCGTCGTAATGAAGGTCTGGGCACCCAACTCAGCGACACGTGCTAGCAGACACCGCCGCCGCTCGCCGTCGAGCTGGTTAAGCACGTCGTCAAGCATTAACAGGCAGCGGCGCCCCGTTTGACGCATGAACAGCTCCACCTGCGCCAGCCGCATGGCCAACACAACGAGGATCTGCTGGCCCTGCGAGGCACATTCCCGAAGCGGGGCGCCGCCCAGCATCACCTTTAAGTCAGCGCGGTGAGAACCCATCCGCGTATAACCGTCGGCGCGGTCGCGCTCACGGTTGTGGCGCAGCACCTCAGCCAGTGCGGCATCCGCTGGCCATCCTCGCTGTGTCGACATCGAGAGACTCAAGTTAGGCAGCAGCAGGCCCGCATAGTCAGACGTGCACCGGCGCCATTGCTGTATATAAGCGGCGCGTAGCCCCTCCATCTCCTCGCCGGTCTCGGCGAGAGTTTGCTCCCAAGGGTCGAGGCAGCTTAGGGCCGCACCACCCCGCAGTGTGGCGTTGCGTTGCCGCAGCGCGCGCTGGTATCGCGTCCAGAGCTCATAAAACCGTGGTTCCACGTGGAACAGCCCCCAGTCCAGAACGCCACGCCGGAATCTCGCACTGTGCATGAACAAATAGCGGCTATCCGGCAAAACCGCCTGCAGCGGCAGCACCCGCGCGAGCGCGCTGGCCCCCGTGCAAGTGCTTCCATTGACACGAATGCGCCTCTGATCGTGGCCACGCTCGACGCCGAGCGAAACGACCTCCCCCTGCTCTGTACGCCAGCGGCCATGGACTATCAGGTGTGTCTCGCCTCGCCGCACAGGGTAGGCCGCCAAGCCCGTGCGAAATGACCTGCCCATACCAAGCATGTGGATGGCTTCGAGCAGGCTGGTCTTGCCACTGCCGTTGGGTCCAATGAGGATGTTCAACCCGGGGTCGGGCTCCATCGCCACATGCTGCACAATACGGAGGTTATGGACCTCGAGCAGGGTTAGCGACATGCCGGGGATCTCGTCGGGCAGCCTTACAAGCGCATCGGCATGACGATGTATTGCGTAGTGCGGTCGCCTGGCGCCAGTAAGGCGCAACTGCTGTGCGGGTCATTGATCCCCAGCTCAACCTCTTTGCTTTCCAGGCCTCCGAGGGCCTCCACCACGTAGGTGACGTTGAACCCTACTTCGAGTTGTTCGCCCTCGTAGTCAATGCTGAGCTCCTCGTGGGCCTCCTCCTGCTCGGGGTTCTGAGCCGTAAGCGTGAGCACCCCCGGCGCTACCGTGAGCCGCACCCCGCGATATTTCTCGTTAGCCAGTATGGCGGTGCGCCCTAAGGCCTCTCGCAGTGCGCTACGGTCCACACGCACTGTCCTGCGATAGTTCGCCGGAAGCACCTGTTGGTAATCCGGGAAGCGCCCATCGATGAGCTTGGATGTAAGCGTCATGTTGTCTGTGCTGGCGCGGATATGGTTTGCACTTAAGCTAACCGTCACCGGGCTCTCGGAGGTGCCCAGAAACCGTGTAATTTCAAGGATCCCCTTCCGTGGCACGATGGCTTGGCGGTTCCCGGGCTCCGAGTTCAGGCTAAGCTCGCTGATTGCCATTCTGTGACCGTCCGTCGCTACGCCCCGTAGGCGGTTACCCTCGAATTCCAGCAGCAAACCGTTCAGGTAGTAACGGACATCCTGATGGGCCATGCAGAAATGGGTCTGATCGAGGAGACGCTTAAGTTCTTGCTGACTCACCTCCACTTGCTGTTGCCACTCTCCGCCCTCTACGCTTGGGAACTCTCCTGCTGGTAGCGTTGCCAGCGTGAACCGGCTACGCCCTGATTGAATACGCGCCTTCGTCCCCTCGACACGGATGTCGAGCTCCGCTTGCGCCGGCAGCGCCCGGCATATGTCGTACAGCTTGCGCGCAGGCACTGTGATGGCGCCCTCCGCCTTTGCCGTCAGTGGAACACCTGCGACGAGCTCAATCTCCAGATCAGTGCCGGTCAGCCGCAGCTGCCCCTCATGCATGCTTAAAAGCAAATTCGAGAGTATCGGCAGGGTCTGACGCCGTTCGACCACCGCCGCCACGTGACTGAGCGGCTTCAAGAGTTCCTCACGGCTAAGTTGAACGTGCATGCTGGTCTATAGACGATGTCTGTATGTCGTATTCTACCGCTAATATCATAACTAGTCTTAGTAGTTTATATAGTTAGTAGTTACTGTAGTTAGACCCCAGCAAAACGGGGATAACACGGGGACGCCGCGCACGTGCTGTGATGGGCGACGTTGGCAAAGCTGTGTATAGCCTGGTGTGAGCTTTGTGGAAAATGTTGAATGAATCCTCGTGTTTCAACCTCGGCCACGTTGCACGGCTGTTTTTACACAAGCTTATCTACACCCGTTGGAGGTTCTACACGCTGAGTATCTTCATTAGGTTGTCGTAATCCTCTTTCGTGCGTACGTCACTGCTGACCAAGCTGTTAACTTTCCGGCAGGCATGCAAAACCGTCGTGTGGTCCCGGCCACCAAATGCGTCGCCAATCTCTGGTAGGCTATGACTCGTTAGTTCCTTGGCAAGCGCCATCGCGACCTGGCGGGGTCTTGCAACCTGCCGCGATCGACGTTTGGAGTACAGGTCTGAGACGCGGATCTTGTAGTACTCGGCGACGGTCTTTTGGATGTTATTGATAGTCACTAGCCGCTCGTGAAAGGCGAGTAGATCCTTGAGGCTTTCCGCCGCGACACCGACATCGACTGGCCGACCCGTGAATTGCGCGTTCGCCATGACGCGCCGAAGCGCCCCCTCAAGTTCACGAACGTTGGAGCGCACCTGCTTGGCGATGAAAAACGCGACGTCTTCTGGCAAGACCAGACCCTCCGCGGTTGCTTTCTTTATAAGGATCGCCACGCGCGTCTCTAGCTCCGGGGGTTCAATGGCGACCGTCAAGCCTGAGCCGAAGCGCGACACGAGCCGCTCTGCCACACCCACCAGGTCCTTTGGGAAGCGGTCGGCAGTGATGATGACCTGGCGCTGACCCTCCAGTAACGCATTGAAAGTATGGAAGAATTCTTCCTGTGAACGTTCCTTTCGTACGAAGAATTGAATGTCATCAATGAGCAAAGCATCGAGCGAGCGGTAGAACTTCTTGAACTCGTTGATGGCGTTGTGCTGTAACGCCCGCACCATGTCAGCCACAAAGTGCTCCGAGTGCACGTAAGCGACGTTGGCCCGCGGACTATGTTGTAGCATCAAGTTACCCGCAGCCTGCATCAGGTGCGTTTTACCCAGACCGACGCCGCCGTAAATAAACAGCGGATTGTATGCGCGACCTGGGTTCTCACCTACCTGCCGGGCGGCCGCTCGTGCCAGTTGATTGGATTTCCCTTCCACGTGCGTGTCAAAGGTGAAATCGCCGTTGAGACGTCCCAGCATCGGCCAAGCCGGGCTCGCTTGGCTCTCACTCTTCGTCGTTTGCCGCTGGTTAGCGCTGTGGCTAGGATCCTGACCGCCGACTTCGACGGACACCTGTATCTCACCGCTGTCCTGGTACTGGCCGGCGAGCTCCGCGATACGCGCGATGAACCGCTCGCGCACCCACTCCATGACAAAGCGGTTTGGCGCGAGCAAGCGCAGCATCCCCTGGCCACTTACCGCCTGTAAAGGACGGATCCAGGTGTTGAACTGTTGCGGCGATAATTCTTTTTCCAGACGCGAGAGGCAACTCTTCCAGACGTGTGGTTGTGTCATTGGTATCGTGCACGCGCAGTGGTGGGCCGGAGAGTCTATCCTCAAACCGCAAGCCAATCCACAACCGCGTTCTGAACTCAATGCTGACAAACATTTGCGTATGTCCGTTGTTGACAAAGCGACCATTGAAGAAGTAAGTTTGCCCGCCCGCCCGTGTTGCGCGGGCGAAATCTGGAATGCGTTTCGATGAAAAGGCCGTATCAACCCAGTGTGCTGAAACGTAAACGGAACCACGGCTTCCGCGCGCGCATGCGCACAGCGAGTGGTAGAGCGATCATTAACGCTCGACGAGCTAAGGGCCGCGCAAAACTGAGCGCCTGAGATCTTGGCTGCCAGCGCGCATGCCCGCGAAGGGCTGCCCAAGCGCTACCGCCTTCTGCGACCGGCGAAATTCCAAAGCGTGTTGCGCCACGGGTGCCAGACGCGCGACCGTCTGTTTACGGTGTATGCCAGTGAGAATGCGCTCGCGCATGTGCGTGTCGGCCTGGTCGTGTCGCGCAAGGCATCTCCCAAGGCAGTCGTTCGTAATCGGCTCAAGCGCCATGTGCGTGAATCTGCCCGCAAACACCAGCAGACACTGCGCGGATTTGATGTAGTTGTGGTCGCCAAAAGCGCCGCCGCGAGCGCTGAGCCGGCCACGCTGAGAACGTCGCTAGAACGGCACTGGATCAGTATCATAGAACGATGCAAGGATTCGTGATCGGCCTGCTGCGGGCATACCGCTACGCGCTGAGCCCCTTTCTGGGTGACAACTGCCGCTTTCACCCGAGTTGCTCGGAATATGCGCTGCAGGCTGTCGCCTGCCACGGCGTCTGGCGCGGCGGTTGGCTTGCGGGTCGCCGCTTACTACGATGCCACCCGTGGCACCGTGGCGGCTATGACCCGGTGCCTGAGGACAACAGCAGAAACATAGCCGACCATGGATAACCAACGCTTCTTGCTGGTGCTTGCGCTTGGGTTGATCCTGTTCATGATCTATCAGGCATGGCAGGACGAGCAGCGGCGCGCCGCCGCCCCGCCACCGACAGCCACGGCACCAGGTGTGCTGGGGCCGACCACTGAACCCGGTGAGGTGCCCACTGTCCCGAAGGCAGAGGCGCCCAGCGTCGTGACGGCACCGGCTGCCCCGGTGGTGCCCGCAGGCACACAGAGTGCGGGGCGCCTCGGCGTGCGCACTGACCTCATCGATGCGGTGATCGACCTCTCAGGCGGGGACTTGCGCCAGCTCAAGCTGCGTAAGTACCCCGTGTCAGTGGACAAGCCGGACATTCCGTTCGTGCTTCTCGATGACAGCAGCAGTGATGTCTACGTCGCCCAGTCCGGCCTTATTGGCAGTGAGCGCGAGTACCCTTACCACAAAACCGCATACACCGCCGAGCCGCGACCGTACGTACTGGCGCCAGGTCAAACTGAGCTTAAGGTACCGCTGCGCTGGCAGGCGCCCGATGGCGTCCGTTATACGAAGATTTACACTTTCTACCGCGACCGCTATTTGATTGATGTCGACTTCGTGGTCGAGAACACCGGCACGCAGCCGTGGCAAGGCTACCTCTATCGGCAGTTTCTGCGACGTTATATTGAACCCAGCCGCGGCTGGTTGGCGCTGCCGACCTATAGCGGCGCCGCTATCTACACGCCGGAGGACAAGTACGAAAAGATTTCCTTCTCGGACATAAGCGAGGAGCCCTTGGAGCGTGATGTCACGGGCGGCTGGGTTGCCATATTGCAGCATTATTTTGTCGGTGCGTGGATGCCAGCAAAGGAGCAGCGGAACCACTTCTATACGACAGCGCTTGGCGACAACAGATACAGGGTCGGGCTCCGGGATCTCGATCCAGTTACGGTGGCCCCGGGGGCCAGCGGACGGTTGCGCGCCACGCTTTATGTCGGTCCTAAAGAGCACAAGCGCCTGACCGAGTTGGCTGAGGGGATGGAGCTCACCGTGGACTATGGCTGGCTGACGTTTCTGTCGGCGCCACTGTTCTGGCTGCTTTCCTTTATCCACCGCTGGGTCGGCAATTGGGGGTGGGCGATCATCGTCTTGACCATATTGATCAAGCTTGTCTTCTATCCGTTGTCGGCGGCGAGCTATAAATCCATGGCCCACATGAAGCGCATGCAGCCGAAACTGCAGAGCTTGCGGGAGCGTTTCGGCCATGACAAGCAGCGCATGAATCAGGCAATGATGGAGCTCTACAAGAAAGAAAAGATCAATCCTTTAGGCGGCTGCCTGCCGATCCTCATCCAGATCCCGGTGTTCATCGCCCTCTATTGGGTGTTGCTCGAAAGCGTGGAGATGCGTCAGGCGCCGTTTATTCTATGGATCAGAGACCTGTCGATAAGAGATCCTTACTATGTGCTGCCCATACTTATGGGCGTCAGCATGTTTCTGCAGCAACAGCTTGCACCGGCTCAGCTCGACCCCATGCAGCGGCGCATCATGCATGCCTTACCGGTGGTGTTCACCATCTTCTTCCTCGCCTTTCCTGCCGGGTTGGTGCTTTACTGGCTGGTCAACAACATCCTTTCTATTGCCCAGCAGTGGCAAATCACGCGCATGATCGAGGCGCGGGCGAAGTAGCGACGCGAACGCCCGCGAGCGATACCATCGCCGCCGTTGCGACCCCACCGGGCATCGGCGGCATCGGCGTGGTCCGTATCTCCGGCCCGGGCACGCGCGAGGTGGCGCAAGCATTGCTGCGTCACTTACCGCGCCCGCGATATGCGAGCTGCGCGACCTTCCGCGACGCCCGCGGCGAGCCGATCGACCAGGGGCTCGTGCTGTTTTTCCCGGGGCCACATTCATTCACCGGCGAGGACGTGCTTGAGTTGCATGCGCACGGGGGCCCGGTCGTGCTCGACATGTTGCTGAAATCTGTGCTCGTCGTCGGCGCGCGCCTAGCCCAGCCCGGCGAGTTTGCGCAGCGCGCCTTCCTGAACGGCAAGCTCGACCTGGCGCAAGCGGAAGCCATCGCCGATCTGATAGAGAGCAGCTCCGAGACCGCGGCGCGCGGCGCGCTGCGCTCGCTCGAGGGTAAGTTCTCCAGGCAAGTGCATGCCTTGGTCGAGGACCTGATCCGGCTGCGCACCTATGTGGAGGCCGCCATCGATTTCCCGGAGGAGGAGATCGATTTCTTGGCCGACGAGCGGATCACGAGCGAGCTGGTGGAAATTCTGGGGGGCATTGAGCGCCTGCAAGCATCGGCGCGACAGGGCTGTCTGCTGCACGATGGCATGACCGTGGTGTTGGCAGGACCCCCGAATGCAGGGAAGTCGAGCCTGCTCAATGCGCTCGCGCAGCAAGACAGCGCCATTGTAAGCGCCATTCCCGGCACCACACGCGATGTGGTGCGCGAGCGTATCAACATCGATGGTATGCCGATACACGTGCTCGACACGGCGGGGCTGCGCGAAAGTGGCGATGAGATCGAAAGTGAGGGCATGCGCCGCGCGCGCTTGGCTATGGCGCGCGCCGATCGAGTCCTGCTAGTGGTGGACGACAGCGAGATCGATGACATTGCTTTGCAAGCGCTACTGCGACAACTCCCTGATGGTTCGTCGTATACCGTCATCCGTAACAAGATCGACTTGAGCGGACGCGCCGCGGCGGATAGCCAGACGGGCAGGGCCGGGGGCGCTGCGGGGGAGGTTGCGCTATCGGCCAAGTCCGGTGCTGGGCTCGATCTGCTGCGCGCGCACCTGAAGAGCTGCATGGGCTTTCAACCTGCCGGCGAGGGCACCTTTACCGCCCGGCGGCGGCACCTTGAGGCGCTTGCCCAGGCGCGCGAGCACGTGCGCCTGGGCGAACGGCAGCTGCGCGAGGCCCGTGCGGGCGAACTACTGGCCGAGGAACTCAGGCTTGCGCAGCAGGCGCTCAACGAGATCACCGGCGAGTTCACCACCGAGGACCTGCTCGGGCGGATCTTCTCGACCTTCTGTATTGGCAAATAGCGCCAACCTGCCATCGCGGCGCGTCATTTTCGTGCAGTGATGACGGCGATGTGCGCTGCATCGCCACCCTGCCCGCGTCAACCACCGCACAAAAACGTGTGCCCGTGCGTGCCGCGATTACCGCTGTCGTCTGGGGTGAAGCGCTGCTCGGCGAAGCAAGCTTAGTTTGCAGTGGCCACGCCTCGCGTATCCGCAGCCTGTCTGAAGATTCAACATCTGCCTTCAGGGAAAGCGCCTCGCTCGCCTTAGCCGTGGGCTTTTGGGGTCGCCGATGCTCCCACAACGTGATGCTGTGGTCGAAATCGAGCAATGCGACGGCGCAGCGTGTGCAGCAGAGTATCACCCGCAGCCGCGCGGCCGTAACGCAAGCGCAGGTAAAGCTCAGTGATGGATTCGACCTCAGTCTTGAGGTCGGGACGCTCCTTGCAGGTGCGTTGCGCAAAGCTGAGCGCACCCTCGCCAGCGGCACGGCACAGGCCGACGCCGGCCAGCTTGTCGCAGTAACGCCGATATTGCATTTGCACCGGGTCACCAGCCCCACGGCCGCGACGCGCGAGGACGGCCAATATCAGTAGGCCGCAAGCAAGTGCCAGCGCCAGCAAAAGCAGCAGGCCGCGCCAGGACAAGGCCGGCAGGTGCAAGGAGCTCAGCAGGCGCTGTTGCTGCTGACGATCGAAGCCCAATACCCAACGGTGCCAGGCGAGATTGGTCGCGTCCCAATACCAGTTGACGGTGCGCAACGAATTGGCGAACCACCCCAGCGCGATCAGCTTGCGCAAAGCCTCGGTCGGTAGGCGGCCGAGCTCCACACCCGTGAGCTCCAACTGGCGCACGGCATCAATGCCCAGCTCCACACGCTCTGGCGCCACCGCCGCAGTCGGGTCGACCCGCAGCCAGCCCTGTTGCGGCACCCAGATCTCGGCCCAGGCATGGGCGTCAGACTGGCGCACGGTCCAATACTTTCCCGCCGGGTTGTACTCGCCCCCAAGATAGCCCTGCACGATACGGCTAGGGATGCCGGCGGCGCGCATCAGCGTGACGAAGGCCGAGGCGAAGTGACCGCAAAAACCGCGGCGCGCCGAGAACAAGAACTCGTCCACCGCATCGCTGCCCAGCAATGGCGGAGTGAGCGTGTAGAAGAAAGGCTCGTCGCGGAAATAAGCCAGCGCGGCGCGCGCGACGTCGCTGTCGGCGGAGGCGTTGGCGCGCCACCGCTGCGCCAGCGCCCGCACGCGTCCGCTGAGGCTCTCGGGCAGTTGCAGTGCTGCTGCGCGCTCGCCCGCAGCCAGCGCGCCGGTGTGATAGCGTGGATAGGAGACGAGCGTGTAACTCAAACGTTCGCGCACCGCACGCCGATGCTCGAAGACATGGCCCGACAGGACCCATGCGCGCGGTGGCGCATAGAGGGGCAGGTCGAGTGCCGGCAACCAGGGCCTGTTGTTGGGCTCGAGCGTGATGCGGTATTTCACCGGTGCACCAGTGCGCGTAAACGTGTCGACTTTGCCCGCTGGGCGCCGGTCACCGCGCCACCAGCGGGCCCCGTCGGTCTGCGAGAGTACGAGCGTGCGCCAATACATCTGCGCGGGGGCGGGCGCCTCACCCTCGAACTCGACGCGGAAGGCCGGGGCGTCGGACGAAATCAAGCGATGCACGCTGCCCGGTTGCAGGAATTCGGATAGCCCCGTTACCGCAGTGCTGCCCGCGCTCGGCAGACCCCACAGGCTGCCCTCGATGCGTGGGAACAGCACGAACATCGCCAGCGCCAGCGGCGCCGCCTTAAGCAACAGGCGGCCTGATAGGCGCAAACCGTAGCGCAGGTTCTGCAGCCTCGGTTGGTTGAGCAGCACGAGTGTGACCAGGCTCGACCAGATGGTCAGGAGCCCGTAAAGAGCCAGCCACAGCGGTTGCTCGTAGAGAAAAGCTGTAAGCAGCAGCAAATAACACAGCAGCACCGCCACCAGAGAGTCACGGCGCGTGCGCAACTCGAGCAGCTTTAGCGCGAGCAAGCTTGCCAGCAAGCCGGTGCCGGCATCGCGCCCGAGGAAGGTGCCGTAGTGCGCGAGCGTGGCGGTAAACACGAGCAGGGTCAGCGCTAAGCGCACGAGTCGGGATGGCGCTGGCCAGGCGTAAGTGTGAATCGCGAAGCGCCAGGCGAATGCGCCCGCGCCAACCAGCGTCAGCCACAGCGGCAGGCGGTGCACATGCGGCGCCGAGGCGAGCAGGGCGGAAATCAAGAGGCTGTTGAGCGCGGCACGTCCGGGTTTCATGGTTTGCCGCCTTCACCCGGGAACAGCGCGAGCGCGGCGAGGCAGCGATGTTGGTGCTCTTCGCCGCAAGCCGGGTCGAGTATCTGCTGCGGCAAGCGCAGCCCATAGAGCGCACCGGCCTGCTCGCAATCAAGCACCCAACGGCAGAGTTGGCGCAGGCGCTGCTCTTCGTCGAGACCGGTGAGCCGCTCCCAGTCGAGCCACACGCTCGAGCGGTAACCGCCGCCGAACTGTTTGCTGAGCATACCGCGACCGCGTGCTGCCGCCTTCCAGCTGACATGCCGCGGCGAGTCGCCGCGCCGAAACTCCCGCAATCCCAGGAAATCATCGCCCTCGGGATCGCGCCCATAGTCGCGCCAAGCATGGAGACCGGCGCCGAAAGGTGAAGCCCCGGGCGTGGCCGGTTGCGGGTAGACCAGGCAATGCTGGCCGAGTTGCAGTTGGCGCGACCAGGCACGCAGCAACCCCAGTGGAAATCGCGTCGACACGGTAACGGGCGGTGCAGCAATGTGACCGCGCTTGCGCGTCGGCACCTCGAAGCGCAGGCACGCCTGTTCACCGGGCGCCAGATCGACAGTGCCGAGCGCACTCTTGCCGTGCTCGAGATTGAGCGCCAGCCGCAAGACGGCGCGGTCGTTTTTGAGGCAGACCTCAAATCCCGCCGGATCGCCGACGAACACCGGGTGGCCGGGGCGTGCAGACACACGCAGGCCGAGTAGATTGCGATGGGTGTACAGCATCGAGACGATGCCCACCGCAGCTAGCAGAAAGGTGAGGGCGAAGGCGAGTGCGCTTGCGTAGTTGACCGCCGCTGCCAGCAGCACGACCAACGTCAGCGCGAAGAGCAGGCCGCCGCTTGTCGGCAGGATATAGAGCTGGCGCCTGCCGAGGAGGATCTCCGCTGCCGGCGGCGGCACGGCCATCAGGGGATCGGCACGGACGCGAGCAGGCGGTTGATCTTGGCTTCGACGGCCTCCTCGCTACCACCCTCGGCAGGACGCAGACGGTGGGCGATGACGCTCGGCGCAACCGCCTGCACATCTTCCGGTAACACCATGTCGCGACCTTCGAGCAGCGCCCATGCCTGCGCCCCGCGCATCAAGGCCAGCCCCGCCCGCGGCGACAAACCATTGGTGAACTCGCTAGAGGCCCGGGTCGCTTCGAGCAGGTCCTGCACGTAATCGAGCAAAGCATCGCTGCGATGGAGTTGTATGACTTGCTCTTGTAACCACAGCAGTTCGTCCGCCCCGATCACCGCCGGCATATCGGCCAACAGTTCCCGGCGGTCGCGGCCCTTGAGCAGGGCGCGTTCTGCGCGCCGGTCCGGATAACCCATGTCGATGCGCATCAAGAAGCGGTCAAGTTGCGACTCCGGCAACGGAAAGGTGCCGATCAGGTGCAGCGGATTTTGGGTCGCGATCACAAAGAAAGGAACCGGCAACGTCTGAGTGATACCGTCGCCCGTCACCTGGCGTTCTTCCATCGCTTCAAGCAGCGCACTTTGTGTCTTCGGGGTGGCGCGATTGATTTCATCGGCCAGCACCAGCTGAGCGAAGATCGGCCCTGGGTGGAAACGAAAATCGCCCGTTTCGGGTTGGTACACCGATACCCCAAGGATATCGGCCGGCAGCAGATCGCTGGTGAATTGCACGCGACTGAAGTCGAGACCGAGCGCGCGTGCGAGCACGTGCGCCATCGTCGTCTTGCCGACACCGGGCAAATCCTCTATCAGCAAGTGTCCACGCGCCAGCAGGCAGGCCAAAGCGAGGCGCACCTGTCGCTCCTTGCCCAGCACCACCTTGCCGATCTCGGCGACAATGCTATCGACGGTTGCTCGGGTAGTCGGGGTTCGTCTTTCTGGCACCTGGCTCATGGTCATTGCGCTCGCCCGCTTTGTGGCGACATCCTAACATTTATAGTCAATGACAACGCGGCCGTCACAAGGTTGCGGTCGTTAAGGCGCATGGACAATGCTATGATGCGCGCCCTCGAGATTATGTGCTGCGAGCTGCCCCATGGAATACCCGGATGCCTATGAGGTCATCGTGATCGGCGGTGGACACGCCGGCACCGAGGCCGCCGCTGCGGCCGCGCGAATGGGTTGCCGCACCCTGCTGCTCACCCAAAGTGTCGAGACCATCGGCCAGATGTCGTGTAACCCAGCGATCGGCGGGATCGGCAAGGGACACCTCGTCAAAGAGATCGACGCTCTGGGCGGGGTCATGGCGCGTGCTACCGATCGCGCGGGTATTCATTTCCGCGTGCTCAATTCGCGCAAGGGCGCGGCCGTGCGGGCGACGCGTGCACAGGCCGATCGTATGCTCTACAAGAGCGCGGTGCGCGCCCTGCTCGAGCAGCAACCGGGTCTCGCCGTCTTCCAGCAAGCCGTCGACGACCTGCTGATTGAGGACGAGAGCGTGGTCGGCGTGGTCACGCAGATGGGCATGAAGTTTCGCGCGCGCGCGGTCGTGTTGACCACCGGCACCTTTCTCGGCGGCCGCATACACATCGGGCTGTCCAATTATCAAGGTGGGCGTGCCGGCGATCCACCAGCCAACGCACTGGCGGCGCGCCTGCGCGAGTTGCCGCTAAACGTGGGACGTCTGAAGACCGGTACGCCGCCACGGATTGACGGCCGCACGATTGATTACGCGGTCCTGGAGGCCCAGCCAGGCGACACGCCAGCGCCCGTGTTCTCCTACCTGGGGTGCGCCGACGAGCATCCGCAACAAGTGCAATGTCACATCACCCAAACAAACGAGCGCACGCACGACATCATTCGCGCAGGCCTCGAACGCTCGCCGCTTTATAGCGGCGTCATCGAGGGCGTTGGCCCGCGCTACTGTCCGTCTATCGAGGACAAGGTGGTGCGCTTTGCCGACAAGCGCTCGCATCAGATCTTTGTCGAGCCCGAGGGGTTGAGCACACGCGAAGTGTATCCCAACGGGATCTCGACCAGCCTGCCTTTTGACGTGCAGCATGCGGTGGTGCGATCGATCAAGGGTTTCGAGCGCGCACATATCACGCGTCCCGGCTACGCGATCGAGTACGATTACTTTGATCCGCGCGATCTCAAGCCGACGCTGGAGACCCGCTTGCTTAAGGGCCTGTTTTTCGCTGGCCAGATCAATGGCACCACGGGCTACGAAGAGGCGGCCGCGCAAGGCCTGTTGGCGGGGATTAACGCGGCGCTGCGGGTGCAGGAAAAGCAAGCGTGGTGGTTGCGGCGTGACCAGGCCTACATCGGCGTGCTGGTCGATGATCTGGTGACGCGTGGCACCAACGAGCCTTACCGAATGTTTACCTCGCGTGCCGAACATCGGCTTTTGTTGCGCGAAGACAATGCCGACTTGCGGCTTACCGAGATCGGTCGTGAGCTCGGCGTTGTTGATGATGAACGCTGGTCGCGTTATTGCAGCAAGCGCGATGCGCTCGTGCAGGCGCGCGCACGCCTGAGAAGTACGTGGGTGAGACCTGAATCGGTCGCGACGGATGCGGCGCTGGGGGTGCTGGGCACACCCCTGACGCGCGCGACGACGCTGTTCGAGCTGTTACGCCGTCCAGAGCTCAGTTATGAACAGTTGGTCGGTCTGGTCGATGGTGACGAGCCGCCCGTCGATCCGGCCATCGCCGAGCAGCTCGCGACCGAGGCCCGCTATGCAGGCTATATCGAGCGCCAGCAGCGCGAGATCGAGCAGCACCTGCGCCATGAGCAAATGGCGTTGGCGCCGGACATGGACTACAGCAATGTGCGCGGCCTCTCGGTCGAGGTGCAGCAGAAGCTGAATGCCTGTAAGCCCGCCACGCTCGGGCAGGCTTCACGCATTTCGGGCGTGACGCCTGCCGCGATTTCGCTGCTGTTGGTGCACCTCAAGCGCAAGCGCGCCTGAGTGCACACGGGCCTACTGCGGCATGCCGCTGCTTGGTCCTGCAGGCATGCCGGTGCTTGCGTCCGCAGGCATGCTGCTGTCAGTGCTCGTACCGGCAGTGGCCTCGGTGTAGACGAAGGTGTTCACGATTAGCGGATTACCGGCGGCGTCCAGGACCGACACCTTCCAGTCACCGGTCCAGAGCGGTTGCAGGTTCTTGCTCGAGTAGACTCGCCAGCGGGGCCCGCCAATCTCGAGCTCAACCTCGGCCATGACTTGATCGCCGTATTCCCAGCGATGTGTGACCGTCTGTCCGGCCATGTCGCGGACCTCGGTGAAATAGTAGAGCACGGTGCTGTCGTTGCTAAGGCTGTCAAGGCTGTCGACGGGCTCGCGATCCTCGACCGCGCTAGTGAAGGCTGCGCGTGCGATCCAGCCCGTGGGTTGACTGGTGCTGCTCTGCATGGTCTCGGCGGGTTCGGTGGTGCTGCTCTGCATCGTCGTGTCCGTGGCCGCAGTTTGCGTAAGCTCCGCTGCCTGCGATGGCAAGACGATCAGGGTGCTCGTTAGCGCTAGGGTTGCCAACTTCATGATGTCCTCCTGGTAAACTCATCCATTGCCGGGTCCCGACGATTCGCCGGGGGGCAATAGGGACTTTAGATCTCCATTGCAGGGCCGTGGTCCGCAGGCCGACAAAGGGTCGAATTTGTGGGACGAAACGTGCGGCCCACGTTACACTTGGCCCTTCACGGGAGTTCTTGCGCGTAAAGGTGAAAGGAGGAGGCCATGAAATTGACCGCGCTCAGTATTTTGCTGTTGGCGCTTACCGTGCACATGCCGTTGGCCGGCGCCGGCAGTATCGTCGTCACCCGCAGCGCGCACGATGTCAACGCGACAATCGATCGCCTGGAGGCGGCGTTGCGCGCAAAGGGGGTAACGATCTTTGCGCGCATCGATCATGCCGGCAACGCCGAGCGCGCCAACATCGCGCTGCGACCGGTGCAGCTGCTCATATTCGGTAACCCCAAGCTCGGCAGCCCGCTGCTGGCGAGCAATCCGATGGTAGGCCTCGACCTGCCCATGAAGGCGCTGGCATGGGAAGATACAGACGGGAAGGTGTGGTTGGCTTACACGGCAGCGGCAACGATAGCCGAGCGCTATCGCATCGAGGATCGCGCCGCCATCATCGACAAGATGACGGGCGCGCTGAAGAATTTCGCCGCTGCGGCCACTCGACCGTAGGCGCCTTGCGGCGCGCCGAGCAACTGGCCGCGGGTTTGCGGGAGCTCGGGCTTGAGCTGCCGACGAGCGCGCAGGTAAAGGCCCTTGACTACTTGGCGCTGCTGCAAGAATGGAATCAGGTTTATAATCTGACCGGCGTGCGCGACCCGCACGAAATGGTGAGCCGACATCTGCTCGATAGTTTAGTGATCACACCCTTTATTGCAGGTCGACGCGTGCTCGATGTCGGTACCGGTGCCGGCTTGCCGGGCATTCCTTTGGCATTGGCCTTGCCGAGCGACGAGTTCGTGCTGCTCGACAGCAGCGCGAAGAAGATCAGGTTTGTACGCCACGCTGTGACGGTGCTCGGTTTGGAAAACGTCACCGCGGTTTGCGAGCGCGTGCAACAGTATGCCCCTTTGGCAGCGTTCGACACCGTGATCACGCGGGCGCTTGCGACAGTCGCCGATTTTGTCAACATGGCTGGCCGCCTGTGTGCGTGCCACGGCAGAATCCTCATGATGAAAGGCGTCTATCCGCAGCAGGAGCTAGCCGCGCTTCCTGCGGGATACACCTTGGCGCAAGTGAAGGCGCTGCGAGTTCCTGGCCTGCGAGGCGATCGTCATCTGGTTCACATCGAGCGCAGTGAATAGGTTTAAGATGGGTCGCACAATCGCTGTTGCCAATCAGAAGGGAGGGGTCGGCAAGACTACCACCAGTATCAATCTTGCCGCCTCGCTGGTGAAAACCCGCCGGCGGGTGATGTTGATCGATATGGACCCACAGGGCAATGCCACCATGGGTAGCGGTGTCAACAAAAAAGAGCTTTCTTGCAGCAGCTACGAGGTGTTGATCGAAAACCTGCCGATCAAAACGGCGTGCGTGAGGGTCGATGCCGGCTATGATTTGGTGCCGGCGAATGAGGAGCTTTCGGGGGCGCAGGTGGAGCTGATCAATGTCGAGGGCCGCGAGCTGCGTCTGCGTGAGGCGTTGGCAAGCGTACGCCAGGAGTACGACTACATACTGATCGATTGCCCGCCCGCCTTGAATCTGCTGACCGTCAATGCCTTGGTGGCTGCGGACACGGTCATGATCCCTGTACAATGTGAGTACTTTGCGCTCGAGGGGTTGGCGGCATTGCAAAACGTTATCGACAAGATCAGCCAGTCGCCCCTGAACCCGCGACTGAAGATCGAGGGCCTGCTACGGACGATGTTCGATCCACGCAATAATCTCGACAACGAGGTTTCCGCCGAGCTGCGGCAGCATTTTGGCGAAAAGCTCTATCGCACGATTATTCCGCGAAACGTGCGCCTCGCCGAAGCACCCAGCTACGGTAAGCCGGTCCTTAGTTACGACATGCAATCCAAGGGCGCCCAGGCCTACCTGGCGCTGGCAGGCGAAATACTGCGACGGGACGAAGCAGCGTGATAAAGTGGACAGCGTGAGTAACAAGAAACCGCGCTTGGGCCGCGGGCTCGATGCCCTGCTCGATGCGACCTTCAAGTCATCGCCCGGACGCGACAACCTGCGAAACATTCCCATCGACCTGCTGCAGCGAGGCAAGTACCAGCCGCGCACGCACATGGACAAACAAGCTCTGGTCGACTTGGCGAATTCCATACGCGCTCAGGGTGTTGTGCAGCCGATCGTCGTGCGCGAGCTCGATAACGGTAACTATGAAATCATCGCTGGCGAGCGGCGCTGGCGGGCGGCACAGTTGGCTGAGCTCGAGACCATTCCAGCGACCGTGCGCAAGGTGCCGGACGAAGCGGCGATCGCGATCGCGCTGATTGAGAACGTCCAGCGCGAGGACCTGAATCCATTGGAAGAGGCCGCTGCGCTGCAGCGTTTGATCGACGAATTCGCGATGACGCATCAACAAATCGCTGATCGCATCGGCCGTTCACGGGTGGCCGTGAGCAACCTGCTGAGATTGCTGACGCTCAACGAGGACGTACGTGAGCTGCTGGGGCAGGGCAGGCTCGACATGGGACATGCACGGGCGCTGCTAGGCTTGTCCGGCGTGGCACAGAGCCAGGTCGCCCGCCAAGTGGCGCAGCAGGCGCTGTCGGTGCGTGCCACCGAGGCCTTGGTGCGACGCCGCTTACGCCAGCCTGCCGCGCGCAAGGCCCGCCGCCCAGCCCTCGACGCCGACATCCGTGCGCTGCAGGAAGAGCTGTCCGAGCGGCTCGGCACACGGGTGCGCATCAACCACAAACGCACTGGCCGCGGTCAGCTGGTTATCGATTACAACAGTGCCGACGAGCTCGAAGGCATTCTCGAGCGCATCCGCCGCTAGCCGTCGGCCAGTGTGGCGACGGCGGCATTTGGGGCCTATACATATAGTATGGAACGAGGCACGGCCGGTGACCCGCCACCGGGCGTACGACGGAACCCCATGAGAAAAGGTGGGCGATGACAAAAATCCTAAAAACGGTGCTATTAGCGCTCCTGCTGGCGGCTCCGGCCTGGGGCCAGTTGCACGGCGGGCCGCAGGACGTCAGGGCGGCCGCCGAGGCCGGCAATGCCGAGGCGCAA
>CAYGAS010000125.1:0-11782 GCA_964347935.1 uncultured Nitrospiraceae bacterium | reverse complement strand
CCTGTTCGCGAGCTCGATGACGCCGATCGCACAGGCGCGCAATCTGGGTCTCGGCCTGGTGAACGCCGCCACACCGCTCAAGCTCGTGCTGATGCGCCGGGCTGCGGGTCTGGCAGGCGACCTGCCCAGGCTGGCGCGCCCGCGCCACTGAATGCCCGCCGGCACAGATGCGCCTGCTCAATCTCGCCGCGACTCTGATCACGCTGTCGGCTCTGTTCAGCTACCTGAACCACCGCTACCTGCGTTTGCCAACCACCATCGGCGTGATGCTATTTGCGTTGGTGCTTTCACTAATGCTTATCGCGTTCGGGATGTTCGATCCTCGGATCGAGCAATTTGCTGAAAAGTTTCTCGCGGAGATCGATTTTAACAAGGCGCTCATGCTGGGCATGTTGAGCTTCCTGTTATTTGCGGGGGCGTTACACATCAACATCAATGACTTGGCGCGCCACAAGTGGGTCATTCTTACGCTCGCTTCTGGCGGTGTACTTTTGTCGACGGTCATCGTTGGCACGCTCACCTGGTGGTTGCTCGCCGCTTTCGGACTGCAACTGTCCTTCGTTTATTGTTTGTTGTTCGGGGCGCTGATTTCGCCCACGGATCCAGTTGCCGTACTCGGGATTCTCAAGACAGCCGGGGTGCCCAAGAGTCTGGAGACAAAGATTGCCGGCGAGTCATTGTTTAACGATGGCGTTGCCGTCGTGGTCTTTATCGTCCTATTTCGCATCGCCACCGGCGGCGCTGAGGTCTCGCCGGGCGGCATCGCCGGACTATTCTTGCTGGAGGCACTCGGCGGACTGTTGTTCGGATTGGCGATTGGTTTTGCGGCCTACGCGATGCTGAAAAGCGTTGATAGTTATCAGGTCGAGATTCTCATTACGCTGGCGCTGGTGATGGGCGGCTACGCACTGGCGCATGCGATGCACGTTTCAGGGCCGATTGCGATCGTCGTCGCCGGCCTGCTGATCGGCAATCATGGACGCTTATTGGCGATGTCTAAGACTACGCGGCAGCATCTGGATACCTTTTGGGAGCTGCTCGATGAAATATTAAATGCGGTGCTGTTCGTATTGATTGGACTCGAGATCCTGTTGCTAGTATTCACGCGGCAATACTTCCTGGCCGGCCTATTGGCCATCCCAATTGTATTGCTGGCACGGCTGCTTAGCGTCGGATTGCCGATTGCTCTCATGCGCCAGGTGCGTTCGTTCAGCCCGCATGTGATCAAGATACTCACCTGGGGCGGCTTGCGTGGCGGCATATCGGTGGCGCTTGCGCTGTCGCTACCGCCCGGACCTGAGCGCAATCTGATTGTGGCGATTACCTACATCGTGGTGGTGTTTTCAATCGCGGTGCAAGGGTTAACGGTCGGTAAATTGGTAGCAAGCAGCAAGTAGCGGGAAGGCAGATAAAAAGGGAAAAAGACAAGTGAAGGCAACACCTGAATGTGTTTAGCCTTCGATCTTTTGGCTAGTCTACGGGGTTATGAATCAAAACCCCAGACGTTGCGCAGAACGGCATCAAGTCCGGCGTAGTCCGGACGCGAGGCAGGCGCTACTTCGAACACATCTGTGTTGCCGGCTCGCTTGTAAAGTGAACGGATAGCGGCCTGTCCTTCGGCCGACAACAAGGCCTTGGTAAGCACGGCCTTGTCGTCAGTACTCAATCGGGGTCCGGCAGTGAAGGTATCTCCAGGCATTTCGAGTGTTCTAAACACGGCACGGGCATACAAACGATTGGTTCGTAAGTAAACGTGCATGGGTAGTAGTGCGGCCTCGCAAGCACCGGCAATCATTTTTGCATAGGCGTGATCTTCTTTTTGCACCGGCACGAGGAGCGGCCGACGCGCCGGATTGTCGAAGTGTCGATACAGACTCAGCGTTCCGGCATCGGGCGGAGGCGGCGCACACAGGCGTCTTCCCGCGAGCTCCGGCATGTTGGCGATTTGCTGTTCCCTTTGCGATACGACAACGACAAACCGTGCAGAGGCTGATATTCGAACCAACGGCTCGTGGCCACTGTGGACTATGCGCCAGCTGGCGAAGTGGGCGCCGTCGAAGGCAAGATCGTAGTCGCCACTGCGCATGCCCCGCTGGTACGCTAGCCAGTCGGCGGGGTGTTCGATGATGATTCGATTGCCGCTCACGCGTGAGAGGTAATTGACCAGCGGTGCGTAAGCACGCTCGCTTGAAGGCCCCGGGGGCAGGGCGAAGACCCACGGTCGAGCGAAGAGCTCTACGGCTTCGCCGACCTGGGCGCCGAGCGGCTGCATGCCCATGAGGTAGACCGAGCCGGCGGCGGGTGTGTGGTTGGTGAGCGAGCTGGCTGGCAATGATCCGAACAGCATAGCGCTGAGGATCGTGCCGATCAGGGCACGCAGGGCGGTGGGGCGGCGTTGTAAATCTGTCGACGGCATAACAGGACTACACGAACTCTGCTACCGACATCGAGCCCCGGATTACGCTGCTGCGGCAAGCGTCCCGCTCTGAACCTGGGTCGACGCGAGACAAAAATAGGGGATGCACGCAATCCCTTGCGCGCATCCGTGTCGGGGCGCACGCATTGTGCGTCCTAAGAACCGCTCCGTCCCTGTAGCGGTTGCTCGAGCGTGCGGTGGCACGCTCGCATCTGCGTCCTGCAGAATCGCACCGGATCCGTCCCGATCCTGGTCAAAAGCCTACGAAAGGGTTCCTTTCGGGGCCCTTTAAAACTAGTCCAACGGCATGCGTTGTCCAGAAAAAGCGCCAGTTTACGCGGCAAAATCGGATAAGAGGGCAGCCCCTGCCGACGGCCGTCAGCATTGGCTGCAACCGACCGCGGGGCGACCCGAGCAAATCACGCACACATTGTGGGTCTATCGAGGGAAACCCGGCTGCGCAGTCCGCAGGCGAGACCAGCATCGCTGAGCACGTGGCCGTTTGCGTTGGCGTAGGCAGGCGTAGCGAGCGACCTTATTTTATGTGGCGAGGGGTCGCAGCGGGCGCAAGCAATGTTGCACCTATGACGGTGCGCATGAGGCATACAGCTCAGGATGACGGCGCTCGCGCACCGAGGTGGGTGTCCATCCCACCGCGCAGCGTCTCCTGCTTGCGCCCCAAGGCGACACCGGTGTAAAGCCAGAGGAGCGCAAGCGGCGCCGCCAGCAATGCGATACCGGACAGCCCCAGACCCGCACCGGCAAGACCGGCAAAAGCCCAGCCGCTGACGGCGTCGCCACCGCGATAGACCACAGTGTCGATAAAGTTCTTCGATTTGTACTTTTCTTCGCGTGTGACCACGGTAAACAAGATCTCGCGTGTGGGACGGGCAATAGCGAAATTGCCGGCGCGGCGGATCACCTGAAATACCACGAGCACGGCGAGCACGGGGAATGCGGCCAGCACGAGGAAGCCGAGTGCCACGGCGGCCGGGATCAAGGCCAACGTCACGGCTATGCCGAAGCGGGCGATAATGCGCGCCGTCAACAACACTTGACCGATCACGGTGAGGGTATTCACCGCCAAGTCCATATAAGCGAATAGCTGCGTGCGGCTAGCCGAGTCACTGTAGGCGTTGGCGACGATATGCGCCTGTTCGAAGTAGAGGAAGGTCGACAGCGTCGTATACAACCAGATGTAGACACAGATACCCAACAGATAGGGCGAGCGCAGAACCAGCTTCACGCCGTCCAGCACACCCCCACCGATAGGTACTTCGGCGGTCCCGGCTTCTGGCGTGGACGCTGGCAGATCTTCTGTCGCCCAGCGTGACAGACGATGAATGCATACGATGGCCAGCAGCAGCAACAGCGCTGAGATCAGCAGCAGGTTTATGGCACCCACAGGTTTCGCGAGTGATGCTGTGACAAAAGGCCCGACGATGGCGCCGGCACTGCCCCCGGCGGCGACAAAGCCGAACAGGCGTCGTGCCTGTTCGTTATTAAACAGATCGGCCATAAAGCTCCAGAACACTGACACCACAAAGAGATTAAAAACGCTCACCCAGATGAAGAAGGCGCGCGCTACACTGGCAACGGCGATGTCGCTCTTAAATAGCGCGAAGAAAATCAGCAGGTTGAGTACGAAGAAGTAGTAGACCGACGGCAGCAGGCGGCGGCGCGGCAAACGCGCCGCCAGCGCAGCGAATATCGGCACTGCGATACACATCGCCAGGAAGGTGCCGGTAAAGACCCAGTGCAGCTTGTTGACGCCACCGAGGATGCCCATCTCGTCGCGCAACGGCCGCAGAATGTAATAGCTGCACAGCAAGGCGAAGAAGTAAGCGAACGACCACAGCAGCGCCGCGACCTCGTCGGGCTTGACGTTAACGACACGCGTGAGAAATCGGCGCTCGCGCATCAGCCTTGACCGAAGGCGCCCTTTTGCGTGCGCAGGAAATCGGCCTCCGCATCGGTCGACCGACGCGCGAGCACACGGTTGCGATGCGGAAAGCGACCGAAGCGAAGGACGATGTCGCGATGATCACGGGCATGTTGCAGAAACGAACGAAGCTGACCGCCGGTGGCGGGTGGCACATCTTCGAGCAGCAGCTCGTAGTGTTGAACGCAGCGTTCCTGCATCGAGAGCTGCTCGCAGTGCTCCATGGGCATGTAGAAAAAGGCCCGTTCGATCGGCCTCAGCGCACGGTCGTGTCCGCACTCGATCCCCTCGGTGCATAAGGTCAGTGCCATGGCGTCATGCGCAAAGGCATGGGCTGTACCGCGATAGATATTGCGTGCGAACTGATCGCACAGCAGGATCAAGGCCAATCGCCCCTCCGCGGTCTGCGCCCAGTTATTCAATTCGCCCCGTGCAGCCCGATCCAGCAGCGCACCGAAGCGCCGGCGGATCGCATTATCGGTCTTAGCATCAGCACGGAACCAGAGTCGCGATCGGTCCTTACGCGGCAGACCGTCCTCGCCGAGGGGTCCGAACCAGAAGGCGTGTATGTGGCGTATCTCGTCTGCCAAGAGGGTGCCCATCGTAGACGCTAGCGGCTTCACCGGTACCCGCCCTCAACGGGCATCTGCCCGCAGACGTTGGAGAGCCACGCGAATGCTCGGGGGTATGGGTTGCGGCGTGTGGGTGGCGCGATCAACAAAGACGTGCACGAAGTAACCCGCGGCGGCGGCCTGCTCTTCGCCCTCGCTGAACAGACCGATCTCGTAGCGTACGCTCGAGTTGCCGAGATGACCGACGCGCAAACCGGCCTCGATGACCTCGGGGAAGCTGAGCTCACGGCGGAAACGGCACATGCTCTCGGCAGCAATGCCAATCACGGCGCTCCCCGCGATATCGAGACCGCCGGCGGAAATCAGGTATTCGTTAATGACGGTGTCGAAGTAGGAGTAGTAAACGACGTTGTTGACGTGGCCGTAAACGTCGTTATCCATCCAGCGCGTGGGGATGGCGAGAAAGTGAGCGAAACGATCACGCGTTTCCTTTTCCTCGAGCGCCATGATGCGGCAGCGTTCCGAATGGCCAACGGCCGGCCATTGTATGCGATTTTGGCGATGGCGTGCGCGTATTTTGGCGAGCGGCTACCAGCCCCCGCCGCCGCCACCACCACCACCGCCGCCTGAGGAACCGCCGCCCCCACCGCCTGAGGCGGAGCCGGGGGCGCGCGACGATGAAGAGATGGCGCTGCCGAGTGCATTGCCCAACGATGCACTCATGTCGGCGATGCGGCTGTAGCCGTGCGAGGATCGGTACCAACTGGGGTGATATCGCCGTCCTTGCGCCTTTCCGATCTCGGCAAACACATCGGCGAACTGCTCGGTCCACTGCTGCTCGACGTCGAGCGCCAGGGCGTAGGGCAGGTAGATCTCGAATAGATCGAGAGTCTTGCGCGGCAACGACCTGGACTTGAGTTGCTCGCCCTCGGCGACCTCGAGGTAGTGGCGAAAGCCCTCGATCTTGTCTAGTAGCTTGCGGCCGACGCGCGTCGGCGCCTTAAGCAGTTGGTAGAACAGCATGTTCACAAGCACGAGTAGGATGAGCGCGACACCGAGGCTAATGGCCGTGACTTCGGCGAACATCCATAGTCCCATGCCCTCGAAGAACACGAACGGAATGGCAAAGAGCGTCGCCGCCAGGGCCTTGCCCACACCGCCCGCCGCTACATTGCGCCAGCTGCGTGCGGCGGCGGTGACGAGCCCGACGACGGCAATGGTCCAGACCGACAACCACACCGTCAGAAACAGGGCCGTGAAGCCTTCGCGGCCGCTTCTTAGGGCGAGGATGCCGGCAATCAGCGCGCCAATCGATATGAGGACGCCGGGCAGGAGGTAGGCGCTGTTGCTGAGAAAGTAGATCTTTTCATAGTTTCGTTTCAGCGACTTCTTGTGGGCCTCCAGCGCGCGACCGATCGGCGCGTGATTGGCCGATACGAGCTCGATCATGTTGCGCCCACTGAACAGCTTCTTCACCAGCGCCTGCTCGCCGGGCGCCATCTCTACGGGATTCTTTCCGGTCTTCTCAAGCGTGTAGGTGCCGCCGTCCTCTGCGATGGTGAGAAAGCCTTTTGCGGCGAGATTGACGATGGCAGCGGCAAAGGTCTTGTGATCGTAACCCATGCGTCGCACGAAGCGCATCGACGCCGGCGAAAAACCTTTGGGTGCGGTGTACTGGGCCATGATGACACCGGCTTCGGGATCCTTGCCCACCTTGACCCACACGAGCAGGTAATACGCGAGCAGCAGGGCCATGCCGGCGGCAATCACCGCGAGGTGACGGTTATCGCTAAAGAGATGGCCCAGCTCGTCGGTGAGTGTGGATTCGGCGACGTGACCCTTCGGCCACATGACGACGATGGTGAGCCCCTCCTGTCGTCCTAACGGGCGGGTCACCTCGAAATAGGCGTTGCCGTCGACGTCGATCTTGGCGTCATAATCCACACCTTTGGCGCCGAAGCGCCCCGTATAGGCCTCCAAGGCAATCGCTGACAAGGGTATCGAGGTGGGCAGGTGCACGCGCGCACGCGCGTTGTCGATGGGAAAGTCCCAGTCGTTGCCGGTGACATTCCAGTAGAGCTCGTCGTGGTCGGCGAAGAATCCGAGCTGGCGATTCGTTCGGTAGGTGATCGCGTAAGTGTATTCACCACGACGCAGGAAGACATGCTTGTCACCCATGTAGATGCGCACGCCGTTGCTGCGGGGTTTTGTGTGGTAGGGTTCGAGCTGCCCGTCGCGAGTTACCGCCAGGATCTCGAAGCCGACACGATACTGATTGCCGAAGCGGTCCTTGTAGAGCGTCGGGAAGTCGCGGTAAATGCCGCGTTTGATCTTATTGCCTTCGGCGCGTACGCGGATCGTCTCCATCACGGTCATGGTCGCGTCCGCATGCACCTCGATGTCGCTTTCATAAGCGAGAATGCGCTCGTCCGCGGCAACCGCGTTGGCCGCCAGCCCTAGCACGAGCAGCCATGTACGCAGCACTGTCATGACTCGAGTGACGGCGGTTGCTTTTCGGCAGCTGTGTCGAGCTCAAAGTACTCGCGCGGGCGAAAATTGAACAGCCGAGCGATGAATAGATCAGGAAAGGAGTCGATACGCGTATTCAGATTGCGCACCGCGCCGTTGTAGTAGCGGCGGGCATACTGAATGTGGTTCTCAACGTCCGAGAGATCGCTCTGCAGGGCGAGAAAGTTCGCGCTTGCCTTGAGCTCCGGGTAGCGCTCGGCTACGGCCACTAGACGTTGCAGACCCCCGCCCAAAGCCGCCTCGAGGCGTGCGCGGTCGCCGACGTTGACCGCCTGCTCGCTGCGGGTGCGCAGCTCGGTCACCGCGCTCAGAGTCGCCTTTTCATAGGCCGCGTATTGCTTGACGGCATCGACCAGCTTGGGGATCAGGTCATAACGTCGCTTGAGTTGCACGTCGATATCGCTCCAGCCGGCGAGTACGCGGTTCTTGTCGCGCACCAGGCGGTTGTAGAGCAACACCCCCCACAGAGCCAGGGCGGTAATAGCGATCAAGACAATCGTACCCATGCTGTCGCCGCAGTGCGCTTGTCATCGGGCCGCAGCCTGACGATCGCTGCGCCAGTGCGGCAAATAATTTTGAGTATAGCCAAGTGGCGGGCGACACCCGCCGCGTGGTCGGTAGCTAGCAGGGCAGCCGTGTGCGCTTAGGGCCTGTCTGGCAGACCAAGCTCTTTGAGCTTGCGGGTCAGCGTGTTGCGACCCAGCCCCAGACAGTGAGCGGCGTCTTGCTTGCGCCCGCTGGTATGCTTGAGCGCGGTCTCGATCAGTACGCGCTCAAAGCGTGCGCTGAGATCCTTCATGATCTGCGAGTCGCCACGGGCGAGATACTCACGCGCGACATCGCGCAGACTGTTCTCCCATTCGGGAACGCTCGCAGCGCTGCTGGCGCCATCGCGCAACTCCGGGGGTAGATCGTCCAGTCGCACGACCTGACCTGGGGCCATGACAGTGAGCCAGCGACAGGTGTTCTCCAGTTGGCGCACATTACCCGGCCATGGCAGTCGGCACAGCTGCGTCTGCGCTTCGGGGCCGAGGCGCTTGCCTTCGATGCCGAGCTCTTTGGCAGAGCGCTCCATGAAATGCGTCAGCAGTGCCGGAATATCTTCGCGACGCTCGCGCAGCGCTGGCAGGTGAATGCGAATGACATTGAGACGATGAAAAAGGTCCTCACGAAAACGACCTTCCCGCACACGCTGCTCGAGATTGTGATTGGTGGCGGCAATGACGCGTACATCGGTCTTGATCTGCTCGTGGCCGCCGAGGCGGTAGAAACAGCCGTCGGCGAGCACACGCAGCAAGCGCGTCTGCAGCTCCGCTGGCATGTCGCCGATCTCGTCCAGGAACAGCGTCCCGCCGTGGGCCTGTTCGAAACGACCACGTCGCAAGGCGTGTGCACCGGTAAAGGCGCCGCGTTCATGACCGAAGAGCTCAGACTCGAGCAACTCGCGTGGCACCGCCGCCGTGTTGATGACCACGAACGGCTGGCTCGCGCGCGGGCTGTGCGTGTGCAGCGCGCGGGCGACCAGCTCCTTGCCGGTGCCGGATTCGCCGCTAATGAGCACACTGAAGTGGGCTTTGCTGAGTCTGCCAATGGCACGGAATACCTCTTGCATCGCCGGTGCCTCACCGATGATCTCGGGCGCCTGCACGTCCGCTGCGGCCACGCGTGCCGGCTGCTGGCGGCGTTGGTCGACGGCACGGCGTACGAGCGCAACCGCCTCGTCGACGTCGAACGGTTTCGGCAGGTATTCGAAAGCACCGCCACGATACGAGGCGACGGCGCTGTTCAGGTCGGTGTGCGCGGTGACCACGATGACGGGAATCGCCGGAGCCTTGTCGTTGATCAAATCGAGCAGCTCGATGCCGCTCAGACCCGGCATGCGAATGTCGGTGACGATCGCGGCAGGGGGCTCGCGCTCAAGCAACGGACCGATGCCCTGCGCGGACGGAAATGACCGGACTGCCATACCCGCACGCTGCAGCGCCTTGTCCAGCACCCAGCGAATGGAACGGTCGTCGTCGATGACCCAGATCAGGTTCTGCTCAGCCATCTTCGCTCTCCAGCGGCAAATAGATGCTGAACACGGTCTCCCCTGGCCGGCTCGTGCATTGGATGATGCCGCCATGCTTGTTAATGATGCCTTGGGCGATCGCCAGGCCGAGACCGGTGCCGTCGGTCTTGCCTGTGACCATCGGGTAGAAAATGCTATCCATCAGCTCGGCCGGGATACCGGGACCGTCGTCTTGTACATCGGCACGCAACACCAAGCGGTGGCGCCTGCTGCCGATGATGAAGCCTCGCTCGACCCCAGTGCGTAATCGAATCGAACCTTCGCCATTCAGCGCTTCGACCGCGTTGCGCACGACATTGAGCACCGCCTGGGTCAGCTGGTCCGTGTCGCCCAGCAGGTTCGGCAGACTGGGGTCGTATTCGCGTTCGAGACGAATCCGTCCGGGGTGTTCGGCCCCGATCAGGTTGCACACGCGCTCGAGAACCTGATGCAGGTTCAGTGAACCTCGGGCGAGCGAGGGATTGGGCACGATCATGCGGTCCACCAAGGCACGCAAACGATCGGCCTCTTCGATAATGATGGTGGTGTATTCCTTCAGCGGCCCCTGGCCAAGCTCTTGAGCCAGCAACTGTGCGGCGCCACGCAGACCACCCAGCGGGTTCTTGATCTCGTGCGCCAGCCCGGCAATCAAGGCGCGATTGGCAGTCTGCGCGCGCTGGATACCGTCATCACGCGCCAGCCGCAGTAAGCGGTCAACCTGAGCCAGTTCCACCAACAGCTCGGGATCTGCTGCCGTGTCCGTTAGCGGCGACACCGTGCAGTCAACGGTAATGACTTGCCCCGACAGCAAGCCGAGCTCGAGACCGCGGGCGGTAAATATGGTCCGCTCGGCAAGCGCCTGGTGCAGCACGTCAAGGAGCTGTTGCCCGGGGGCAAGCAGGTCCGCTAGGCGGCGCCCACGTACCTTGCTCGCCGCCAGCTGTAACAGCATCTCTGCGGCGGGATTGACAAAGCGCAGACATAACTCGTGATCGGTGAGCAACACGGCGGTCGTTAGATTGTCGACCACGCGCTCAGAGACTCGGGCTGGCATCGCTTGGATCGGTTCTGCTGGCCGCCGCAGGGCGGCCTTGCTATCTCTTCCACGTCGTGAAGCACTTAAGGGTTGACGCATGCTACCCACCGCAGCCTTGCACCAAGATAGTGCACTGGTTTGCGAGGCAAAAAACGCCCCCGGAACGAATGCCGGGGGCGCCTGATCATCTGCCTACCTACCGCCTCAAAGGCTGTAGTACATATCGAACTCGACCGGATGCGTGGTCATGCGTATACGCGTGACCTCCTCCATCTTCAGCCTGATGTAGGCGTCGATCGCATCATCGCTGAAGACGCCGCCGGCTCTGAGGAACTCGCGGTCCTTGTCGAGCGCATCCAACGCCATGTCGAGCGCATAGCACACCGTGGGAATCTGCTTCTCTTCCTCAGGTGGCAGGTCATAGAGATCCTTGTCGAGCGGCGCGCCCGGCTCGATCTTGTTGAGGATGCCATCGAGGCCGGCCAGCATCATGGCGGCGAAGCTAAAGTACGGGTTGCCGGCGGAATCCGGAAAGCGCACCTCCAGTCGCCGCGCCTTCGGACTGGTGACATGCGGTACACGCACTGAGGCCGAGCGATTACGCGCTGAGTAGGCGAGCAGCACCGGCGCCTCGAAACCCGGCACCAGCCGCTTGTAGCTATTGGTCGTGCCGTTAGTGAAGGCATTTAGCGCACGTGCATGCTTGAATATACCGCCAACGTAATAGAGCGCTTGCTTGCTTAGGCCGCCGTACTCGTTACCGGCGAAGATGTTCTCATCGCCCTTGAACAGCGACTGGTGGACGTGCATGCCGTTGCCGTTATCACCGACCAGCGGCTTGGGCATGAAGGTGGCGGTCTTGCCATAGGAGTGGGCGACGTTGTGCACGCAGTACTTCAGGATCTGCAGCTCGTCGGCCTTGCGCACGAGTGGGGCAAACTGGGTGCCGATCTCGTTTTGACCCGCCGTGGCGACCTCGTGATGATGCATTTCCACGGTCAATCCCATTTCCGTCATCGCTAGCGACATGGCCGAACGGAGGTCCTGCAGGCTATCGACCGGTGGTACGGGAAAGTACCCGCCCTTCACCGACGGACGGTGACCGATGTTACCGCCCTCGTAGACCTTTTCTGAGTTCCAGTCGGCTTCCTCGGAGTCGATCTTGACGAAGCTACCGCTCATGTCAGCGCCCCAGCGGACATCATCGAACACGAAGAACTCGGGCTCCGGGCCGAAA
>CAYGAS010000124.1:0-1580 GCA_964347935.1 uncultured Nitrospiraceae bacterium | reverse complement strand
TCGACCTGCGCGTGTGCTGTTGCAGGATTTTACCGGTGTGCCCGGGGTCCTCGATCTTGCCGCCATGCGTGATGCGATGGTGGCGGTCGGTGGTGACGCGAACAAGATCAACCCGCTGTCTGCCGTGGATCTGGTGATCGATCACTCAGTGATGGTCGACTACGCTGCCTCAGGGGAGGCCTTTGAAAAGAACGTCGCTATGGAATTTGCGCGTAACCAGGAGCGCTACGAGTTCTTGCGCTGGGGACAGCAGGCCTTCCAGAACTTGCGCGTGGTACCGCCGGGCACGGGTATCTGCCACCAGGTGAACCTCGAATACCTTGCGCAGGTGATTCGCGATGTGGATGAAGACGGCGAGACCCTGGCCTATCCGGACACGCTGGTCGGTGCAGACAGCCACACGACCATGGTCAATGGCTTGTCTGTGCTCGCCTGGGGGGTGGGTGGCATCGAGGCCGAGGCGGCAATGCTCGGACAGCCGATCTCGATGCTGATCCCGGAGGTGGTGGGTTTCAAGTTCACGGGTGCGCTCAAAGAAGGTGCCACCGCCACTGACCTCGTGCTGACGGTGGTGCAGATGCTGCGCGCCAAGGGTGTTGTCGGAAAGTTCGTGGAGTTCTACGGACCGGGACTCAAGCAACTCAGCCTCGCCGATCGCGCCACCATCGCCAACATGGCACCGGAGTACGGCGCCACCTGCGGGCTCTTTCCGATCGACAGCGAGACCTTGAATTACCTCCGCTTAACGGGCCGGGATGCCGAGCGTGTGGCGTTAGTGGAGGCCTATGCCAAGGCGCAAGGGATGTGGCGCGACGACGCAGCGCCGGAACCCCTCTTTACGGACACGCTTGAGCTTGATTTGGCGAGTGTCGAGCCGAGCCTGGCGGGACCTTCGCGTCCGCAGGACCGTGTGCCGCTTTCGCAGGCGGCAACACTCTTTGATACGGCGCTCGCCGAGACCTTCGGTCAGAAGGCAGGTGCGCGCCGCGTGGCGCTGTCCGAAGCTGATTACCAACTTGCCGACGGCCACGTCGTGATCGCTGCCATTACCAGCTGCACCAACACCTCGAATCCGTCGGTGCTGGTGGCGGCGGGACTACTCGCACGCAATGCCGTGAGCAAAGGCCTCAAGGTCAAGCCATGGGTAAAGACCTCGCTTGCCCCGGGGTCGCAGGTCGTGACCGACTACTTGGAGGCGGCAGGATTGCAAGACGAGCTCGACCGGCTCGGCTTTAATCTGGTCGGCTATGGCTGCACGACCTGCATTGGCAACACAGGTCCGCTCGACCCGAACATCACGCGCGCGATCGAGGACAACGATCTGGCCGTCGCCGCCGTGCTGTCAGGCAACCGTAACTTTACGGGGCGTATACATCCAAACGTGAAGGCGAGTTATCTCGCCTCCCCGCCGCTGGTTGTGGCCTACGCGCTTGCCGGTTCGATGCGCGTCGATCTCTACAAAGATCCGATCGGTACCGGCAGCAACGGCAAGCCCGTCTATCTCAAGGATATCTGGCCAACGAACAAGGAGATTCGCGAAACCGTCGCAAGCTCACTCACACCGGAGATGTACCGCAGGC
>CAYGAS010000123.1:0-2286 GCA_964347935.1 uncultured Nitrospiraceae bacterium | reverse complement strand
GTCGGTTCGCGCCGACAAGTGGAACGCTGGATCGAGCAGGGCCGCATATCGATAGACGGCAAGCGCGCTACGCTGGGCGCGCGCGTAGAGCTATCGCAAAGGGTGCGCTTCAACGGCCGTATCGTTTCCATCGATCGCACCAGCCGTGAGTGTCGTGTGCTGGTGTACCACAAACCGGAAGGCGAGATTTGTACGCGTCGCGACAGCAGTGACCGTCCGACGGTGTTTGATCGTCTGCCGCGCCTGCGCCGCGGGCGCTGGGTAGCCGTCGGCCGGCTCGATATCAACACGGCTGGGCTGTTGCTGTTGACAACCGATGGCGAGCTGGCAAATCGGTTGATGCATCCTTCGCGCGAGATTGAACGCGAGTATGCCGTTCGCGTCTTGGGAAGCGTTGACGACGATGCGCTGGCGCGGCTCAAGTCGGGGGTGAAACTGCGCGAGGGCCCGGCGCGCTTCGATAGCGTGCGTCCCGCCGGCGGTAGCGGCGCGAATCGTTGGTACCACGTCACGCTGCGGGAAGGACGCAAGCGTGAGGTGCGTAGGATGTGGCAGGCCGTCGGTGCCCGCGTCAGCCGATTGATACGCGTTCGCTACGGACCCGTGCCGCTACCACGCCGCTTGCCTCCAGGGCAGTGGACGGAGCTTGGGCACAAGGCGACGGCCGAGTTGCTCGCAACTGTTGGGCTCGGAGAAGGCGGCGAGCCGCAACGCAGACCGCGGCGACGTTGATGCCGCCGGTCGCTAGCGACGAGCACGAGTGCCGGTGAGCTTTCGTGGGATCTATGACAGATTGCTGGCTGACTACGGGCCGCGCGGCTGGTGGCCTGGGGAATCGGCATTCGAGATCATGGTCGGGGCGGTGCTCACCCAGAACACGGCATGGACGAACGTTGAAAAGGCGATCGCCAATCTGAAGCACGCGCGTGTTTGGTCGCCAATGGCCATGGTCGAGATTCATCCCCGTCGGCTGGCCAGCCTGATCCGGCCGTCCGGGTACTATAACGTCAAGGCGAGGCGGCTGCGTGCGTTGTGCCGTTGGGTGGTGGCGCGAGGCGGCGTGCGCCGGCTTGCGGCCCTAGCCACAGACGAGTTGCGCGCCGAGCTACTGGCCGTGCACGGCATCGGTCCGGAGACGGCCGACGACATTCTCCTGTATGCCTTCGAACGCCCCGTGTTTGTTATCGATGCCTATACGCGGCGTATTTTTACCCGCCTGGGATTGATCGACGGCGATGAGTCCTATGAGACGCTGCGCTCTCGCTTCGAGCTTGCTCTGGGCGCGGATGTGTCGCTGTACAACGAGTACCACGCCTTGATCGTGCGCCACGGCAAGGATACCTGTCGCACGACACCACGGTGCCGTCATTGCTGCCTAGCGAGGGTTTGCGACTCAGGCGAGGGTCTACGCCGTGAATCTGCCCAGACTGGCTGTAGACGAGGGGCGGGATCTCAGAAGTCCCAGCGGTAACCCACGCTGTAAAAATCTCGAATCGTCTTGTCTTCGCTCGTAGTGCGCTTGATGTCGGTTGTTTCTCTGCCGAGCCGCAGCTCGAAGGTCACGTTTTTCTTCGTCCTGTAGTCAAGCGCGATGGCGGGAAGCAGTCGCGTCAGAGTGCTGTCATCGCCGTTTTCCTGATGGTAAAGCTTTACGCTTGCTTCGAATCTCCACCGGCGCTTGAACGGCAGTCTGCTCACAAACGAAAGCGAGCCCGCATCAAAGTCCCGGGCCTTGATATAGCTGATGCCGGTCACCGTGACATCGTTCTTGACGAGTAGATTGTTACCGATCACTTGTGCCGTATAGGAGGTTATACTGCCGGTCTCTTCTGTCGGCGGAATGCCATTGCCGCCTTCGGTTTCGGACAATTCCGTCGTTGTGATAGTCGTATCCCATTGAAACTTTGTATTTATCGGCCCGCTTGCGCCGATGCTGATGACCTTGGACGTCCCTGTTAAGCCCAGCGCCAATAGCTGCAATTCTTCCTCGGTGAAACTATTGAGAAGCTCCTCGATCGACTGGACGCTTTGCCCGAGCAGTGCATTGGTAAGGTGCAGCGACGGAAATTTGCGGTAATCAGCCAAAAAGTTGATGGATGTGGACTTGGCGACAAACCAATTGCCTTGGAGAAAGGCAATGTTGACCTCGTCGAAGTAGAGGTCGTAATCCAGCAGACCGAACAAAGACCCTTTGGGACTGAAGTAGCGCATCTCTGCGCCGACGGCTCTGCGGTCGGTGACGCCGTCCACCCTGTCCTCGATGAAGTACAGGTTTCCCGTCCAACT
>CAYGAS010000122.1:0-3897 GCA_964347935.1 uncultured Nitrospiraceae bacterium | reverse complement strand
GCTCGCGGTTGGCTGCCGCCCAAGCAAAGTCGTTCTTGATCATTTTGTCGAGAATTCCCTCCGGGAAATACTTCACCGGCTTGGCGATTCCCGGCATGGCGACGACGGCGTACTCCTCGTTGTAGATCTCGTTCGCTCTCTTCGTCACCGAACAATCGGCCAGCTTACGTGCTGCATCGAGCTTTTTGGTGTTCTTGACGATCCCGAAAGACTCGAGATCCCAGCCCACGCCCTCGCTCGGCGCTATGACCTCGATAGGCGCACCTTTGGCCTTGGACTTGGCACCGCGATAGGCGAATGAGACGCCAATCGGTATCTCGCCGGCGGCTGCCTGCTTGCAGGGCTTGGAGCCGGAGTGTGTGTACCAAGCGATGTTCTGGTGCAGATCATCCATGTACTTCCAGGCCTTGTCCTCGCCCCACATCTGGATCCAGCTCGAAACATCCAGAAAACCGGTACCCGAGGAGTTCGGATTCGGCATAACCACATGGCCCTTGTAGACCGGATTCGTTAAATCCTTCCAGGAACTCGGCATGGGCAAGTTTTTCTTCTTGCCTTCGACAGTGTTGTAACAGACCGCCGCGATCCAGGTCCGTTGACCGACCCACAGCGGTGGCTTGTTCTGGGGATCGACATATTTGGGGTCGAGCTTATCCATCCCCTTTGGGGCATAGGGCTGGAAATAACCTTCGTTGGCCAACAGCACCAAGCTCGTCGCCGCGAGCCCCCATACGATATCTGCCTGAGGATTGTCTTTCTCGGCTAACAACTTGGCCGTAACAATGCCGGTTGAGTCGCGCACCCATTTGATGTCTACGTCGGGATAATCTTTCTCGAACTCGCGTTTAAACTTAGCAAGCTCGTCAGCTTCGATCGCCGTGTAGACCAACAACTCGGTCTTGGCGACAGCGCTGCCCATCGCCAGCACCGACAACATGAGGGCGGCCGCGATTGTGAACAGAGCTTTGTGAACTGACAACGATGCTGTTTTCATGATTAGGAATCCTCCTTATATAAAGCGTGGTGTGCATCGGTCGACGCCTGTGGACGCCAATGCTCACCTATCATAGCGTTTTTATCCGGGCCGAACACCCGTCTTGCACGAGCAGTTGCCCGTTCCCGGTACTGCCGTCGCCCACCGCCTTTATCGTAAGTGACTGATATAGATTAATTTTTATCAGAACAGCTGCACTTGCCGCCTTGTCGCTGACTCTGCCGCAAAGATAGAATCAGCGCATGGGCCAATCGAATTTAGAAGGAGCGGTCATGGCGCGAGCGCGTGATCAAGGTGCCCGAAGCAGCGCCGCGAAAGAAGCGCGACTGCTCATCCGCACGGGCCAGCATAAGGGCCATACCGCCGGGCTCGCTCACGGTTATGTGCAAGGTAACTTGTGTATCCTGCCGGCCGATTATGCGGCCGAATTTGCCGCCTACTGCCAGCGTAATCCCAAACCGTGCCCGCTGATCGGCATGAGCGCGCCCGGCGACCCACACTTGCCGACACTCGCTGACGACCTCGATATTCGAACTGACCTTCCATGCTACCGTGTTTATCGCGACGGTAAGCTGGTCGATGAACCGACGGAGATTCGTGCGATCTGGCGAAGTGACCTAGTGACTTTTGTGCTCGGCTGCTCCTTTTCCTTCGAGCAGGCCTTGCTCGACGCCGGTATTCCGCTACGCCACATCGAGCGCGGCGACAATGTGGCCATGTACAAAACCAATATAGATACGGTGCCAGCCGGAAGATTCGAAGGAAAGATGGTGGTATCGATGCGTCCGCTTGCGCCGGCAGACGCCATCCGCGCCGTTCAGATCACCTCGCGTTTCCCAAATGTCCACGGCGCGCCCGTGCACATTGGCTTCCCCGAGCTGCTGGGTATCGACGATCTGGAAAAGCCCTACGTCGGCGACCCGCCGCACATGCATGAAGGTGAGCTGCCCGTGTTCTGGGCTTGCGGCGTCACGCCGCAGGTGGCGGTCGAACATGCACGGCCCCCGCTATGCGTCACGCATAAGCCAGGGGCTATGGTCATCACCGATCTGCTCAATGCGAGTCTGTCGATAGCCTAGGTGCGTTTAGGGCGGAACTGCTCGCGTATTGATCCATCACAATGGCTGTGCGAGCCACTTGATCCAGAAGCCGACCGATACGCGCACCAGCGCAGCTTGATCGCTATCGACGGACGCGAGTGCTTCAGTCGCCTTGAGGGCCTCCTTCAGCGCCTTGTCGGGATCATTCGGCAGCTGCGCCTCGGCATCCTGCAGCTTGTGGCGGGCCTTCTCGAGCGCTTGCCGCAACTTGGCATCGATGTCGCCAGCCAACAGCGCCTCAATGCTGGCAAAAATGCTCGCCAGATCCTGTGGCGCCAGCACAGCGAGGGTCGCGCTGGCCTCACCTAAGAGCAGGCCGTTTGCCTCGATGCGCGCTTGCATCGTGAGCGTGCCGGCCCCGCTCGGGAGCTCCAGCCAGAAGTTGAGCGTGCGCATCTCACCTTGTGCGAGCGCAAAGGACCAGTTGAGTGTCCGCGTCACGTTATCGAACGTACCCGTACCGGGATCAATGATGGTCGTCCCGTTCGGCAGCGGTAGGCTCACTGTGACGTGGGTAGCGATACCCTGGTTTTGCAGGGATATATCGATCGGCACGACATCGCCGGCGGTTTGCGTGATTGCCGACGGGTGCACGTAGGCAAACGCCTTCAACAAAACGTCGGCCGCCAAGCTGGCATTGCCATCGCGCGCGGCCGTCGCGAGCAGGTCGAAACCGGCAAATACCGACCGCCCTGCTCCATACGTATTGGTCGTGACCGCAACGTCACCGCCGTCATAGGTCCCCGCGCTAACCGCCGTAACCGGCTCGGCGCGCAAGGCGTTGTCTTTGGCGATCAAGACCACATCGCCATTGACGCCAAGCGCATCGGACTGCACGGCTAATGTGCTCGCCCGCTTGGCATTACCTGCAATACGTACGCCTAGTGGCCCATCAAGTTCCTGCTGACGCGTATCGTGAAGCCCCGCCACGACCAGCCCCTCGCCGCGGAAGACGGCTTCACGCAACTCATCCTGGACGCGATCGCTCAGCATTTCGCCCTCAGCGAACAGCGCATACACCGTGTAACCACCACTTCGCAGCTCGCGCGCGAAGTCATCGGCGCTGTCGACGATTGTATGCGACCAGCCAGCACTGCTGATGAGTGACTCCAGCAACTCGCGCTGCGCCGTTAACCCGGGCGCGCCCCTTGGACCGTGCGGGTCATCGTCCGCGCCGTTTTTGTCCAAATGATCGATCAACACCAGCAGCCGGCCACGGGCGCCTACTTCGATGCCCGCCTCAATCCGAATGGGCGGCACAGTCAGCGTAAAAGGCGCGGTGGCGAAGGTCTCCAACGTGTCACCAACCCTGGCGCGCAACACGCATGCGTACTCGCCTGCGGCAAGGCCATCGGTCGCGAAGCTACGCTCAGTCGTGTGTTCGCCCAGGTTCACCTGGAAACCAAAATCAGCCACGAGCTCCTGGCTGTCAAGATTAAACACGGAATGGTGTACCTCGAGATCCGCGATTGGGACCTGCTGGTTGTTGCGGATCGTAAAGTTGCAGGCCTGCGGCGTGCCAACCTCAAGTGTGGTGCTCTGTGCGATCGCACTCCCGTCCAACGCCTCGCGCAAGTCGACTCGGACGGAGAACTGAGTCTCATCACTCGCGAGCACGTTAAGCGTAATCGAGTCGATTACGCTACCTAGCACGCGGAATGTGCCTTCGGTGCTCGCCTGCAATTGAACTGGTGTCGCGATGTCCGCGATTGCGCCCGGGGCGAGATCGGCAACGGGGATATCTTGCGCGAAGATCGTTTGACCGTTGGGGTCGAGGATCCTCAGGCGTAGAAACGTCGCCGA
>CAYGAS010000121.1:0-16213 GCA_964347935.1 uncultured Nitrospiraceae bacterium | reverse complement strand
TGGAATCACGGGAGTAAAGCTCATTCAGGTCGGTACGAGGCAACGCCTCGCAATGCTGGGCCCGGCTCATCGCCGCTACGGCCCCCATCGGCCGTGCTCTTCCGTCCTTGGCAAACATACTGGTCATGGCTGCGCCACTCCCTCGTTCGGCAAATTGCCTAAGCTAGTTTTGCTGCAATTCGCGTGCCACTTGACAGGCTTTCCCTGAAAAACTTACTACAATACAGATAGTTACGAACGGCTCCGACATGGCTTTTGTTGACAGCTTCTTTAGAGCCTAGCAAGCGGCATCTAGCCCTGCCACCAAAGGTGCGGCCCCTGCGCACGGACGGCACCCGGGCGAGCGCAGGCGCCTGCGGTAAGAAAAAAAATGAGGGCCTCCCTGGGCGCTCGTAGTGCAGGGCCTCAATGCCTGTGGGGAGCGCCGCTCGCGGGCGCGCACCTGTGCGCATCAATGGGGACCGGGTCGCGGACTAGATCAGTTAAATAGGGACAAACGGGGTGGATGTGGCTTGCAGCGCGCACGGTTCGGGTTCCCAGGCCGCTTAGCGGCGACACCGCCCGGGTCTGCCGCGCCATCAGCTACGTGTGCTGCTTCTGCTCAGGGACTCTCAGCGCGCATGGGCGACGCGAGCGGCAGGACTTGACCCGGGTCTACCTCACGCACGGCCGACGTTCACATCATAAGGCGAATGGTAATAATCGCTTTCCTCTGCCGCCTTGGTCACTTCTTCCAGAAGCTGGCGCATTCGCTTCTCCGCCGTGTCCACCTCGCCGCAAGACTCGCAGGCGGGATCGCCACCGGGCTGTCGCGAATACAACCAGAACTGTATGGCGCCCGCGAGTAAGCCGGAAGCGATCTCCCAGTGGTCGGACTCCTCCTCTTGCTCAAGTAAACGGTTACCCAACGAGACGGTTTGCTCCGCGGCCTGATCGAAATCTGACAACTCGTTATCGGAAATAGCCATCGCTTTGACAATATCCTTGATTGGCCTTCGTGATTAGGGTGATCTAATTGTATACCCGGAGTGGCGCCTCGACCCAAGGTTATTGCCGTGCGTCTCAAAAACAAACCCCGCCTGACGCGGGGTTTGTCGAAACTCAAATGTGTGTCGCGGTTCTAGCTCTCGGTGATGAACACCAACGCATACTTAGCGACTCCCTTGAAGTTCGGCATGAACTTGTCAAACTTGATCTTGAAGTTCGCCTGCTTTCCGGCCCGGATGTTAGTAAAGGTGCGCGTAAAAGAAGCTGCGTCCGATTCGGCCGCGAGCAGATAGTTACGCTTGTCGTAGAGTGCCAGGCCGACATGAGCTTTCACGCTAGCGGGCGTACGGTTCCAAATGATCACAATCGCCTCATCACCGGAAAATGTGATCGTTTCCAGCTTCACGCCTTTGTTATCCTTGCCAATTTCAATAGGCTTGTCGAGCACCACCCGACCGACATGCGTAAGCCGATGCAGCGTAGTTTCCTTCTTGGCATCCGCCGTTACCGGCAGCAGGACGATCGCGGCCAATGCCAGGAAGAAAATGGACAATTTGGCTTTTCGGGTCATTGATGGTTACCTCCTTGAAAAACGTGCCACTCGCACCCTATAGTCCAGCCCCCCTACAGGGTCAAGAACGTCCGCCCCTGAACCGGCACTCGCTCACAGGCAGCGGTATGCCTAGCGACGGCAGCCAGCCATGCAGCCAGACAGTTGCACGTCGGTCCGCACAGAAGTACCGTCTGTCGTATGCGCTCGCCACAAGAGCGAGTGCTACCACCGACTGGACTCCGATCCCATGCCGGCCAACCTGACACCCGAATACAAAGCCGCAGAGGCCGCATTCAGGCGCGCGCGCGATCCCAAAGAGCGTCTCGACTGCCTGCGCGAGATGTTGCGTACGATTCCCAAGCACAAAGGCACCGACCACCTGCAGGCGGATATCAAGTCGCGCATCAAACAGCTCACGGAGGATCTTGCCGGACCGAAAAAAGGCGGTGCGCGCACAGGCCCGCCTACGGTTATTCGTCCCGAGGGGGCCGCCCAAATCGCTCTTGTCGGGCCGCCAAACGTCGGTAAATCGGCGTTGCATGCGAGTCTCACGGGCTCCACGGCTCAGGTGGGCCCTTATCCGTTTACGACGCAGTTCCCCCAACCCGGCATGCTCGCCTACGAGGACATTCACTTCCAGCTCGTAGACTTACCGGCGGTTGCGCCTGATCATCCGGTGCCCTGGCTCGCTAACGCGTTGCAGCCGGCCGACGCATGTCTGCTTATTATCGACCTCAGCAATCCCGAATGTGTGGACGAAGTCAATGCGCTACACGAGATCCTGCGCCAAAGGCGCGTGACGCTGACACCGACGTGGAGCAAGAAGGCGGAAGCTGAGGACGATGATGTCCTTGACCCTTTTGTCATTCGGTTACCGGCCTTGATGATCGCGACTAAGGCCGACAAGATTCCAGACCTGCGTACAGAACTCGACGTTTTCCAGGAACTCACCGCACTGCGTTATCCCATGATCGCGGTCTCGACCGTCACGGGTGCGGGGCTCGATCAAATCGCCCCTTGGTTGTTCGATCACCTGGGCATTGTACGCGTGTATACCAAAACACCCGGCCGACCGGCCGATAAAGACAGGCCCTTCACCGTCCGCCGTGGGGAGACCGTTCACGACGTGGCGCTGCTAGTACACAAGGAGATTGCCCAATCGCTGAAGTACGCCCGTCTGTGGCGCGATGCCAAACATCAGGGCCAACAGGTAGGACGGGAGCATCTGGTCGCCGATGGTGACATACTCGAGCTGCATGCCTGAGCGGCGCCTGGCAGCACCGTGGCGAGCTATTCGTCATTCTTATCGTCGGGATCGAAGAGTTGATCTAGCAGCATGCGCGCTTTATCGCCCTCGACGCCTGCGGCACCGCTCGGTGCGGCCCCAGCAAACAGCCCGTCGAGCGCTGCCTTGGCCGCCACCGCCTTGGTGTTCTCGCGCTTGACATAGGCTGCGGGCTTGGGTTTGAAGTAATCGCAAAAATTGGCGCGATCCTTTTCCCGCACCTGCTCGGCGCGGTCCTCGGTGCACTGATCACTCACCCTTGGATCATAGAACTGACACAGGCGACACACGTGCAGCTCAACGTTGCACTCTGCACACACCGCCCGCCGTGACAGCGGTAGCGGTTCGGCCTTGAGTGAGCCTCCACAATTCCAGCAAACAAGCTCTGCCATATCGGTCACATGGGTTCGGTCTTGGTGCGAGAGACTTCCCCTCAGTCAGAACGTTGCCATGGTATGGTCGAGCTTACTCCGGCGCGCCCTGCCACAACATTTCGTAGCCGATCTCGTAGGTGTCGGAGCAATACTCCGCCAGCGCGGAGAATTTCTGCTTGAAGATGTGGTCCGCATGCGATCGCTCGTGCTGTTCGAACGACTGCCAGTAGGTGACAATGGCAATGTGATCCTCGCTCTTCTGGCTTGCATCGAATGAGCCTTCGGCCGAGACGAAACCCGTGTACTTGAAGACCTGTCCGCCGATAAAGCCCCCGCTCTCGTCACCGTAAGTATTCTTGACCACATTGCAGAGCTCGCCAATGGCGAGCTCGACGTCATCAACGCTGACACCGGCTTTCAACTTGGCGACGTTGTAGAGCATCACGGCTCCGTAGGGAATGGTAAGTGGCGTAAACATTGATGGCATACCTCCAATGGAACAATCTGCCTTTAAGACCCGAGCAAGCTCCCGGCGTTCGATAGTCGAATCACCGTAGATAGCCCGCTACCGACCTGGGGACCGGCGAGCCGATCCACCCCCGTCGATCTCTCGGTGACCAAGGGTGACATTGTTGCGGGAGTGAGAGCGAGGTTCAAGAACCAACACCACTCTCGGACACCCTGTGCGTCGGCCCGCATACGGTTCAAGTCTTGGCGCCATCACTTAGGTACTACCACACGCGAGCATACGGCCCGCACTTCCGAGTAGACCTGTGCGGGTTCGTCCTCGTAGCGTCGTGACAGATGGAACGGAACCAAATGCTCGACATTTGCGCGGGTGGCGATCTCGCCGCAGGCGCGCGCCGTCAGATGGCCGGTGCGGTGAGCCTGCTCGGCATTAGCCTCAAGAAAGGTTGCCTCGCAGAAAAAGGTATGCGCGTCCTTGGCCAGCGCCGTGAGCCGTTCGCGGTTAGGCGGGGTATCCGCGAGGTCTGTCGCATAGACAAGCTTCTGTCCCGGCGTGATCAGAATAAGATCATCTGCCAGCACACCGACGCTTTCGATGCTGCCATCGGGCAAGCGAATGCGCGCCTCGCGCTCGTCGCCGGCGACGTGCAACTTGAGCGTGCTGAGCCAAGGGCCTGTTGGCAGAGACCGTGCCTGCAGCCTTTCCTTGCGGACGTTGAGCTGCTTGGGTTGCTCCAATGCGAAGGCGAGGACGGGCGTGCCATGATCGAGCACGGCCGCGCGCACGCGAAAGGCGCGCTCGGCGAGCAGGATACCGTCGACCGCCGCTTCTTCGCCCATCGCTTCGCTGCCAGCGCGCCCCGCTTGCACGGCAAAACGTAAGAGTCGGTCGCCGTGAAATTCCGTGACCTGGAAACGCGGGCCGCGCGCGCCGACGCGGTCCCAACAGACGCCGTTCACGAAACCCGCTATATGCTGAGAGAGTCCAGGTGGCCCGAAAACGCGGCAAGATGAGAAATCGCCGATACGTGAGCGCAGTAACCATAGGAAACCCGCGATGTGATCGACGTGAGCGTGACTCACGAACACGTCGCTCACTTGGTGGGCGATGCGCGCAGGCAAGCGTGATCCATCTCCGAGGTCGAACAGCAAGCTGCGCTTATGGTGTCGCAGCCGTACATGCAACAGCGGATCGCCGAAAATACCGTTGACCAGCGTTGCCGTGGCCGCGCCAACGCGCACGATCGGGCAAGGACCGCTGACGCTAGCGCGAGCAGGATAGGGTGTCACATCCGGCGGTGGCAGGTAATGCAGGGTTGCCGCGGCGAACGGCTTCGCGGTGTTGAGAAATCCCTCGTGACCCCGTTGCGCGTCTCGTACCAACAGCACGCGGGCGCCGATCGATTGCGGCGGCAACCGCACACGCAAGTGATCGCGCTCGCAGCGAAGGACTTCACCGACAGCGAGCGTGCGCAACTCATCGCGCAAAGCTACCTGACGCCCGTTCCAGGCGGAAGCGACATCGAGCGGCGGTGGCGTGCCAATCAGCTTCAACCCGGACAACGGCAAAATTCGCTCCTCGGCCTGTGCCAGGTGAGCGTCCCAAAGCCGTGTACGTTGGCGCGCACGCTGTTTTTTATTCGCCCGATGTGCCGCCGGTGAGGCCTGGACGACGAATGTCTCGACAGCGAGTGCAGCTAACTCGCTGGCCAGCAGTGGTGGTTGGCCCTGGCGCGCGAATAGCACCACTGCGTCAGCCTCGCTTGCCTGGATCAGGCCCGGCAACAACTCGGCAGCGGCTGTCCCGCGGACCACACCAGGACCATCAACCAGCAGTACTCCATCGAACTCGCGCGCGGCTAAGCCACGCACGGCGTTGACCAGCGGGAGGCGAAAGCGTCCGGCGTCGAGGGTGCACAGCGCCTCGACATCCGCAAGCATCCAGCTACCGGCCTGCCATTCGCCGAGACACACGGCTCCCGGGATGCCGAAGACCGGCAAACCCGGGTCGGCGCAGATGCACCAACAGCGTCGCCCCGCTGCGCCGAGCGTGCGCGCCATTGCAGCGGCCCATGTCGACTTACCGACTCCTGGTTCGCCGAACAGCAAGACGCGTCGATTGCGCGAGCACAGCTGATTGGCGATCGTCGCCGTTGCGTAGTCGAGAGCAGGCAAATTCAGACCCTATGCACAGATCACGGCCGATGCCCGACATGTCGCCGAGTGGTAACCAGTATACTCGCGGAAAGATTCGTTTGCCCGAGCGCGCCCATGGACGCAACGGCGTGATCCGACCATAGGCGCTTTTCGGGTATGATCCGCCTGCATAATCTCTTTTCGACAAATGGGCACAATAATGAGCAAGCAGCATAACTATGCGTTTCCACTACCACCGATACCGTCGCTGCCGGTCGCCGGCAGCGATCAGCGGGCGCCCGTCCGCCGTGTTTACTGCATCGGGCGTAACTACGCCGATCACGCTGTCGAGATGGGCGGCGACCCGACGCGGGAGCCACCGTTTTTTTTCGGCAAACCGGCCGATTGCATCGTCGCGGGCGGCGGCAGGATTCCCTACCCGCCGCTCACCGACGATTTGCAACATGAGATGGAGTTGGTGGTCGTGATGGGTTCGGGCGGACGCGACATCGCCACGAGCGCCGCCCTCGACCACGTCTTCGGTTATGCCGCCGGCATCGATTTGACGCGACGCGACTTGCAAGCCGAGGCGAAAAAGACGGGGCGCCCTTGGGACATGGCCAAGGGATTCGACTATTCGGCGCCGTGCTCGGCGGTAAGACGGGCGAGCGAGATCGGGCACCCCACCAGCGGCGCAATCACTTTAAAGGTGAACGGCGAAACGCGGCAAGCGGGCGATCTGAATCAGCAGATCTGGAAAGTCGAGGAAGCCATTTCCTATCTTTCCCGATTCGTCGCGCTTGCCGCCGGCGACCTGATTTTCACCGGCACGCCGGCGGGTGTTGGACGTGTAGTGCGCGGCGATCGGCTCGAGGGTCAAATCGATCGCGTCGGCGATCTCGCCGTAACGATCGAATGAGCGCAGCGCTTTCTCGCCGCAAGCTGTGCTATCCGCACCATCCTAAACATGCAGATCGAAGCTAGCTCTGCTGCGAGGTCGCGCAACACCAAGGTGATCGCGCTGGTCAGCGCCGGTCATTTTCTATCCCACTTTTACCTGCTGCTGTTGCCGCCCCTGTTTCCGCTGCTGCGCGAGGTCTATGGCGTGGGATTCACCGAGCTCGGCTTCGCGATCGCCGTGCTTAGCTTGACGACCGGCTTGACGCAGGCGCCGATGGGTTTTCTCGTGGATCGTTACGGCGCCCGCAGCATTCTCATCGGTGGGCTCGTTCTGGAAGCAGTGGCTTTCGGGCTCATTGCGCTTTTCCCTTACTATGGTGCCCTGATCGCCCTCATGACCGTCGCCGGACTCGCCAATGCCGTCTATCATCCGGCGGATTACGCCATCCTGGCCGCCTCGGTCGAGCAGCGGCGCATGGGTCGCGCCTTCTCGATTCACACCTTCTCCGGCTTTCTGGGCGCTGCCGTCGCGCCCGTCACCATGATCTTTCTGCTCACATTCCTTGGGTGGCGCACGGCGCTGATCACGTGCGCCCTCGCAGGCGGGTTGCTTGCCGTGCTGATGGCCTTGAACTCGAATGTGCTGCGGGATGCGAGCACCGTAGGCGGCGGCACACGCTCGTCGCCCGGCGACAAGCGAACCCGCGGCGGTCTACGGCTGCTCTTTAGCGGGCCGATTCTTATGGGCCTGTTGTTCTTCACCGGCCTGTCCGTCGCCGGTCACGGTATCAGCGACTTCGCGGTGTCCGCGCTGAACCTTATCTACAACGCGCCACTCAGAGAAGCCGGTACAGTTTTGAGCGCCTATCTCTTCGCCTCGCCGGTGGGCGTGCTGCTCGGTGGCTGGATCGCCGATCGCTACGCCCGTCACGATCTCATTGTAGCGCTGTGTCTGGTCTTGCTCGCTGCGAGTATTGTCCTCGTGGCCGCGCTTCAGCTCTCACTCGCCGCGATCGCAAGTTTGTTCATCCTCGCTGGCCTGTTTAATGGTCTGGTCGCCCCCTCGCGCGACATGATGATCCGTGCCGTGACACCCGCAGGAGAAACCGGCAAGGTCTTCGGCTTCGTATCGACGGGTTACAACATCGGCGGCATTACGGCGCCCATCATATTCGGCTACCTACTGGATCATTGGGACGCGCGCATGCTCTTCTGGCTCGTCAGCGTCGTTAGCCTCGCCACGGTCGCGACCGTGCTGGCCACCGCCAAGACGGCACGACGGAGCCTGTCAGCGCCACGGCAGGTCTGAGGTGCTCGTCGGCAGGTGGTGGATGCCCGCCAGAAGAAGCCGGTGGCGCGTCAGGCCGGGCGTTGCGGCGTGTCGTCGCCTTCCGGCACCGACTCGTGGCGCGGCTCGAGCACCGGGATAATGATAGCGGCGCCTGGCAACACCGCACTGAGATCGAGATCGGGGTTGTACTGACGCAGCAACCAAAGTGGCACACTGTAACGACGCTGCGACAAAATCCACACCAACTCCCCGCGCTGCACGACATGTTCGCGCGTATCGCTGATGCGATACTGGGTGAAAAACGTCTCTTGCATAGCACGATGGTAAGCAACTCGGCGCTGCTCGAAGGTCTCCGCAGGGGTATGCGTGAACTCGACCCGCAACCGGCGTCCTACCACAACCGGCTGGCCGTAGCGCATGCCATTCAGTCGGCGCAGCGCCGATGCGCGCACCCCCAGCCATTCGGCGTAATGGCCCAGCGTTTCGGCAGCCTGGACCTCGATGGTGCCATCGCTCGATACCGAGTAGTCGCTGGGATCCGCGGCGAGCGTCGGGTGCGCGGCGGCCGGCAGCGTCGGGCCGATCGCCTCGGCTTCGCGGGCGGAGGCCGGTTCCGCGGCCTCGACGCTGGCCACCTGGGTGGGCGTCAACTCGGGCTCGCCGTCCGTCGCCGCTGGCGGCTCGACCGCGCTGGCAACGAGCTCTGGCGCAGGTGCGACGACAGCGCTCGCCGCCGAGACGTCGGCAGCCACCCGCAGTTGCTGGCCCGCACTGATGCGGTGTCTGTCGCTCAGCGCGTTCGCCTGCACGAGCGCCTGCTCGCTGACGCCGAAGCGGCTAGCAATCAACGACAGTGTATCGCCTGCTTGGACCTCGTAGAATCCGTCGGCCGGTGGGGCTACAGGCGCCGGCGGCTGCGTGATCTGAGCGCCCCCAGAGGGTGGCAAATACAATGTCTGGCCGGCGCGAATGCGGTGACGACTTGCCAGACCGTTGACGGCAACCAGCTCGCGTTCACTGACGCCGAAGCGGGTCGCAATTTCACCGATTGTGTCGCCATGGCGCACACGGTAAACCTCCGCACGCGGCTGACCTTGATAGCGCTCGTCAGCACCGAGCCGGGCGAGCACCAGGTTCGCCGGCTCGTCTAAAGCGCCGTAGGGCAGCCGCAACTTGTATCCGCGCGGCACGCGCCTGTGGCCACGCCATACCGCATATCGCAAGGCCGGATTGTGCTGTTGCAGAGTGTTGCGGTCGATGCCCAAGGCGTCTTCCAGCGTAGCGACGCTCAAATAGGCGGGCATTTCCACGAGCTCCGTCTGAGCTGGCTCATCGGGCTCGAGGGGACCGAAATATTTTTCTGCGTTGAAATGCACTTCGACCGCCGCGAGGAAGGCGGCATAAAAGTTTCGCGATGAAAAACCAAAAGTGCGACTCTTGTACTTGCGAACGATGGTTACAATATCGTGCGTACCGAGCTGACGCACGGCGCGGCGCATTCCCGCCGCACCATGGTTGTAGGCCGTGATAGCCAAAGGCCAACTGCCGGTGACATCCCGGTTGTGCTTGAGCAGGCGCGCGGCGGCGACGGTTGAGCTGTACGGATCGAGACGCTCATCCACCGTCCCATCAACGCGCAAATAGCGTCGCCCCGTGGAGCGCGTGAGCTGCCATAAACCGGTTGCACCCACGTGCGAGCGTGCCTGCGGATTATAAGAGGATTCCACATGCGGCAGGACGACCAGTTCGGGAGGTAGCTCCATCTGCGCAAGTGTCTCACGAATGTACGGTGCCCAGGCGCCGGCACGGATCAAGCCGGCGCGAAATCGCTCGGCTTGACCGAGCTGAAAACGCAAGCGATAAGCCGCCGCCCGCAGCTCGCCTCGGGTCACTCCGTCAGGCCAAAGTGAGAGCACCTGCTGCTCGTCGTCGTTCAGACCCTCGCGTTTGCCGCCCGCGAGCTTGAGCAAGATATTGCGGTAGCGCTGTTTGGCTTTTTTGACGTGCGACCTGCGCGCACGTTCACTCATAGCTTCCCTAAAGCGCGCGACCTCATAGACGACGCTTAGATGACGGTCGTCGTGTATGAATCCTGCATTCGTGTCTACCTCCGTGTACACGCGCTTCCAGAAATGCACTTCGTCTTCGAGCTCGGGGGGGACCGTGAACGACGTCGGTGCGTCGGCGGAATAGGCCGCCGTCGCAGTCAAAGCGGTAATCACGATAAGGCAAAATCCTCTGATCATCACTCTCGTCCAAGCGCTCCCTGCAAGACGGCGCCTACGCATAACTATATAGATAATCGCGCTCCCCTCTGGGGTCAAGCGAGGGTACATGGCAAGTGGCGTTGACACAAATCTCTATGCACCATTGGCGTCAATCAGGCTGAGCTAGGCGTGCTCGTTTGAGAATCCGCCTGGGCATGATGCTCATATTGGCCGTCTCATAGCGAGCGTGGCGCTGGAAATACATGCGTTAAGCACTTAAATCTGCTTCACTTCCAGCAAGGATTGGAAAAAATCATCGTTATGCAGAGAACTCCACGTTTTGTGCAGCTTCCCAATGCTATTCGGGCTCGGCGGGTGTCGGTCGTTGTCGCCAGTGTCACAGGGCTCGTGCTCACGTCCGTTGCCCTCGGTGCCAGCGCACAATCGTGGGACGGTCGCACCTGGCATATCGCCCGCCATTCAGATGACGCGCGCTTGACCCTCACGCAATGGTTATTGGCAGGACAAACGACCAGGCATTGGAGCGAGCGCGTAGCGCTGCAGCTAGTCGATTCGCAAGCCTCGCCCGATGACGTGCTCGCCAAGACGCGCCAGGAGATCGAGCGCCGTTGCCCGAAAGCCGCCTGGAACCTCCTGCAAAAAGACCTGCAAAACGTGCTCTACGAGTGGCAGGTCAAGAACTGCGTGTCCCACCCTGACCAACACGACATCGTGAATCTAGTGCGCAGCGACGAGGGCGTCTACCGGATCAGCTATTCGGCAAGGGGCGTAACGCTCGACGAGGGTCGCAGAGCTCAGTGGATCCAGATACTGGCTTCTTTTCAACCGAGCGCGCTCAAAAGGCTCAGGCGTGAAGCGGCAATCTTAGCTAGCGCCGACGTAAGCAATGAGTTCGATGGCGAGCGCAGTTCGCCGGGGGTCGTGTTCGAGCTGGAAGAAGTGTCGAGGCGACGCGAAGCGGGCGCTACCGCCGTGCGTTACAGGTTCAAAGCGGCAGGATTGCCGGCAAACAAAGAGTATGTCGTCTGGAATGTGCCGTTCGGTAGTGACAAACCGGTGGCCATGCTGCGCGCGGAAGTCGACGCGCAAGGCGAGATCATCTACAACTTCGAGGGCGAGCGCGGAAAACTAAATGACTTGCTGATCAAGATCCGGGGCTACGTCAAAGCACAGCCAGCCAAATTTGCATTAGTGTCCGCCGATGGCAGCGTGCGCAGCGTCCTTAAGAAGATACCGTTTCCGCTCACAGACCAGGATGGGGCCTGCCGGCTGAGCGTCGAGATGCAGACGCCTGACGCCTACCGTGTGCTGTTATCCGGTTTTACTGCCGGCGAAACCGTACACGTCAGCGCTGACCTCGGCAAAAAGGCGTTAGACGAAAACTTTGCCGTCCCGGCCGACATCGCGCGCGATACGGTGCAACAGGCGATATTGCTCCGTTTTCAGCGAAGAAGCGGGCGCGGCGTGGTCAAGGCCGCCGCGCGCTCGTGCACGGTATCGGCCATGTATGAATGGGGCACACAGGCCAGAGTCCAATAGCCAAACGGCCAATTTGAGGCGGTTTAGCTTCCAGAAAGAGAACCAACACCCAAACGTATGCCGATATTTGCTACCCTACTCCTGTAGACGCGAACTGCACGAGTGAGAGGACTGTCATGACACCCGGTGACCGACCCAAAGAACCCAAGATGAATGTCATGGATCTCTACCGCGAGGAAATATATACCGACCGCCAAGTGGGCACGATCCGCCAGTTAACACCGGTCAAGGCCGATGGCTCGACGGACAACAGTCGCAAAGTGCTCTATGTCGGTCAGGCCCAGCTCGTCACCGCCGTCGGCGCCGTCCCGCTCGCTTTTGAAATCGATGCACGGAATTTGAAGGAGGCGGTCGAGAAATTCTCCGCAACCGCCAAGGAAGCGATTAATCGGGCCGTGAAAGAGTTGCAGGAAATGCGCCGCGAGGCTGCCTCATCGATTGTCATCCCCGAACCCGGAGCTGGCGGCTATGGGCCAGGCGGTTTGCCTGGGGGCGGCAAAATTCAGATGCCTTAGCCACGCCAGGTGCTACAGGGCGGCGACGAACCGATTCCACGTATGTGCTTGATTGACGTTTTCATCGAGCAAGCAGTGCATGTCAGCCGCTTTCGCGGCAACAAACCCAAGCAAACCGCTGGACAACAGGACTGCACGCCATGTTGGCGCCACCATCATGTCCACTGCACGCATACTGCGGTCGATCATGGCACCAACAACTTGCCCCAGCGTAGAGCGTTATCGACTGACTTCACTGGTGAGCGACGATGCGCACAGTACACAACGGTCGCAATAAACGTTGATCCCAGAAAAGAAAACCCCGCCCTGAGGGCGGGGTCTCGTCAAGTGATGCTAGCGATGCCCTAATTTAACGGCTGGGGCTCACGTCAACCGCCTGCAGGCCCTTGGGACCCTGTTTGACGTCGAACGTCACGCGTTGCCCCTCGGCCAGGGTCTTAAAGCCCGTGCCCGCAATGGCCGAGTGATGCACGAACACGTCCTTGCCGCCATCCTGCGGCGTGATAAAGCCATAACCTTTGGCCTCGCTGAACCACTTTACAGTTCCCGTACGCATGGGTGAAAGATCCTCAAAAAATTAGACATGAACTGCCGCCAGATTAACAAGGGGTATTGCGGGCGAACCTTAGGCAGGGACTTCCGAAAAAACTGACCTCCATAAGCTGCGGCGCCGGGCAGTATAACCCCTCGACGACCTCAATACCATCTAGCTCAGGTCTTCAAGCGGGCTCGCGAGAAGGCTCGAAGTCTGTTTAGAGGCAAACTCGTCCGAGACGCGATAGCCAACCAGTGTACGCAGACACGCGGTCGCGTAGCTACCCGCCGGCAGATAGAAACGAACACGCAAGGTGCGCGCAGCCGGCCACTCGAGCCGCAGGTCTTTCGGTATCGTGCGCAGGGGGCGCCGCGCGTGTTTCATACCGAACCCGGCCAGGCCGGAGCTTAGCGTCGCCTCATCTCGCGCTACTTCGCATTCCAGTACCTGTACCTCACCACGCGTGGGCGGTTCGCCCACGCCCCACAGCGGCCCGGTGGGATGGAGGTCTGCGGACGCGACCCGCGTCATCAGTTTCTCATCGATGTGCTCTTCAACGAAAAAGCTGTGGGAACCGTCAAGCATGAAGGCATCACCACTGAGCGCGCTCGCCCATGTGCCCCTGCGAACGCGCGCGCTTAAGACCCGGTTGAAAATAAGTGCCCGCGCTGCCGAGAGATAAATGCCTCTGCGAAAATGGTCCCGCACTCGGATCCGCCGGGTCAACATGGCGGCCGCGTGCTTCAAGTTTGACCCGTCGATACCCCAGCGCTGCTCCATGTAGTAATTTGGAAAGCCTTGCTCGCGCAGAAAACGCACAGTCTCCACAACGCTATCGATGTCGCCGCAGACATCGCGCACAATGATATCGAATGCGTTGCCACGTAATGCGCCTTTTCTGAGCTTTCGCGTGTGCCACGCGTGCTGACGAACCGCGATCCCCTCAGGCAGTGTATCAAGCCAGCTAAGAGAGCGGGCACGCGAAAGGTGAATGCTAAACCACTGCTCCGTAACCGCGTGTCGATCTTTGAGGCCTGCGTAGCCGACGTCGCCAATAGGTTTGTCGGCTGCAAGGGAAAGCACTCTCGCAACGCGATCTGTCGTAAACCCGCGCTTCTCAATACGCAACCAGAGATGATCGCCCTGACCTTCGGGTGTCACGGCGACGTGCTCGTGTACAATAAAGTCTTCGGGACGACAACGCAGCAGTCCGTTCTCTAACGGCGGTCGCCTCGCATGCGGGAAATCCATGTCAAGCCTCACTCGCAGTCAGTGCTCCGTCGTCACTAACGCTAAGCACGTCCCCGATGCAAACACATCGCTATCGTGCTGGAGTGACCAGGCTAGATTATTGTCCAGTCGAGCGTGGGCACCAAGCATCCCGAAGCAGTTGCTTTGCAGACAATCCTTGTGAACACTATTCGCTCCTTTCGTATAATTGGCACACGACCCGGTATTTGAGCAGCGGAGGTACGCGTGAAAACAGACGCTATTGAGCATTACTTGTCCCAACAGGCCTTGTTCGCCGGGCTCGATGAAAAATACATTGCGATCCTGTCCCAACATGCGCGAAAGCTTCGCATAGAAAAAGGCGAGATGCTATTTCGACAGGGTGAGCCTGCTGAAAAATTTTATGTCGTATGCGACGGGCGTATCTCGATACAGATCCCGTCGGTATACGGTCCGCCACTCGAGATACAGGCCCTCGGCAACGATGAGGTCGCGGGATGGTCTTGGCTTATCGCACCCTATAGGTGGAGCTTCCAAGCGAAAGCGGAACAAGACACGGATTTGCTCGAGTTCGACGGCCCCGCCATCTTGGCTCGATGCGAGGCGGAGCCACGGTTCGGATTCGAGCTGCTGAAACGGTTTGCCGCGCTGATGTCCGAACGCCTAGAGGCCGCGCGCCTCAAGATGATGGAGACCTGGAACCCGCCTGGGCTCGCCTAACGGCCCCTCTACGGTATGCCCCCGTCTCTGCTGCTACACGGTTTGTGACCTATATTTGTAGCTGGCACGATAAGACAGGTACGGTGATGACGGGACAGACAAAAACGGGAAGCCGCAAACGACCATCGCGGCGGCGGCAGGTACGGCGTGTTTTTCCAGACCGTCGCGGCGTGAAGCGCCTCAAGTTAGACCGCCGTCAAGGAAGCGGAAGACGCAGAGACGATCAGGTTTGAATTGCACGCGTCGGTATCTGATCGGGCAGACAAATTAGATGGAGTTCGACCGACTGCTTCTCTGCAGATAGCGGCCATTGAATCAATCAGGATATCGACTCTGCTACTGGCTGCAAACGGCTGCGATCTCAACCGGTCGATGCAACATCGAGTCTCTGACTACAAAGAGGGGGATGTTGCAAATGAAGCAGCGGGCGAGGATCTACTACACGGAAGCGCAGAAGGCTGTAATGTGGGAGCGTTGGCAGCGGGGCGATTCGCTGCATGCCATTGCGAGGCTCTTTGACCGAGGGCACTCCTCGGTTCAGCGCATCCTCGCGGAGACCGGTGGCATCAGGCCACCGCGAAGGCGGCGCTCTTCACTGGCGTTGACGTTAGCAGAACGCGAAGAGATCTCCCGCGGGGTAGTGACCAAGCGCTCAATGCGGTCAATCGCAGCGTCACTGAGTCGCTCCCCCTCGACGATCAGCCGGGAGCTTCACCGCAACGGGGGCCAGCGACGCTACCGGGCGGGCCAAGCCGATCAAGCGGCCCGCGATCGGGCATTTCGTCCCAAGCGCTGTAAACTGGTGCAAAACCGTGCGCTCGCCCGCCTCGTGGCGAGCAAGCTCAGGCAGTTCTGGTCGCCGGAACAGATCGCCGGCTGGTTGAAGCACACGTATCCGGACGATGAGAACTTCCAGGTGTCCCACGAGACCATTTATCGCACGCTCTTCATCCAGGCCCGCGGGGCGCTGAAAAAGGAGCTGCTGCACTACTTAAGAAGCCAGCGCGCGATGCGCCGCTCGAGGCACAAGCGCCTCAAGGGCGAGGGACTGGGGCAGATTACGGACACCGTATCGATCCGTGCGCGCCCCGCTGCCGTTGAAGACCGGGCCGTGCCGGGTCACTGGGAAGGCGATCTGCTGTTTGGTAGCCACAACAGCCAGATCGCCACCCTGGTTGAGCGCCACACGCGCTACGTGATGCTCGCCAAGGTCGAAGCCAAGGACACCGAGACCGTGATCAATGCGCTCATCAAACAGGCGCACAAGTTGCCCAAAGAACTCTACCAGTCACTGACCTGGGATCGCGGTCATGAGATGGCCGCTCACAAGCGTTTCACGCTCGCCACCGACATCAAGGTGTACTTCTGCGACCCACAAAACCCCTGGCAGCGGGGATCGAATGAGAACACCAATGGCCTATTGAGGCAGTACTTCCCGAAAGGCATGGACCT
>CAYGAS010000120.1:0-2284 GCA_964347935.1 uncultured Nitrospiraceae bacterium | reverse complement strand
CAACTTCTGGTTAACGCCAGATGACGCCAATCTCCAGTCCCCGGCTCGAGATTGGCGTCATCTGGCGTTATCCAGAAGTTGAACGTTACCGCACCCTGGTCGGTGTGCGCGCCTACGCCTTCGCCTTTGGGTGGATAGCGGTAAGCCCACATATTGCCCAGCACGTGAGGACCGAGTATACGCGGGAACCGTTGCTTCAATTCGGCGGCGATCTGAAACAAAAGGCTGGAATGAAACCCTGTGCCCAAATAAGACGTCAGAATCTTTCCAGCGCCGCGCGCGAAAAAGATGGTCGCGTCGAGACAGAACTGCCACAACGCATGTAGCGCTTGCGGAGTCAAGAAGTCATCGAAATAAACGACCGCGAGCGGCGATGCCAGGTAGGCATCCTCAATCTCCGCGAAGTTGAGTTTCGGATTTATTACATGCGGCGTCACGCGCGGTGTGTCGACGTAGTGAATGACTTTCTGATGAAATGGAGCGATTTGAGCCGTTTGCGCGGCTGTAAGGGTCACGGTATCGCTCTCTTTTAAGGCCGGACCGATGTCGCTTAAAACGGCCTCATATAGCGATAACATCTGCCGGAATGAGGGATCAATTTTTTTCTCCTCCAGAAGGTAGGCAAGTTGCTCGGCGCTACTCGTCAAATCGAAGTCGCTGGTGCGAATGGGTTTGAGTCCGGTCTCCGGGGATGCTGTCGTAGCAAAGCTCTGTGCTTTCCACAGCGCGTTGCCGTGGGTAACTCGAAAGAGGCGATAGTAAGCCTCGCGTGCCTCCTGGAATCGGTCCTGCTCGATGAGTACCGTTGCGATACTTGCGTAGGCTTCCGCAAACTTGGGGCGACACTCGATCGCGTGCTCGTAGGCGGCAATCGCGTCCTCGAGTCGACCCTGCTGGCGGAGCGCATTGCCAAGGCCAAAGTGCGCAAGGGCATAATCGGGCTTAAGCTCAATCGCGCGTCTGTAAGCCAGGATGGCGGCGTCGAGGTCACCCTGTTCCTTCAGTGCTATGCCGAGTCCGACGTGGGCTTTAGCAAGATCGGGCTCATGTTGGGCCGCTATCCTGTATGCGGTGACCGCACCTGCATAGTCGCCTTGTCGGCAAAGCACGTCTCCCAGGCTGCAGTACGTCTGCGCGTGCGGACGGAGTCGGACAGCATGCTCGAAGGCGGCTACTGCCTCTGCCAACGGGCCCTGTTGCTCCAGTGCCCTGCCGAGATTGTCATAGGCCTGCGCGAAGTCGGGCCGCAGCGTCAGCGCCCGCCGGAACTCAGCGATGGCACGTGCCAACTCGCCACGCTGGGTGAGGACAACACCCAGATCATTGTGCCCCTCCACAAAATCCGGATCGAGCCGCACGGCTGCCTCATAAGCAGCCGTGGCTTCGTCGAGTCGACCCTGATGGCGGAGCGCATTGCCGAGGTTGCAATGGACTTGAGGATCTGGTGCCAGTGCCAGTGCTCTCGTAAATGCCGCGATGGCATCGGTCAAGCTGCCGAGAGCCTCGAGCGCGAGGCCAAGATTATTGTATGCATCGGCGTAGTTCGGCTTTAGCGAAAGTGCCTGTCGGTAAGCAGCAACGGCCTGTTCATGCTTGCCTAGCGCCCGTAGCGCCTCGCCCAGATTGTTGTGGTACATCGCAACGTGTGGCCGAAGCTGTATCGCATGTTCAATGCACGTCTTGGCTTTTTCATGTTCGCTACACTGATGGCAGAGCACCCCTAATAAGTGCAGTGCATCCGGATGCTCGGGCTCGTGGGCGAGTATCGCCAGATAGGCCGCCTTGGCCTGATCAAGGCGCCCCGCCTGGTGATGGCTGAGGGCTTGGTCGATGTCACTCATGAACGCAGTGGCGAGTGGTTAGTGACGAGCGGCTAGTAAACCCTAAAACCCCGCTTTCTCGCTACCCGGTCCTCGCTACTCGTTACAGTAGTTCTGCCACATCTGCCGATAGGCCGCCTCGAGGTCGCGGGTGTAACCCTTGGCGTCACAAAGCGGGGAGGCGGCCATGCGCTCGCGCAGCCCCTGGCGCAGCGCGCGCAGGCGTTCGGGATCGCTTGCGAGTGCAAGCGCCACGGCCACGTATTCCTCGGGCGTGGTGGTCACGAGCTTGGGCAGACCGACATTATTCAAGTGGCTCGTGCTGTGGCGCCCGCAAAAGGTCTGTCCGCTGAGCGTCACCGCGGGCACCCCCATCCACAGCGCTTCCAGCGTCGTCAACCCACCGGAGTAGGGAAAGGGGTCAAGCGCGATGTCGATCTCGGCGTAGGCGGCGAGGAGTTGCT
>CAYGAS010000119.1:0-10809 GCA_964347935.1 uncultured Nitrospiraceae bacterium | reverse complement strand
GGCGGCAGGATCATAATGGGTTTAGCCACCAGGATTCATTGACAATGTCGTAAACAAGAAGGCGGATGTGATCCGTGTCTATCTGCCGCCGGATGCCAATACGCTCCTCTATGTCACCGATACCTGCCTGCGCAGCCGTGACTTTGTCAACGTGATCGTCGCCGGCAAGCAACGCCAGCCGCAGTGGCTCGATATGGACGCGGCGATCAAGCATTGTAGCGCCGGCATCGGTCTGTGGACGTGGGCAAGCAACGATGACGGCACTGCCCCTGACGTGGTCATGGCCTGTGCCGGCGATGTGCCCACGCTCGAGACACTGGCGGCGGTCGACCTGCTTCGTCAATCTGTCCCAGATCTAAAAATACGCGTGATCAACGTCGTCGACCTGATGACGCTGCAGCAGAAAGAGGAACATCCCCACGGGCTCGCCGATCGAGAGTTCGATGCGTTGTTCACGACCGACAGACCGATCATATTCGCCTACCACGGCTACCCCTGGCTGATCCATCGTCTCACGTACCGGCGTACGAACCACAAGAACCTCCACGTGCGCGGGTATAAGGAGGAGGGGACTACGACAACCCCCTTTGACATGTGCGTGCGCAACGATCTCGATCGCTTCCATCTCGTCATGGATGTGATCGACCGGGTGCCCACGCTCGGCTACCTGGCCGCCCACACGAAGCAACGGTTGCGCGACAAACTGATCGAGCACCAGCAGTACATCACCCGCTACGGCGAGGACATGGCGGAGATCCGCGACTGGAAGTGGCCGTACTGACAAGGTCGATGCTAGAGGTCCTAAATGGCTGACAAGGGAACACTCGCGTGGCGCATCGAGCAGGAAGGCTTCGATCCCGCCCGGGAACGCGAGATGGAGGCCCTCTTCACCGTGGGAAACGGTTGTCTCGGCGTGCGCGGGGCGCCGGATACGCCGCTGCCCGGCTCTCAGGCCGATCTCTTTATCGCCGGCATTTATGACAAGAAGCAGGCGACGCTGCCTTACTCCGAACTGGAGTTCATGACCGAGGACCGCACGGGTTATCCGTATGCGGAGCTCGTTTCCCTTCCGTTTCCGTTTGGCATCCGCCTCGCCGTCGACGATCAAGCGCTTGACCTCTTAGACGCGGCATGGCGCGATCATCGCCGCATTCTGGATCTCAAGCGCGGGGTGCTGTTGGAGCACTACCTGTTCGAACACGATCGAGGGCGAACGGCGCGGATGAAAACGATGCGTTGCGCGTCGATGGCCGACCCGCACCTGCTTCTTCAGGAAATCGAGCTGACCTGCGAAGCCGGTTCGGAACAGCTGAACCTCGATACCTCGCTGTGGCTCTCGGGGCTCGAGTATGATCATCCACACCTGATACGGCTCGACAGCAAAGCCTTGGATAACGGGCCCGAGCTCAACCTGTTCAAAACCAAAGCCTCGGGCTTCAAGGTCTGCATTGCCTCGCGCACGACGCTGCTCGGCACCGACCAAGAAGGCGCTCGCTGGAGTATCGAAGCGCCCGCCGGCAAGCGGCTCAGATTTCGGCGTTACATTTCGTTGTTCACCAGCCGCGATGCGACCGACCCTCTTGAGGCTGCGCACGCGCACCTGCGCTCAAAGGATTGGAGGCAGTTCGATGACGCCATGACAGAAGTCGAGGCGTCGTGGTCCGACATCTGGCGACAGGCGAATATCCGGGTCGTCGGTGAGCCTGCCGTGGAGCAGGCGCTTCGCTTCAATGTCTATCATTTGCGGATCGCCGCCGATCACGATCCCAAGGTGTCGGTGGGCGCGAGGACGCTTTCGGGGCGCGCCTATGAAGGGCATGTCTTTTGGGACGTCGAGATGTTCATGCTGCCCTTTTACGTTCACACGTGCCCCGATATCGCGCGCTCGTTGGTGATGTATCGCTACAACACGCTCGACGGTGCAAGAAAAAGAGCGGCCGAGCTGGGTTATCGGGGCGCTTGTTATGCCTGGGAGTCGACCGTCACCGGCGAAGACGCGACGCCGAATTCGATTATTTTAAAAACGAGCAAGAAAGCGATTCCTATCTTCACCGGCACGGAGCAGGTGCACGTGACGGCCGATGTCGCCTATGGCGTCTGGCGGTACTGGGAGGGGACGCAAGATCGGGAGTTCATGCAAACGGCGGGTGTCGAAATCCTGTTGGAAACCGCCAGGTTCTGGGCGAGTCGTTGCACGCGCGAGGGCGAGTGCTATCACATCCGCGGCGTGACTGGGCCCGACGAGTACCACCACACGGTCAACGACAATGCCTATACCAACTGGCTCGCCAAGTTCAATGTGGAGAAAGCGATCTGGGCCGCCGATTGGCTGCAGACCGCGCGTCCGCAACAATGGGATGGGCTCGCCTCGAGGCTTGGGATTGCGCAGGCTGAGATCGTGCAATGGCAGGCGGTGGCGGATCGGCTCTTTCTTCCCGAGCCCAACCGGGACGGTATCATCGAGCAGTTCCAGGGCTTTTTTGACCTCGAAGGCTACCCCTTGGAAAAGACCGAGCGTTTCAAGGCGCCGATCACTCGACTTTTCGATGCCGCTGAGATCAACCGGATGAAGCTCATCAAGCAGGCGGATGTGTTAATGCTGCTTTACCTCTTTCCGGATCGGTTCCCGATCGAGGTGGTGACGGCCAACTACCATTATTACGAGCCGATCACCGACCACGGTAGCAGTCTCTCGCCGTCGATCCATGCGGCCATCGCCGCGCGGCTCGGCCTCGGCGCTGAGGCCGAACGTTACTGGCGCCAGAGTCTGTGGCTCGATCTCTCGAACGTCATGGCGAATGGCGGGCTCGGCGTGCATGCTGCGTGCATGGGCGGGACCTGGCAGGCGCTGGTCTTCGGCATGCTGGGCGTGCGCCTGACCGAGGACGGCGTGGCTAATCCCGGCGCCCTTCCGTGTTTACCGCCCGAGTGGGATTCGGTGGCGCTTACGCTCACCTACCGCGGCCGTACGTACCCCGTTGAGGTGCGGAACCAAAAGGACGTGTCATGAGACCGTTTGATTCGATCTTGCTGCCGCTCGATGGATCAGAGGTTTCGGCCAAGGCGATCGACTGCGCGGCCTGGCTCGCCTCGCGCCTGGAAGCAACGCTGCACGTCCTGAGTGTGCTCGGCGAGCCGCTGGCGTCGAAAGACGCCTTGTCGCGCCTCGGCGTGGCGAAGGAACTTTGGCCGCGCATTACCCTGCACCAGAGTGCCGGCGATCCCGCTAGGGAGATCTTGAATACCGTCGAGCGCCATGCCATCGACCTGATCGTGATGGCGGCTCGCGGGCAATCGCTGGATATGCGCGGCAAAGTTGAAGGCACCGCGAGCCCGGAGCTGATCGGCCATGTCACACGCGCGGTCATCGAGGCGAGCCCAGTGCCCACGCTGCTCCTGCCGGCCCGGTACCAGGCGGCTCAGCCATGGAAGCGGGCGCTAGTGCCGCTCAGCGGGGAGCCGCGGCCCGATGAGGCGCTCACCGTGGCGATCCGACTCGCGAACGCATTGGATCTCAAGCTTGCAGTTGTCCATGTGGTCGAGTCGGAGACAGGAGAGGACGTCACGCGGTGCTACTGCGATGCCGCGCACCACGAATATCCACAGATGCTTGAGCATTTCGTCGCGCGTGCGTGCGCGCTTTGCAGTGCCGAAGAGACGCGCTGCATTGAGGACTTCTCCATTCACCGGGGCGACGTCAAGGCACAGACGCTGAAGGCGATGCAGGAGCGCGATGTTGATCTGCTCGTCGTCGGGTGGCACGGCGCATTCGTGCGCGGTCGCGCGCAGGTGCTCAAGGGTCTGATGGAGGTGCTGACCTGTCCGCTGCTGCTAGTCAAGGCCCGCGCCGAGCCCCACTTCAAGCTCAAGGTGGGTCCCGACCTGGAGTCATAGGGAAGAAAGCCGTGCAGATCGTCGTGGCGTCGATTCTGGGTACTCTTGTCTACACGGCGCTTTGGTTTGTCGGTGTATTCGTGGGGCTTGTCCTACCAGTTATTCTCGTGTCCATCTTGATCGTCGGGATCTATTTCGCGCCGAGGTTGATAGAGACCCCGCAGTTGCGTCCATGGGGCATAGCCATCGCTGTCAGTCTGTTGAGCGGATTGCTTTTAAAGCTCAGCGCCTTCGCGGGGGTCAACATACCCGCGCTGCCCGTTGTGACCGCGCTTGGCGGCGGCGTAGCGACCGGCATTATCAGACGTCGCTCCTTCGTGCCTTACGCGAACATGGCTTCGGTCAGATACAGCCTCCTGGCCGTCTTGGTCATTGGCCTGTCCATAGGTGCCGCCCTGGGTCTATACGCGTACTACTTTCGGATCGATCTCACGCTCGCAGAGTTACGCCCGGCGACGGTGGTAGAAGGATGGAGGTTGGTCGAGGAAACCCGCGGCCTACGCTGGACGAGCGTGCGATACGAAAAGGAGCACTCGAGTCTGACGATCGCGGCGTCGCGCTTCGCTGGATCTGCTAAGACCATGGCGGGCTATGAAAGGAAAGCGCAGGCGGCCAGGAACGCGGCCGAGCCGAAGGCATCGATGTTCGGTACCGATATCGCGATAACGCGTACCGCACGGGCGGTGAGTGATGTCAAGGGAAACAAGCGATATATGTTCCGCTATGACTTTGGTCATAAAGGAAGCGGCTTGTCGATGGGTGCGTTTGTCGAATATTTTTGGTACTGCGACGAACTAAAAGTGAACTTCAGGGCGAGCGCAGTCATCGAACACACCCCGGCGGAGGACTACGCCCGGGAGGTCGAGCAGATGGTCGGGTCGCTGACGTGCCCGCAGCCGGTGGCGCCTAGCGGTCGACCGGATACTGCGCTAAATCGGAACTAGGGCGGTGCCCTCGATAGACCGAACTGTGTGGAAAGATTGGCTCAATGCAGCGCTGGGAGTCTGGATGGCGGCCTCGCCGTGGCCGCTCGGCGTCGACCCCGCGAGGGAGCCTCATATAGTTCTCAGCTGCCTATTGACCGGCACGCTGATCGCGGCGTTTGCCATCTGGGCGACGCACACGAAGTTGAACACCCCGTGGCAGGAATGGGTCGTGGTCTATCTGGGGATCTGGCTACTCATTGCCCCGAACACTTGGAACTATACCTCGATAATCATGACCTGGAACAATGTTCTGGTCGGCTTAGCGGTGCTCATATTCGGGGTCTGGCGCGTGGGTGAGCTGAGTGAGGGCCGGCTGCAGTGGCGAAGGTCAGACGAGCACGATGATCGACGGCGTGCGGCTGCCGGTACACCCAAGCCGCGAAAGAAGCGTGTTCGTCGCTGAGGAGCCGGGGCTAGGCGCACGCGCATGCACTTTCCTTGCGAGATCCTGAAGTCTCCGGCTGCCGCTACGCATATCAGCTATTTCGCAAAGCGCCAATACTACTTCCCATTCCACCGTTGTCTCCGCATCAATCTACCCACATGGTTTCGGGAAGACCTAGGGCAGCACCGTCGCGAGCTCGCCTGCTCGGAAGCTTCTCCTGCCAGCCGTTATTGACATGACACTCACGCACAGGTTGTAGCGTTCTACACAGAGAAACGGCAACTGCATTGAAACTGCCCCGAGTGGATGGAGGATGTGGCCAGATGACTGGGCACAGGTTGGATCTTTCTTGAATGGAGACCGTTCGTATGCTGGGCTCGTGTTCTGTCCAATCTATAACGGGTTGCATCGGCGCTGGGGGTGCGTTCAAGTCATGATACCCCATATCCAGGACAGGGCTGGTGGCCGAATCGATTAACGCAAACCGTCCTGCAAGGGCAGGCTCCAATGTGTCCGTTTGAGTGAATCGGAGGCGCGTATGTCGCGGCGTTTTTACGACTGCACGATGAGCGAGAAGCTCCTGTATACGGCGTTCCTGTTGTTGGTAGGCCTCGGCTATTTGATGGCGCTGGTCTACCTCTACACTAGCCACGCGGGCCACGACGGCAAGCCCGGGCTGTCGATCGAGGATATCGCTGAAAACTACTACGGTAACCGCAGTGGCAGCCGCCTGGAGGAGGCGCTCCGCGGGCCGATGGCCCGGTTCATCAACGTGGACGATCGCAACGAGATCATTCTGTGGCTGCGCAACGGCGCGCCGCAGGCGGACTACGAGCCCAAGATCCGGCCGATCCTCGCGAAGAAATGCCTCGAATGCCACGCCCCGCCCACGTTGGTGGAGGAGAAAATGCCGAATCTTTCTATCTGGGAAGGCGTACAGCAAGTCGCACAGGTGGATACAGGCGTGGCCGTACATACGCTGATGAAGCTCTCCCACATTCATTTGTTTGGGATTGGCCTGGTATTGCTGGGTGTCGGCCTCATCTTCCGCCTAGCGAGCCTGCCGGGCTGGTTGAAGTACACGTTTATCCTGACGCCCTTCGTTGCAGTATTCGTCGATGTTCTTGCGTGGTTCTTGACGAAGTGGGATCCCCACTATGCCTATACGATTGTTGTCGCTGGGACGGCCTTGGGCCTGGCGTTGGCGGCGCAAATCCTGATTTCGCTTTACCAGATCTGGTTCCTGCATCCAGCTTCGTCGGCAGGCGCCGAGGCGCCCTTGAAGACGCAACAGGTGAAAGCTTGCGAGTAGCGGCGTGAAGGAGGCCCTTATGATCTTGCGTAACTACATGGATGCACTGCAAATAGCGGCACTGCCGATCGCGCTGCAATCGCTGAGGCCGGGTGCGAGTGCCGCGGATGGGGCGCACTCCAAGCTCGTCTTATCGCACCGGGCTGTTTTTGGCTTTTTAGAGAAAGAAGAAAATTTTAAATAGCCAAAACGCTGCAGCCCTGCTTTGAGCCAGATCAAAGCAACAGCACGCTGTTAGTAGCAAGTACATCCAGACGCGTCCCGCCTACGCCCTTCGGCCCATTACGGTAAAAGAAATGACAGCACCGTCGCGGGCTCGCCCCTGCTGGCCATTATTGACATGACACTGACGCACAGGTTGTAGCCTTGTACACGGAGAAGCCGCAACTGCATTGAAACTGCCCGAGCGGGCGGAGGATGCGGGTAAGTGAGTGGTCATTCGCGCCGTGGTTGCAGCGCGCTGAATCTTTCTTGAGTGGAGGTCGTTTCATGGAATGGTTATCGGAAAATTGGTTTTGGGTGGCAATTGCAGGGGTCTTTATCGCTATGCATTTTTTCGGCCACCGGCATGGCGGCCATGGCGGAGGGTGTGGCGGACATAAGCAGCAGAACAGCGAGGAGGGCACTCAGCGACCAACCGGTCATCTGCATTGATTTGAGGAGAACGACTTGCTTAGTGTGAGACTCGGGTGGTAACCGCCGACGCGGCATCGGGATTGCCTCGAGCGCAGCCGTCACGGCTGGCGTGCTTAGAGTCACGGACGTAGGAGGACACGCATGAGAAGACACATCGATCCTGTTTGTGGCAAGCGGATCAACCGAAACAAGGCCCATATTGTCGTGAGCTATGAGGGACAGCAGTACTATCTTTGCTGTCCGGTCTGTCAGCGGGAATTCGAGAGAGATCCCCGCAAGTACGCCATTAACGCAAAGAAGTAAGTGAAAAGCATTTCAATGTTCCGCGAACATGTTTTCGCGTCTACCTTGCACCGACCGGGCGACGTGGAAGCACTGGGTCAACGCGGCGCTGACAGTCTGCGTCTGGTGGAACGGCATCCCTAGATGGGTCAGGGGATTCCTCGGAGACATACACTGCGGGCCGGAAGATGGTATTTGAGGTCAGTGGAATCAGTGCGGCACCTTGGGTCCCCCTGGCCTTGGGCCTCACGGTCGGTCTTGTGTTTTCAATCCTCGGGGCGGGCGGCGGTATTCTCGCCTCGGCCGGTCTTATCTCGGTGCTGGGTGTGACCGATGCGAACCTCGTCAAGCCCATGGCGCAGACGTTAACCCTGGTCTCACCGCTCGTTGCCGTGCCCAGCTATTATAGTCAGGACCGACTCGTCCTCGGTCTGGCTCTCTTGCTCGGGGCCGGCGGCGTCATCGGTGCGCTGATCGGAAGCACTTTGTCGGTGAGCTACCTTGGCGAGTTGCGACTATTCAAACCGGTCTTCGGACTGTTTGTGTTGTTGATCGCCGTGCAACTGGGCTGGGGGCTTGTTCGCGACAAGCGGTCGGGCAGCACACGCGCCAAGCGCGCTGCGGCGGCCTTTGAGGGACTGATGCACGGCGGTACCGCACCTTACACCTTGGGTGTGCAGCAGGTTGGTTTTTCCGTGACGCGGTTCGAATTCACGTTCGGCAATGAACGTTTTGGTTACAGTCCCTGGACGCCATTTCTGGTCGGACTCGGTGTTGCCGTGGTCTCCTCGGCCCTGGGTGTGGGTGGCGGATTTTTATTGGTACCCTTCATGTCGATTTTGCTGGGTCTTCCCATGGCCATCGTGGCCGGAACGGCGGCACTGGCGATCCTTATCAGTTCTGTCACATCGATTACCAATTATGTATTTCTCGGCGTGCGGCTTGATATTCCCTTACTCATGCTATTGCTGGCGGGAACCGCGACGGGGTCCTACATCGGCCCGCGGGTGAGCAAATACTTCCGTGAGACGTGGTTCAAGGCTCTGCTTGCCGCTGTGTTGCTACTAATAAGCGCGCGCTATCTCGGTTTCTTCTAAGCGCTTGCGAATATGCTGCAGTTCGCAAATGCGTCACGGAAAGGCGGGGTACCCGACAAGGAGGCTATGGAGACGGAGTACCGCATTATGCTCGCGGATGGTCGCACCCTCGCGTGCTTGGCGCTGGGCGCGTCGGGTGGTGTGCCGGTGATCTACTTTCACGGCTATCCGGGTTCTCGTTTCGAGGCGCGCCTGGCGGCGCACGCCGCTCGCCAGCTTGGTCTGCGGGTGCTTGCGCCCGATCGCCCCGGTTTCGGCGAATCCACGTTCCAGCCTGGCCGCACTATCGGCGCCTGGGCTGCAGACGTGACGGCGCTGGCGGAGCAGCTGGGCCTGGAGCGCTTCACCGTCCTCGGCGTCTCCGGCGGCGGCCCCTATGCCCTCGCCTGCGCCGCGCGCATTCCCGAACGTGTGAGCCGCGTGGCTCTGGCCTGCGCGCTCGGACCGAGCACCCGGAAGGATCTCATCGACGGTATGGTGACGCTCAACCGCTTGGCGCTGGCGGCGGGCTCGCGCATGCCGCCGCTGGCGCGGCTCGCCGTCGATCTGGTAGCGCGGCTGGTGCGCAGGCATCCGCAGCGCTACCTCGCGCACATGCTGGCGAGCGCGCCCCCGGCGGACCGCGCGGTGCTCGCCGATCCGAGTTACCGCGCGCTGTTCGCGGAGAGCACGGCGGAGGCACTGCGCCAGGGCGGGCGCGGAGCCGCATGGGAGCTTACGCTGCTGGCAAGGCCATGGGACTTTCGGCTAGAGGAAGTACGTGTACCGGTGAGGATCTGGCAGGGCCTGGCCGATAACATCGTGCCTCCGGCGATGGCCTACCATCTGGCAGCCGCGCTTTCATATAGCGAGGTCCGCTCGCTACCGGACGAGGGCCACCTCTCACTCATCGTTCGCCACCTCGATGCCGTCCTCGCGGATCTACGTCCATGAGCGGCCTGCATCACCCACTCGACGCACATTGAAGATGCCGCGTGCCTCGCGCGTTTGACGGAACCGCATGTGTTTCGTACCAGCCCTCAAGAACCAATGGTGGCATCCGTTCGTACACAAAGTCCATAAGTATGTCTTCGCCATGCGGCCCGTTGATGTTACTTCGAGGTTGTGGAATTGATTGCCGGCGTGGATACGCCGCAGGACTCACCGCCGCCGCCGGCGACCCTGCTTCCGGAGCGCTCGCTACTGACGGAAACGGTCCCGAGCTTTTCCGCCGCAGCTACGAGGCTCGGTGTGGAGAACACGCTCAGGGATAAGATAACCGCCAGCACAGCCGATAGCGTCAGTAAAGGACCGCTTGGCTTGCCGACTCGTTATGCCGATCCTCCATGGTCACGGTGCCGCAGATTTGTGGCCTAATCCATCCATGCTGACGAGTGCGCATACGGGTGCGGCCATCCGGTCATCCGCTCGCGTCGCTTATTCAACCGACAACGATCCGATCATGCCGCGCTCGCGGTGTCCGGGAACCCTGCAGTAATAGGCAAATGCTCCAGGCTCGGAAGGTGTGAATTCGGCGACCGCCGTACTTCCACGCAACACAATATCAACGCCGAGCTCATCAACTGTGAAAGTATGCGTGCCCGTGTTCTGGAAAGTAATCTTTACGGGCCGTCCTTTCGTCAAAGCAATTTCTTGAGGGTTAAAGAACAGATTACCCGAAATCATGCGAAGTTCTTGTACCGCCCGCTGAGAGGAAGCGGCTGTTGCTTGTGAAGCATCGCGGTCGTAGTAACCGTAGCTATCGCGCAAGGAGAAGTCTGCTGCAGCAGCAACTACGGTGGCAATGACACTGATCACAATAAGTTTTTTCATGGGCCCCTCCAGAAATTTACAAAACTCCCCTTTTGTCCGTCGGTGGGGTCGGAGAGTTCCGTTGGGCGAGCCGATTGCCGGAAACAGACGAACAGGACATTTTCTTGATCGATGATCCGAGTGTTGTCGGCACATCCCCGATACGGGCCCCGTCCTCCGGAACGCCGGGCTGGCCGGCTCTGCTCTGCGCTTGCCGGGAAAGTTGATAACGGCAAAAACGCCGTGTTGATCTATGTCAAGCAGGGCCAGGGAGCCGCTTGACCTGCAAGTTGCGCACAGGTGTAGCGTGACCATCAACGGGAAAGGGCGGGGCCGTTTTGAGAGTCATCGAGACGCCGCTCTTTTCTCGGATTGCTGATCTCTAGCGATCAAGGAGGTGTGTCATGAAACAGCGGCAACAATGGC
>CAYGAS010000118.1:0-37075 GCA_964347935.1 uncultured Nitrospiraceae bacterium | reverse complement strand
CATGGTGCACCCGGAAGTATTTCGTCACGTGAATATCGATAGCGAACGCTACACTGGGTTTGCTTTCGGTCTTGGTGTCGAGCGTTTGGCTATGTTGCGCTACCGGATTAACGACATCCGTATGTTCTACGAGAACGACTTACGTTTTTTACGACAGTTTAATTGAGACCGGAAACTTTCAACGCAGAGACGTACAGGTGGTGCATGCAGGCACCGGTTACGGAGCCGACGATGCAAAGGGGCAAAGAAGATCAAATTCAAGATGAGGGTCATTCAGCGGCAAATCGAAGAGACTTTGCGGTCCTCTGCGTTTTCGCCCTAGAGTTGAGTAGTTAGCTTGTGAAGATCAGTGAACAATGGTTGCGCGAGTGGGTGTCGCCGAAGTTGGACACGGCCGCACTTGCTGAGCGCCTTACCCTCGGTGGACTGGAGGTGGGAGGGCTAGCATCCGCCGCCGGGCCACTGGAGGGCGTAGTGGTGGGCAAGATTCTTGAGGTACGCGCGCATCCTGATGCGGAACGGTTGCGGCTATGCTCGGTCGATGCGGGGCAAAGGCGGGCGCTCGAGATTGTTTGCGGAGCCGATAATGCTGCGCCCGGCGTGAAGGTGCCGGTGGCGCTGGCCGGGACGCGACTGCCCAACGGTAGCCGTGTCGAACGGAGTAAGATTCGCGGCGTGGAGTCCCAGGGGATGCTTTGTTCTGCCTTGGAGCTGGGGCTCGCCGAATCGGCAAGCGGGTTGCTGCTGTTCGAGGACAAGGCCAAGATTGGCGCCGAGGTGAAACACCATCTTCGTCTCGATGACACGATATTCGAGATCGAACTGACTCCTAACCGGGGCGACTGCCTGAGCGTGGCTGGTACAGCACGCGAAGTCCATGCGCTAACGGGAGCGAGGCTCAAAGAATCACCGGTCAGACGCGTCAGGGCCAGTACTCGACGAACCTTCCAGGTGAAGCTCAAGGCGGGACAGGACTGTCCTCGCTACGTCGGTCGTGTCATCGAGAACATCAATCCGGTGGCCAGAACACCCGATTGGATGATCGAGCGTCTGCGCCGCGCGGGCGTGCGCAGCATCAGCCCCGTGGTCGACGTGACCAACTACGTGATGCTCGAGCTGGGTCAGCCGATGCACGCCTTCGATCTGGACTTGTTGGCGGGCCACATCCAGGTTCGGCATGCGAGCGAAAAAGAGCGCTTGAGATTGCTCGATGGCACCGAGGCCACGCTCGAGGCCGGCACCTTGGTCATTGCCGATAAGGACAGGGCGGTCGCGCTCGCCGGCATTATGGGCGGGATCGAGTCGGCGGTAACGGCGCACACACAAAATGTCTTTCTCGAGAGCGCTTACTTCAGTCCAAAAACCATCGCCGGACGCGCACGCAGCCTCGGCCTGCAGACGGAGTCCTCATATCGCTTCGAGCGCGGTGTCGATCCGGCGTTGCAAGACCAGGCCATAGAACGGGCTACTGCGTTGCTGCAGAACATCGTCGGCGGTCGGCCAGGGCCTACGGCGGAAGCCAGGCTAGAGAGCTACCTTCCACGTCGGACCACCATTCCTCTGCGACGTCAGCGCATCGCGCAGGTGTTGGGGGCAGAACTGCCCGCCAACCGGGTGGAACGCATCCTGAGCCGGCTGGGAATGCGCGTCAGCCGCACGGCGAACGGCTGGCGCGTCATTCCGCCCTCTTGGCGTTTTGACATCGACCGGGAGGTGGATCTGATTGAAGAGCTCGCCCGGGTGCACGGCTACGAGAGGTTACCCACCCATATGCCGCGAATCACGGCCGCGGCGGTGGTCGGTTCGGAGCGGCTCATGCCGCTGGAACGTTTCAAGACGGTCTTAGTTGATCGTGATTACCAGGAGGTCATCACCTACAGCTTCGTCGACCCGGAATTGCAGACCTTGGTTGCCCCGCGTGAGGTCGGTCTGAAGCTGCTCAATCCGATCAGCAGCGATATGTCGGTCATGCGTGTGTCATTGTGGCCGGGGTTGCTGCAGACGGTCCGCTACAATCGCAATCGCCAGCAGCAGCGCCTGCGATTATTTGAAGTTGGGCGTCATTTTGTCCGGCAAGGTGAAGCCACGCGCCAGGACGTGGTGCTCGGCGGCGCGGTGACAGGCTTGGCGTTCCCGGAGCAGTGGGGCTCGCCGGCGCGTGAGGCCGATTTCTTTGACATTAAGGGTGACGTGGAGGCTCTGTTAGGAGCAAGCGGGTGCGCCCAGGCGTTTAGCTTTGCGCCCTCCCGCTATCCCGAACTGCACCCAGGCCAGCAGGCCCAGGTCCTGAGAGATGGGGTCGAGATCGGGCGGCTCGGGGCCTTGCATCCCGAGCTTGCGGTTAGACTCGATCTAGAAGTGCCTGTTTTCCTCTTCGAGTTGGCGATTTCTGCATTGCAGCAAGGGCGCATGCCAAGGTTCAGCGAGGTCTCCCGCTTCCCGGCTATCCGCCGTGACCTCGCGATCGTGGTGGGCGCCGCGACACCTGCCCAGGCTGTGCTTAAGTGCGTCGCAAAAAGTGCCGGAGAGTTGCTGGTTGATCTCCAGCTGTTTGACGAATATCGCGGGGAAGGCATTGATTCCGGAAGAAAAAGTTTGGCTTTGGGCTTGACCTTGCAGGACTCTTCGCGCACTCTTAAAGAGGAGGTCGTAGAGTCGGTAGTGGGGCGTGTGATCCGTTCTTTAGAGTCGGGCCTGGGGGCCGAACTCAGAAAAAAGTAGCCTAGAACAAGCACATAAGGATGCGAGCCATGGCACTGACAAAAGCAGATCTGGCCGAGAGCCTGTTCAATGAGCTAGGGTTAAATAAGCGGGAGGCAAAGGAGTTTGTTGAGCTGTTCTTTGAGAGTATCCGGACCGCGCTGGCACGGGGGGAGCAGGTCAAGATTTCGGGCTTTGGCAACTTCGGGGTGCGGCAGAAGAGCCCGCGTCCAGGTCGGAATCCAAAGACCGGCGAAGAAATTCCGATTTCGGCCCGAAGGGTGGTCACCTTCCGTGCTAGCCACAAACTTAAGGAGCGGGTCGAGCAGAACGCTGGCCTTCGTGCCAAAGTAAAGGAGCGGGCTAAGCTGAATGCTGGATCCGGCGGATAATCTCGAGCTCCCACCGATTCCCGGTAAGCGGTATTTCACGATCGGCGAGGTCAGTGAGCTGTGCGCAGTCAAACCGCACGTGCTGCGTTACTGGGAACAGGAGTTTCCGCGACTTAAACCGGTCAAACGTAGAGGAAACCGACGTTATTATCGCCGCCAGGATGTGGTGCTGGTACGGCAGATTCGCAGTCTGCTCTACGTCGAAGGATTCACCATCAGCGGGGCCCGCAACAAGCTCGCTATGGACGATCCCATGGACGAGGCCCAGGAGCGCGAAGAGGTGGTCCGGATGCTGATCGATCATCTTGAAGACGTACTGGGCCTGCTCAAGGGCACCTAAGCCTTTCCTTGCTTCCCGTCAGTTCGGTATGATCCCGCCGTCCACGGCGAATCGTCCGTGATCGGTCGTGGTAGGCGGCGGATAGTCGAGTTGACAGCCCACGACGGTTAAGGACTCACGATTCACCCACGCACGGGGCGTAGCGCAGCCTGGTAGCGCACCTGAATGGGGTTCAGGTGGTCGGAGGTTCAAATCCTCTCGCCCCGACCAACATCCCTGTCGGGCCGCGAAGTTTTCCGGCCCGGCTTCTGTGCCGGCGGGCATTCGGCGAGCGATATGTCCACTGGACATTTCGCTTTGTCGGCCTCACGCTCGGGCGCTGATCAAAACTGGCAGCGCTCCGCGTTCAGGTCCACTTAGAAGCGCCCGACAGGCCTCCACAGCCTGTCCGTTCAGCGAGTGCCGCCACGCCGTGCAGGCGTGCGATTCCACCGCCTCACCGCGAGCGGGCCGAGGGGATGACTCGTGCAGCCGTGACTGTAATCTTAACCCGGCTTGATGACCTGTCCGCGCCAACCAAACTGATTAGTTTCGTATTTTTTACAGTCGCTTAGTTTGTTTTCTTCACCTATCTTCTAGTTAGATTTCTGGCCACTCGCCGTAGCGGTGATCCTGAGCGATCATCCCAGCAGCATGGGCCGGCAGGCGCAAGTCAGTTATGACCGGGTCGCAATCCCCTACTACAGCATGAGGTACAGGGCCAGCAACAGGCAGAGTAGCGTGATGCCCTGCAAGCCAACACGGGCAAACATCAGCTGGTGGCTATGCATTTGGTCAAAGAGATCTCCGCGCGCCATAGACGCAACACCCATTAACAGGGCGCCTACAGTCGCCAGCAGGCCAATCGCGATAATGACAGTCAGTATCTCCACGGTTTTCTCCCCATTTGCTTCTCTCAATACGCGACGGTGGTGGGTTCGGAGGCGTCACCGCGCGAACCGCCACGCAACACGCCAACATAAACAGGGATAACTTTCCTTGATTTGTGTCAAGAAAAAGCGACGGATACACTTGCCAGCGCCATCGGCAGGCCGAGGCTATCCAAGGGAGGGTTATGGAAGCGATGAGTGGCAAAACCCCAGGGAGAGCCCGGGGGGTATGCGTCGCGCTGCTGATTGCCATGTCCGTGTCCGCGCCTTTCGGCCTGCGGGCAGATGCCACCTTGCCAGACGCGGTGCGGCTTTTCGAGCGGCAGCAGTACGACGACGCCAGAACCGTTCTCGAACAGCGCCTCAGCAAGAACCCGGCCGATGCAGTCACCCAGTACTTTCTGGGCAGGGCCTACTTCATGCTCTGTGATTACGAACGGGCCATCGAGCATCTGAATCGTGCCGTTGATTTGGACAAGAAGCAGCCGGATTACTATTTCTGGCTGGGCCGGGCATACGGCGAGAAAGCACAACGTTCCGGCCTGCTTAAGCAAGCGGTTCTGGCGAACAAGATTCGTGCTGCGTTTGAGCGGGCCGTCGCGCTTGATTCGGGGCATGCGGAGGCGCGTAACGGGCTAGGAAACTTTTATGCGCAGGCTCCAGGATTTATGGGAGGAAGTCTGGACGCCGCGGCCGAACAGGCCCAGGCGCTTACCGTCTTGGATCCGCTCAAGGGCGGACTACTGAGCGCACGAATCCTTGAGGAACAGAAAGATCCCGTCGCTGCCGAGATGACTTACGCGGAGCTTGAGAAGCGCTACGGCCACTTGCCTGGCGCCTCTTATCTGTACGCGGCCTACGGCAAATTCTTGTTGCGGCAGCGCCGTATTGGCGACGCCATCGCCAAATTAGAAACACAAGTCACGCTAGAGCCCGGCAAGCTATCCGCGCACTTCAATCTCGCAGCAGCTTTCGAGGCCGCAGGTCGATCACGAGACGCGGCCGACCAGTATGCCAAGGCTGCTAAGATCAATCCCACGTGCAAGCCTCCAAAGAAACACTGAATAGCGACTCTTGCTGCGCGAGAACGTGTCGGGCATGCGCCATCTCAAGGTAGCCAAAGATGTAACAGCTTTGGATTTCTGCCAGCCCCGCAAGAAAACGGTCGTCATTCGGGCGCACGGCAGCGAAGTCAGTTTCGATGTTTCACGCAGCGCGAGCCCTCAGGGCTTGGCGATGGCATCCTCGCGCGGCGTACGGCAATGAGGGTGGCGAGGTAAGGATTAGGCGACAAGGTCGCTATCTGCCTATCGCTATGCGAGTACGTCGGCACAGTCGTGTCTCGGTTGCGTGAGCCGATTGGACGGGCGGTTCAGCTTCACCCAGTAACGATATCTCTAGGTGTGCGCCGATGCTTGACTGTAGGGCGCTGCGCTGACGGGCAGTAGCGTGCTAGCGATTGCGCGGCCGGGGGGCGACGGTCATGCCGTCTGGTTGACCGGTAAGACGAATGGCCACTCGCTGGCGCTAAAGTCTTGAATGTCACGGAGTATAGATGTCGATACACACAGCACGAAGCAACTTGGCATGGATTGTGAGAAGTTGCATATGATCTCGAGTGAGTATTCGCCGGGGCGTGACGGTTCGGGCTACAATGCCGGCGGATCACTATAAGGAGGTGTGCGCGATGAAACTCGATGTAAAGGCGATGGCCATCACATTCGGTCTGCTCTGGGGCGTCGGGGCGATGTTTATCACCGGGATGGCGAATCTCATCTGGCCAGGTTATGGCGCAGCGTTCCTCGACGTTATGGCCTCGGTGTACCCGGGCTACACGCCGGGCGGCGGGTTCGGCCAAGTTGTCAGCGCGACGCTTTATGGCGTGGTCGACGGCGCCATCGCCGGGGCGATCCTCGCCTGGTTATACAACCGCATCGCACGTGGTTGAAATAGGGCGCATGGAGGGGAGGAATGAAAATCGAGGTGAACGGTATCGAGGTGCACTACACGCTTGAAGGAGAGGGTCCGCTCGTCACACTGAGTCACTCGCTCGGCTGCAATGTGTCCATGTGGGACGAGCAGGCGCGTGCACTGAGCGATCGCTATAAAGTATTACGTTTCGACACACGCGGTCACGGTAAGACCAGCGCACCGGCAGAGACCTATACCTTGGACCAGTTGGCCGAAGACTTACGCGGCCTGCTAACAGGCCTGGGGCTTGAGAAGACCCATTTTGTCGGGTTGTCGATGGGCGGCATGGTCGGTCAGGTGTTTGCGCTCAAGTACCCGCAGATGGTGCAAAGCCTGGCGTTGTGCGACACCACCAGCCGATTCCCGCCGGACAGCTGGCCAACCTGGGAAGAGCGGATCCACACGGTGCAGAAGCACGGCATGGAGGCCTTGGTAGAACAGACAATCGAGGGCTGGTTTACCGAACCGTTTCGCGAACGGCGTCGTGATGTTACCGACAAGGTGCGAGCCATGCTTCGCTCCACACCGCCGCAGGGCTACATTGGCTGTTGCTATGCCATTCCCAAGATCAACACGACCGCTCGCCTGGGCGAGATCCGGTGTCCTGCGACCGTGATCGTGGGTAAGGACGATCCAAGAACGCCGGTGGCGGCGGCGCGTAGCATACACGAGGCGTTGGCTTCATCGGAGTTGCATGTGCTGGAGTCGGCATCGCACCTCTCAAATATGGAACAACCCGATGCATTCAATAGCGCCTTGCTGGGTTTCCTCGAGAGTGCGGACAGACGGGGATCGCGATGAGGCGATGTCAGTAGGCCAGCAGCGGCGCCTCTTTGAGGGCGTTAGCTACTGAGGTCTATATCGCTTATAGGATTGCCCCGCCGTCCCGCAAGCGAGTCTTGGCTGCACCGGGTGCAGCAAACGGCGACACGGTCGTGACCTAGCTGCATGGCAACGGCAGCGTGACGCGCGCGATTCTGTCCGGCGATTTCTGCCCAGTACTCGCCGGGAAGCCTACAAGAGTGCCGCCGGGTCCACGGCCTCCTCGGGCGGGAACGCGACCTCGATGCGATTGCCATCGGGGTCGGCGATTCGCACCTGGCGTAGCTCAAGCTGTGGCACGATGCTGATCCGGTAGGGGACGTTATGTGCCTTGAGACGACTGACGAACTCCGCAAGCCCTGTTGCGCGAAAGGCGAAGTGGTCGATCGAGGCGTCAGCGCCTGCAACTTTCGATGTTAGCACCAGATGGACCACGGCCTTGTCCCTACAGTACAACCAGGCACCGTCAAAGGAAAATGGCGGGCGCGGTCCCGGTGCGAGTCCCAGCACCTCGGCATAGAAGTGTGTCATGGCCGCCAAGTTGGCGGTGCGGATATTCACATGATCGAGCCAGGCCAGCGCCATCGCTTTGTGCGATCTGGCTAGTAGCCGGATCCTTCCCGTCGAGGCTGCGGCTGAGTGGTGGGGGCTGCCGGCGTGCCGAGAGCGGGCAGTTCCAGCGTGACGATCTCCCCCAGACTCCTGCGAATGCCGGCGACCGTCACGTTCGATATATCCTGTGGGAGCCCCCATGCCGCGCAAGTCATGCGAATGACGTCGGGTTGTGTTTGCGAGCGCAGTTCCATCTGGGTAGACAGCACTTGCCAAGTCTCACCATTGCCGCGATCAAAAACCCGCGCTACCGTTAGTCTTGCTTCGGCCAGTTGAAACAAATACTGGCGGTATACCTTGGTAACGACAAAGGTATCGGGTTTGACGATTTGCGGAACTTGTTTCTTTGCATGCAACGTGAGCGCGCAATAAGCGATAAACTCGTTTACATCCTGAAAAGGCACCGCCTTGCCGTGCTGGAAATAAATATGCTGCCGATGGGGCGGAATCGTCAACGTCTGGTGGAGCACAAACTTCGAATCAACCGGCACCTCGAAATAGGGCGAATTTTCGTTCGGCGAACCGTCCTTTAAATAGACAGGCTGACAGGCGGTGAGCAACACAGTGCACACGAGGAAAGCGATACGCATATCAAGTTCTCCCCACTGATGGTGTCAAAGCGTGCTCATTGCGACTGCACTGCAAACCGTGAAAGTAGTAAGCGGTGAACCTTCTTGGCACGGACGGCCTGACTTCGGTTAATAGCCCGAACCTTTAGAGTCTCGCGGTTGTCCGGTGCTTGAGCGACTCTGGCCGAGATCGGCAACGTTCAAAGTGGCGACATCTCCCAAGGCTTGACGAATCGTGTTCAATGTTACGTTCGAGATATCCTGCGGCAGCCCCCAGGCAGCACACGTCAGTTGCACGACACCGGGCTGACGATCGGAGGAAAGCTCCATAACCGTTGCCAATACCTGCCACTCCTGGAAGCCACTCGGGTCCAATTGTGCGACTTGTACGTCGGCCGCAGCTAGCTGAAACAGAAATTTCCGCTCCACCTTCTGAACGACAAAGCGATCAGCCTTCACGATTTGCGGTATTTTGTTTTTGACGTCAATACTGAGTGCGCAATAGGGAAGCCACTCATTGACGGCGGCATAGTCAGACGTCTTGCCTTTTTGGAAAAACATGTCCTTTCGGTATGGGGGAAACGTTACGTCCTTGTGAAGCACCAACTCCGAGTCCACGGGCACGTCGAAATTTGGCGAGTCGGGGTTAGGCTGACCACTCTTCAAATAGGCCGGCTGGCACGCGCCAAGCAAGATAGCGAGCGCGAGAACTGTGAGAGGCTTCATCCTGTTTCTCCTTATAACCAAGCAATCAATGTTTCTAACTTAGTTTGCTCGAGCAGCCAAAAGTTTCCTGCGTCATTGCGGTGCAAGAGCAACCGTGCGCACTAGCCTAGACTTGACAGCGCGAGGCGACGGAGGTAATGGCTAGGTGCCGAAAAGCTTTCGCAAGTTATCGAAGCCAGCCTGATAAATGCCCTGAATGAACTGCGTCGCGTCGTTCGTCGATACCCCCTTCGGGTCAAAGTTGCTGGACCATTCCGCAGTACAACCTGTGCCATCATCATCCGGCCTCACGTGAAGTTCGGCAACGTAGTTGGCGACTGGCCACGGGCTCTCGACGATCGAGTAACGATACAACCGTTCGCTATCGTCGATACGCTCAAGTCGCTCGACAATGGTTCCTCCACCGGCCAGCGCGAGCCGCCGTACCTTGCCGCCTTCTTCCAGCTCGCTGCTTTCGACGGCGGGATGCCAGTCGGGAAGCGCATTGAAATGCCCGATAATATCCCAAAGTTTTTCGGCAGAGATCGGAATGTGCGTTGTCAGGCTTAACTTGGTCATACGGCCCCCGCTTTCGCCAGCTGCTTAGCGCACTGCATGCACGAGCGATATCATAACGCGATCGTCTATTCTTGGTGCACTATCGGTTTTGCGTGGGTTTACGGGCTTTTGTGGCCGAACCGGAAGGCTTTCAGGTCCTCAGGCGTGTCGACGTCCAGCAGCACGCCCGCATCAGGCATCTCCACGTGATACAGCAGGTCTCGATGTCGCTCGAACAGCGGGCGGGCACCCTGATCGCCGCTCAACTGCATCATCTCCGGCACGAAGTCGCGCGCCCACAGCACGGGATTGCCCCTTTGTCGATGCCATGTCGGCACACAGATCGCGCGACCCTGGGCGGGATCGAAGGCGTCGATCAGTCGATCGATATGAGTGGCTGTGAGTCTCGGCATATCACCGAGACAGATCAACACAGCTTCGATTTCCTGCGGCAACGCCGATAGCCCTCGGCGCAGCGACGAGCTTAGGCCTGATTCAAAATCGGGATTGTGCACGCACTGTACGGATACGTCAGACAGCAGCCGGTTTATCTCGTTGGCGTCGTGTCCAGTCACGACGATGATCGGTCTTGCCCGCGAGGAACGCAAAGCAGCGATCACGCGCAGGAGAATCGGGACGCCACCGACTTTTGCGAGCAACTTGTTGGTGCCACCTATACGCGCGGAACGTCCGGCAGCCAGAACAATTGCGGCAACCCGTTTGTTGCTGCCCGGTACTGGGGATATGGGAAGTCTAGCCATCGTACCCAACGCTTAAATTTCCGACGCTTAAGACGGCAACAAAAGAAGGTCTGCGGATAGAACCGCTGTTCAGGGGTCCGGAAGCGCTCTCTGCCGGCATCGCAGACGACCGGGCTGTGGCGACCGGTGCACGTGTCTGATGCATGGATAACAAGTACCTGGCAGCGCTTTGCACCCTTGCGTCTTGGCGTGGTTAGCTGCGGTGCAATTCTTGAGTGATCTCTGCCAGGATGGCGACGGCGATCTCGGCAGGAGTTTTCGCGCCCAGATTGAGGCCGACCGGTCCGTGAATGCGGGCCAGGGCCGCCTCACTACAGCCGGATTTGGCCAGCCGCTCACGCCGTTTGCTTTGCGTCTGTCTGCTGCCAAGCGCGCCAATGTAGAAGGCATCGGTCATCAAGGCCGCCTTCAACGCCGGCTCGTCCAGCTTGGGGTCATGGGTCAAAGCAACGATGGCGCTATATCGATCGGGTTGCAGCCGGGCCAGAGCGCGGTCCGGCCACTCTGTGACCATGCGCACGGACGGAAAGCGTGCGTCAGTGGCGAATGCGCGCCGTGGATCGACGACGCTGACCTCATAACCGGCCAGGGTGGCCATCGGTGCCAGGTACTGGGCGATATGTACGGCACCGATGATGAACAACTGGCGCGGCGGCGTAAGAACGTGGATGAAAACGTTGCCCGATGCCGTGTCGACCATCATGCTGCGATCTTGTTGAAGCGCCCGGTGCGCAGCGGCAAACAGCATTTCGTCCAGGTCCGGATGATCGGTCTGGCTGTCGGGATGGACTATTGCCTGTGTGCCGGAGGCAAGCACTGTGATCAAAGCGACCGGTTGCTTGGCGCGGCGCGCCAGGATGAGTTCTTTGAGGATCGCGCGCTTCATTCGAGACGTTCTACAAAAACCTGAATCTGACCGCCGCAGGCAAGGCCAACGTCCCAAGCCTGCTCATCGCTGACTCCGAAGTTGAGCAGGCGTGATTGCCCATGCCGGATGACCTCGAGCGCTTCGCTCACGACGGCGCCTTCTACGCAGCCGCCCGAGACCGATCCGGCGAAATTGCCGGCTTCATCGACCACCAGCTGGCTGCCGATCGGTCGCGGCGAAGATCCCCATGTCGAAACCACTGTGGCCAAGGCCACGCCCTTGCCGGCATCACGCCAAGACGCTGCCGTCTCTAGCACGCTGTCAGGGTTATTCTCGATCGACTTTGTCATATCGCTATTGCGCAGTTGGGTTAGATATCAACCGAGGTCGACTTCAATGGCAGATTTTTGCATTCACCATTGCGTGACGCCTTCGGCACGACGCGGGCCCAGATGACTCAATGCCGCAGTCAGATCAGCCAGGCTGGCCAAATTGTGTGCGGACCGGAAGTCATCCACATGTGGCAACATGGCCTTCATGCCTATGGCCTTGGGCTCAAAGCGGTCATAACGCAGTAACGGATTTAACCAGATCAAGCGGCGACAGGATTTGTGCAAACGTTCCATTTCCCGCGCCAAGCCTGTGCCAGCATCGCGATCGAGGCCGTCAGTAATCAACAGTACCATTGCACCTTGGGCGAGCACACGCCTTGACCAGTAGCGGTTGAACTCGTGCAAGCAATGACCGATACGAGTACCGCCACTCCAGTCCTGCACCGTTTCGGAGACCTTAGAAAGCGCCATGTCGACGTCCTTTTCCTGCAGCAGCCGGCCAATATTGGTCAAACGGGTGCCGAATACAAAGGTGTGCACGCGATCGCGATCACTAGTGGCGGCATGAGCAAAGTGCAGCAGCATTCGCGAATAGCGACTCATAGATCCGGAGATATCGCAGATGATGACGAGCGGCGCTTGGCGTCGACGACGGCGTCGACGAACGAGCGGAATCGTAGCGCTACCGGCACGCAGCGCGGCGCGCAGGCTGGCGCGCATGTCGATGCGTGATCCCCGTGGATGCGTGCTGAATCGTCGTGTGCGTACCCGTGGAAACGTCAATCGCATGGCAGCGACCGCCGCTTTGGCCAAGGCGGTCTCCTCTGTCGTCATGGCCTCGAAATCCTTCGTCCGCAACTGTTCTTGGCTCGACCACGTTAAGCTCGCGTCGAGCTCGAGCCGAGGCGGCGGCGTTGTGTCGGCACGCCGGTGCGCCTCAGGATGGAGCACATCGCTCAAGCGGCGGCTCAGGGGTCGGCCTGCCGGCGCGGCCTGCTCGGGGAGGCGCGGCAGAAGCAGCGCCATCATCCGTTCCAACATGCGCGGGTTTCGCCAGAAGACGTGAAATGCCTGATCGAACAGTTCGCGCTGATCGGGGCGATTGACGAAGACGGCATGCAATGTCCAGTAAAAATCCTCGCGGTCGGTGATACCGACGGCACGCACGGCGCTGATCGCATCCAACAATTTGCCGCTACCGATGGGCAAGCCGGCGGCGCGTAGCGTACGCCCAAAGTGCATGAGGTTGGCAACGAGTTTGCCGCTGCTATCGTCGCGATGGGCGGTGTGCGTGATCATTACTTCAACCCGGCGGCAGCGATCTCCGAGCGGATCTCTTCGAGAATGCGAGCGGCCTCGCTTCCCTGGACCTTGACGATGTCGTCTTGATACTTTAGCAGTACGCCGAGGGAATCGTTAACGATAGCAGGGTCGAGCGTGAGCACATTGAGCTGGGTCAAGGCATGTGTCCAGTCGATGGTTTCGGCGACGCCCGGAAGTTTGAAAAGATCCATCTGACGTAGTCGTTGCACGAAGGCGACGATCTGTTGACTCAGCGCGGCATCTGCACCCGGGGCCTTGAGGCGCAGAATCTCCAATTCGCGCTCGGCAGTGGGGTAATCGATCCAGCAGTAGAAACAACGGCGTTTCAGGGCATCATGAATTTCGCGTGTCCGGTTCGAGGTAATGACAACGATCGGTGGCACGGCAGCTGTGAGGGTGCCGATCTCCGGGATCGTGATCTGATAGTCGGAGAGCACTTCAAGCAAATAGGCTTCAAAGGGTTCGTCCGCCCGGTCAAGCTCGTCGATCAACAGTACCGGTGCGCCTTCAGCATGGGGCGCCAACGCCTGCAGTAATGGGCGTTCGATGAGAAAACGGCGGGCGAAGATGTCTTCGGCTAAGCGCTCGCGCTTGTTCTCGCCGCCGGCCTCGGCGAGCCGGATCTCGATCATTTGCCGGGAATAATTCCACTCGTACACGGCCGATGCCACGTCAAGCCCTTCGTAGCACTGCAGGCGCAATAGCCGGCGCCCGAGCGTGCTGGCGAGCACCTTGGCGATCTCGGTCTTGCCCACACCCGCTTCCCCTTCGAGGAACAGGGGGCGACCGAGCTTAAGCGCGAGGAATACCGCGGTGGCGAGACTGCGGTCGGCGACATAGCGCCCGGCGGCGAGCAGGGCAGCGGATTGATCGACGTTTTGCGGTAGCTCCATGCCCTAACGATACCGGCACGGCACGCGGACTGCCAGTCAGGTGAACCTGGACGCTGCCTTCCGCAGACGCAACGAAGCTATGGCGTAGCCGCCGCGACCGCGCGTTTGGCCATCACCGTCACCAGGTGTGCCCGATATTCCGCGCTGGCGTGCAGATCGGCGTTGAGATCGTCGGCCGGCACGCCGATATCGGCAACCGCTTCGGGCGCGAAGTTAGCCGTGAGCGCTTTCTCCATCTTCGCAACACGAAACACGCTGGGTCCGGCGCCTGTGACGGCCACACGGACCCCGTCCTTGCCCTGCGAGACCATGACGCCGACGATGGCGTAACGCGAGGCGGGGTTGGGAAACTTGACATAGGCCGCACGCTCGGGAATCGGAAAGCTGACGGCTGTCACAATCTCGTTTTTACCCAGCGCGGTTTCGAACATGCCTTTGAAGAATTTGTCGGCGGGAATCTTGCGCTTGTTCGTTTGCACCGTGGCGCCCAGACCGACGACGGCAGCAGGGTAATCGGCTGCCGGGTCCGCATGGGCCAGCGACCCGCCGAGCGTGCCGCGATTGCGTACTTGCGGGTCGCCAATACTCTCGGCGAGCTTGGCGAGGGCTGGTATGGCTTTGGCAACGTCTTTCGAGGCGGCTACCTCGGCATGCGTGGTCATGGCGCCGATGACGATGGCGTTTTTTTGCTTTTTGATGCCGTTCAATTGTTTGAGTCCGCTCAGATCGATTAAATCCGAAACCTGGGCAAGCCGGAACTTGAGCGTAGGAATAAGGCTCATACCGCCGGCCAGGAGCTTGCCGTCCTTCGCCTTCTGCAGTGCCTTGATTGCGGCGGGCACAGTTTTCGGACGATGGTAGGTGAAATCGTACATGTCGAGTCCTCCCTATGCGCTTTGGCTGACGCGGGATGAGCGCATCGCGCGCCACACTTTCTCTGCTGTCGCGGGCATTTCGATGTCCTCGATGCCGGTGGCGTCGATGATCGCATTGATCAATGCCGGCGGCGCGGCGATGGCCCCGGCCTCACCACAGCCTTTGACGCCCAGAGGGTTGTGCGGGCAAGGTGTTTCCGTTAGTCCGATCTCGAAATACGGCAGATGATCTGCCCGCGGCAAGCTGTAGTCGACCATGGAACCCGTGAGCAGCTGCCCGGACTCCTCGTCATACACGCAGGTCTCGAGCAACGCCTGGCCAACACCGTGAGCAATGCCGCCGTGGACCTGTCCTTCCACAATCATCGGATTGATCACTTTGCCGAAGTCGTCAACGGCGGTCCATTTTACGATCTCGGTCACGCCGGTTTCGGGATCGATCTCGACTTCGCACACATGACAGCCGGCGGGAAACGTGAAATTTAATGGATCGTAGAACGCACTCTCATCGAGGCCGGGCTCCAGCTTGTCCAAGGGGTAGTTGTGCGGCACATAGGCAGTCAATGCCACATCAGCGATGCCGACGCTCTTGTCGGTGCCGGTGACCTTGAAAGTGCCGTCTTCGAAGTCGATATCCGCCTCGGAAGCTTCCAGCGTGTGGGCAGCGATCTTCTTGCCCTTTTCAATGATCTTGTCGACTGCTTTGGCGACTGCTGAGCCACCGACAGCGAGCGAACGTGATCCGTAAGTGCCCATGCCGAACGGCACGCGGTCGGTGTCGCCATGGACGACCTCGACATTTTCGACTGGCACGCCAAGCCTGCCGGCAACGATCTGTGCGAAGGCTGTTTCGTGGCCCTGGCCGTGCGCATGCGAACCCGTGAATACGGTCACCGTGCCCGTCGGGTGCAAGCGAACCTCGGCCGCTTCGAACAGGCCGGCGCGCGCACCGATGATACCGGCCACGTTCGATGGTGCGAGGCCGCAGGCCTCTATGTAGGCTGACATGCCAATACCGCGCAGCTTGCCGCGGTTTTTGGCCTCGCGCCGGCGCGACTCAAAGTTCGAATAATCGGCGAGTTCGAGTGTCTTGTCGAGAATACGTGCATAGTTGCCACTGTCGTATTGCACGACCACGGGTGTGGCGTAGGGAAAGGCGTCGGGCGGGATGAGGTTGCGCCGGCGAATTTCCACGCGGTCCATACCTAGCTGCCGAGCGGCCTTATCGACGATGCGTTCGATGAGGTAGGTAGCTTCTGGGCGGCCCGCCCCGCGTTCGGCGTCGACCGGAGCTGTGTTCGTGAATACGGCTTTTACGTCACAGCGCACTGCCGGTGTGGCGTACTGACCGGCCAAGACCGGCGCGTACAAGTAAGTGGGGACGAGAGGACCGAATGTCGAAAGGTACGCGCCCATATTCGCTGTGGTATTGACCCGCAGAGCGAGGAACTTAGCGTCTTTATCGAGCGCGAGTTCGGCATGCGTGATATGGTCGCGCCCGTGCGTGTCGGAGAGGAAAGACTCTGAGCGCTCGGCCGTCCATTTTACCGGGCGCCCGACCCTCTTGGCCGCCCAGGTGACCACCACCTCTTCGGGGTAGTGCGGGATCTTCGAGCCAAAGCCGCCGCCCACGTCGGGCGACACAATGCGCAGCTTGTGTTCCGGAATCTTCAGAACAAAGGCGCCCATCAGCAGGCGAATGACGTGCGGGTTCTGCGTCGTACTGTAGACGGTATAGCGGTCAGTGCCGGCGTCGTATTCGCTGATGACGGCGCGCGGCTCGATGGCATTGGGAATCTTGCGGTTGTTGATCAGGTCCAGGGTTACGACATGATCGGCCCGGGCGAAGGCCTCGTCGGTCGCCGCCTTGTCGCCCAATCCCCATTCGAAGCAAATGTTGTTCGCCACATCATCGTGCACCTGGGCGGCGCCGGGGCGCGCGGCGCTGTCCGTGGCGACGACGGCAGGCAGCTCTTCGTAATCGACCTTTAGCCGCTCTGCCGCATCCTTGGCCTGAGCAAGGGTCTCGGCCACGACTACGGCCACCAGGTCGCCGACATAGCGCACCTTGCCTTGCGCCAAGGCCGGGCGCGGCGGCTCTTTGATCGGACCACCGTCGGGCGCGAAGCCGCATGGCATGGTGCCAATCCCGTCGTCGGCAAGGTCAGCGCCCGTGAAAACCGCGATTACACCCGGCGCGCGCGCGGCCCTTTTGCTGTCAATCGATTTGATTTTGGCATGGGCGACCACTGAGCGCAGAAAGTACGCGTAGGTCTGCGCCGGCCGATTCATATCATCGACGTATTTACCCTGACCGGTGAGGAATCGATAATCTTCTTTACGCCGCACCGCGGCGCCAATGGCGGACTCAGTCATGGGCTTATCCCCTCATCGCCTGCGCGCCGGCCTTAATTGCCTTTACGATGTTGTGATAGCCGGTGCAACGGCAAAGGTTTCCTTCCAGCCACTCGCGGATCTCTTGCTCGCTCGGATCAGGATTGCGCGCGACCAGGTCGAGCGCACTCATGATCATGCCGGGTGTGCAGAAACCGCACTGCAGACCATGATTCTCACGGAAGGCTTCCTGCATTGGGTGCAGCTGGCCATCGCGTGCGAGGCCCTCGATCGTGGTCACCTTGGCGCCGTCGGCCTGGACGGCGAGCAGGGTGCAGCTTTTGACCGACCGGCCATTGACGTGTACGACGCAGGCACCGCACTGGCTGGTATCACAACCCACGTGGGTGCCGGTGAGCCGCGAATGCTCACGCAGCAGCTGGACGAGCAGAGTACGGGCTTCGACCTCCGCTGAAACGGGCTTGCCGTTCAGCGTGAATGAGACCGTGACAGACATAAGCGATCCCTCACTAGTGGAGCGTGCAAGACACGCACGATTTCTTGCTGCTTTTTTAGAATAGCGATTATTGGTTTGTGACCGGGCGGCGTCAAGCCGGATGCCGAGGACAGCCTTTTACGGGTGATTCAAGCGTCGTCCACCCCAAGCTTGGCGGCGAAATTGCCGAAAAACTGTTCGGCCAGCTTGCTCACACTTCCTTTTAGCAGCCGCGAACCCACTTGTGCCAGTTTGCCTCCGACCTGGATGCGCGCGCTATAACGCAATACCGTCTCGCTGTTTTCTTCCACGAGCGTGACATCAGCGCTCCCCTTGGCGAAGCCGGCAACCCCGCCCTGACCCTGTCCGCCGAGCGTATAGCTTTCGGGCGGCTTGAGGTTTGAAAGCGTGATCTTGGTGGCAAACTTGGCTTTGACCGGGCCGATCTTGGACAACACCTTGGCGCTGAATTCCGTGTCAGACAGCTTGTCGAGGCTCTGGCAGCCTGGAATGCTGCCGCGCAGGGTATCGGGATCGTTGAGTGCTTCCCATACCTGCTGGCGTGAGGCCGGTATGCGAACTTCGCCCGTGACGTCCATCCGCTCTCCTTATCCGATGTGGCACTGTACCGTCATTGCGCGGCTATGTGTGATTCTATAAATAATGTGCTGCCTATGGGTAGGGCAGGGCGGCCATGATTCGGTAACCTGGGGCCGCAGACGGACTCGCCCCGCGGTATGCAACGGCTGCGCTTGGCCGCTTAAGGGCGGAGCCAACAGAGGGGCATTCAACATCTTTGCTAAAATTCACTGATCTTGGAGGGCGCTCAACGCATACCGGTAAGGCCGGACTGCGCAGAGCGGGACAGCGTAAGTCGTCATGGCCATTAGCGTATTCGATCTGTTCAGCATCGGTATTGGCCCCTCAAGCTCGCACACCGTCGGGCCGATGCGGGCAGCGCGGCAATTCGTTTGCGGCTTGCGCGACGCCGGGTTGTTACAAAAGACGCAATCGTTGAAGGCGGAATTGTACGGTTCCCTGGGCGCAACGGGTAAGGCGCACGGAAGCGAAAAGGCGGTTCTACTCGGACTCGAAGGCGATACACCTGAGACAACCGACCCACAGTCCGTGCCCGCTCGAATGGGCGCCATTCGCGAGCGCGGCCGCATCAGCCTCCTCGGTGTACGGGAAATCGTTTTTCGTGAAAACGATCATCTGGTTTTCCACCGCCGTCATTCACTGCCTTATCACCCGAACGGTATGCGCTTTAGCGCGTATGCCGACGGGAGTATCGAGCTGCACAGCAAGGTTTACTATTCTGTGGGTGGCGGCTTTGTCGTCAACGAGGAAGCCGCGGTCGCCGATCGCCTCAAGGAAGACGATACGCCTCTGCCTTATCGCTTCAGGAGCGGTTACGAGCTCTTGGCGCTGTGCTCGAGAAGCGGTCAATGCATCAGCGATCTCATGCTGGCGAATGAACGGTCCTGGCGCAGCGAGTCGGACATTCGCTCACGATTGCTCGACATATGGAGCGTCATGCAGGCGTGCGTGCGTAACGGCTGCCACAGCGACGGCACATTGCCAGGCGGCTTGCGGGTCAAACGACGCGCGGCCGAACTCTATCGTCTTCTCGGCCGCCAGCCGGAATTGGGCTCGCGCGATCCATTGACCGTGTTGGATTGGGTAAACCTCTACGCGCTCGCGGTTAACGAGGAGAATGCGGCCGGCGGTCGTGTGGTCACCGCGCCGACGAATGGCGCCGCCGGCATTATCCCGGCGGTGTTGCACTACTACCAGCGCTTTTGCCCGGGCGCGGATGAGGATGGAGTCGTGCGCTTTCTGCTCACGGCGGGCGCAATCGGTATTCTGTACAAGGAGAATGCTTCCATCTCGGGGGCGGAGGTGGGCTGTCAGGGCGAGGTGGGCGTCGCCTGCTCCATGGCAGCCGGCGCGCTGACGGAGGTGCTCGGCGGCATGCCGGCACAGGTGGAGAACGCAGCCGAGATCGGCATGGAACACAATCTCGGGCTCACCTGTGATCCCGTCGGTGGCCTGGTGCAGATTCCTTGCATCGAGCGCAACGCCATGGCGGCCATCAAGGCGATCAATGCGGCGCGCATGGCCTTGCATGGCGACGGCCAGCACTTTGTGTCACTCGACAAGGTCATCAAGACTATGCGTGACACCGGTGCCGACATGAAGACCAAGTATAAGGAAACGTCGCGCGGCGGACTTGCGGTCAATGTCATCGAGTGTTAGGACTGTTTCACATGAAGGCACCGGCGGCAGTTCGTGACACCGGCTTCTCACCTTGATGCTTAAATGAAAAAACCGTCGAAGTACTCGCTTTTCACACTGCTGCGCAATGCGCTGAGTTACCATCAGCATTGGCAGACCGCCTGGCGCAGCCCGGAGCCGAAGCCGGCGTACGATGTGGTCGTCGTCGGCGGAGGCGGCCATGGACTGGCGACAGCTTATTACCTCGCCAAAGAGCACGGCATTAGCAACGTCGCCGTGCTGGAAAAGGGCTGGCTTGGCGGCGGCAATACCAGTCGCAATACGACCATCATCCGCTCCAATTACCTGTGGGATGAGAGCGCCCATCTGTATGAGCACTCGCTCAAACTGTACGAAGGCCTCAGTCAGGAGCTCAATTTTAATATCATGTTCAGCCAGCGCGGTGTGCTGAATCTCGCCCACAACTTGCATGACTTGCGCGAGCTGTCGCGCCGGGTGAATGCCATCCGCCTGAACGGCATCGATTCGGAGATTCTGACCACCGCACAGGTCAAGGCGATGGTGCCGATCATGAACACATCGCCGCATTCGCGTTATCCCGTGCTCGGGGCCTCCTTGCAGCGTCGCGGGGGTGTGGCGCGACACGACGCCGTCGCTTGGGGTTTTGCGCGTGCGGCGGATGCGCGCGGTATAGATATCATTCAAAACTGCGAGGTGACCGGCATCCGCCGTGACGGCGCTGCCGTGACAGGCGTGGATACGACGCGGGGTTTCATCAAGGCCAGCAAGGTCGGCGTCGTCACGGCCGGCCACTCGAGCGTGCTCGCACAAATGGCGGGATTGCGTTTACCGATACAGAGCCATCCGCTGCAGGCCATGGTCTCAGAGCCGATCAAGCCGATCTTGCACACGGTGGTCATGTCGGCAGCCGTGCACGTCTACGTGAGCCAGTCGGACAAGGGCGAATTGGTGTTCGGTGCCGGTATCGACGCGTACAATTCTTATGCCCAACGCGGTAGTTTCCCGGTGATCGAAGAACAGATTGGCGCGCTGCTCGAGCTGTTCCCGATCTTTTCGCGTTTGCGCATGTTGCGTCAGTGGGGCGGCATCGTCGATGTTTGTCCCGATGCAAGCCCGATCATCGGCAAGACGCCGATCAAAGGACTGTACTTCAACTGCGGCTGGGGCACCGGTGGGTTCAAGGCGACACCGGGCTCGGGTTGGGTGTTCGCCCATACCATCGCCAAGGACCAGCCGCACGCGCTCAATGCGCCATTCAGCCTCGAGCGCTTTAGCACCGGCCGCCTGATCGATGAACACGGTGCGGCGGCGGTGTCACATTAGGCGACGACATGCTTCTTATAAAGTGTCCATGGTGTGGCGAGCGCGACGAGCATGAGTTCAGCTACGGCGGCGAAGCGCATATCGCCCGCCCGCAACAGCCGGATGCGCTTTCTGATGCCCAGTGGGCGGATTATCTATTCATGCGTAACAACCCAAAAGGACCGTTTTGCGAACGCTGGCTGCACAGCGCCGGTTGCCGGCGCTGGTTCAACGTGCAGCGCGACACGTTCACGCATGAGATCACTGCCGTTTACAAGATGGGTGAACGTCCGCCGCGGGGGCGTACATGACGCAGCCTCACCGTTTGCCTACCGGCGGCCGTATCGACCGCACGCGAGTGGTGTCATTCCATTTTAACGGCAGGCCCTATACTGGCTATCACGGCGACACGCTGGCGTCAGCATTGTTGGCCAACGGTGTCCATCTCGTCGGCCGCAGTTTCAAGTACCATCGTCCGCGCGGCATCCTCAGTGCCGGCAGCGAGGAGCCGAACGCATTAGTCCAACTGGGCGACGGCGCAGTCACCGATCCCAACATGCGCGCGACGCAGATCGAGCTCTACGATGGGCTGCGCGCCAGCAGCCAGAATTGTTGGCCGAGTGTGAGCTTCGACATCGCCGCCGTGAACAATGCGTTTTCGCGTTTCCTACCGGCGGGCTTTTACTACAAGACCTTCATGTGGCCCAGACGCCTGTGGAGGCACTACGAGTTCTTGATTCGTCATGCCGCCGGCCTCGGCCGCGCACCGAGCGGGCCCGATCCCGATCGCTACGACAAGATGCACGTGCACTGCGATGTGTTGGTGGTCGGCGGTGGCCCTGCGGGACTGGCGGCCGCACTCGCGGCCGGGCGCACCGGCGCGCGCGTGATTCTGGCTGACGAACAGGCCGAGCTCGGCGGCGCCTTGCTCAGCCGGCACGCGAGCATTGATGGCCAGACGGCCGCCGAGTGGGTCAAGGGGGCGGTCGCCGAGCTGATGACCATGGAAGAAGTGCGCGCGTTGCCGCGCAGCACGGTCACAGCTTACTACGACCACAACTATTTGGTTATTGCCGAGCGCGTGTACGACCACACGGGTCAAGCGAAAGGACGCTGGCCGCGACAACGACTGTGGAAGGTGCGGGCGAAGGAAGTAATACTCGCAACCGGTGCTCATGAGCGCCCGCTCGTGTTTCACAATAACGATCGCCCGGGCGTGATGCTGGCGGGCGCGGTGCAGACTTATGTGAATCGATACGCCGTCAAGCCGGGCAACGAGGCGGTCGTGTTCACCAATAACGATAGCGCTTATGACGTCGCGTTCGATCTGAACAAGGCCGGCATCCGTGTGAGTGCCATCGTCGATGTACGCGCCAGCGCGGCGGCGGGTCTACATGAAGGCGCGCGCGAGCGCGACATCGAAGTCTTAAGCAAGCACGCTGTCACGGGTGTTTCGGGCAACAGACGCGTGCGGAGCACGCAAATCGTGGCGCTCGATGGCGCGGGCAAGGGAACGGCAGGGGGTGTGCGAAACATCCGCTGCGATCTCTTGTGCATGTCGGGTGGGTGGAACCCCAGCGTGCATCTACACTCGCAATCGCGCGGCACATTGGCCTACGACCGGACCAAGACCTGTTTCGTGCCGGGGGCGTCGGTGCAAGCGGAGCGCTCGGTCGGTGCGGCCAATGGCGACTTTACGCTCGCGCGCTGTCTGGCCGAAGGCCATGCGGTCGGTATCGATGCCGCGGCCGAGGCCGGCTTCAAGCTCAAGAAAGAAGCCCCGGGGCCGCCGACAGCGGCGGCCCAGGTCGAAACAGCGCCGGGCCCGTTGTGGATCGGCTTTGTCCAAGGTTCGATCCGAGGTAAACAGTTTGTCGATTTTCAGAATGATGTGACGAGCGCCGACATCGCCTTGGCGGCACGTGAAGGCTATCACTCGGCGGAGCATCTGAAACGCTATACCACCCTCGGCATGGGCACCGACCAGGGCAAGACCAGCAATATCAATGCGCTGGCGATTTTGGCGCAGACGCTAGATGAAGATCTCTCTGCGCTCGGCACCACGACATTCCGGCCGCCTTTTACGCCCATCACCTTCGGGATACTGGCTGGGCGCGACGTCGGTGAGCTCGCCGATCCCGTGCGCATGACGCCCATGCATCACTGGCACGAGGTGAACGGTGCCCGCTTCGAGAATGTCGGCCAATGGAAACGACCGTGGTACTACCCGCACGCCGGCGAGAGCATGCAGGACGCCGTGAACCGCGAATGCCTCGCGGTACGCAATGCCGTCGGCATCATCGACGCCAGCACGCTCGGCAAGATCGACATTCAAGGTACTGATGCGGCCGAGTTGCTGAACCGTGTCTATACGAACAATTGGATGAATCTGGGAATCGGTTCGTGTCGCTACGGGATCATGTGCGGCGAGGATGGCATGGTGTTCGACGACGGCGTCACGGCTCGCACCGCCGACGACCGCTACTGGATGACCACGACCACCGGCAATGCGGCGCGCGTGTTGGCGTGGTTGGAAGAGTGGTTGCAAACAGAATGGCCCGAGCTCGACGTCTATTGCAACTCCATGACCGAGCACTGGGCGACGGTGGCGATCGCCGGACCGCTGGCGCGCGACTTGTTGTCGAGCTTGACCCAGGACATCGATCTGCGCGCCGAGGCATTTCCGTTTATGGCATATCGAACGGGAACGGTGGCTGACATCCCGGCGCGGGTGTTCCGTATCTCCTTTACGGGCGAGCTGTCGTACGAGATCAACGTGCCGGCGCATTATGGGATGGCGTTGTGGAATGCGCTGATGACTGCGGGTGAGCAATACGGCATCACCCCCTATGGCACCGAGACGATGCATGTGCTGCGGGCAGAGAAAGGTTACATCATTGCCGGTCAGGACACCGACGGCACGGTCACGCCGATCGATCTCGGCATGGTGGCCATGGTCAGCAAGCGCAAAGATTTCATCGGCAAGCGTTCGTTGTCACGTAGCGATATGCAGCGCGACGATCGCAAGCAACTGGTGGGGCTGTTGACCACCGACCCCCATCAATTCCTGCCCGAAGGGGGCCAGATCGTCACCGCGCCTTCGCGCGAACCGCCGCTCAAGATGATCGGCCATGTCACTTCGAGCTACCACAGTCCGAACTTGGGGCGCTCGATCGCCTTGGCGCTCATTGAGGGTGGCCGCACACGCCTTGGCGAGACCGTGCACGTTCCGCTCGACGACAGGGCCATTTCCGCCGTGATCAGCGAGCCGGTATTCGTCGACCCGCAAGGGAGACGGCTTCGTGGCTAGGGACTTCCAACGTCAGAGCGCGCTCGCGCATTTACATTTGCATACTCGGGGGGGCGGGGGTCCGCCCGATGCGGCGCTCACCTTGTGCGAGCGTCCGTATCGCGGACAGCTGCTGCTGCGTGGCAACGTCGCCGACGCAGATTTTGTGGCCGCGGTGGCGCAAGTGCTCGGTGTTGGGTTGCCACAGGAACCCAACACGAGCGCCGGTACAGATGGATGCAACGCTCTGTGGCTCGGACCGGACGAATGGTTGCTCGTTGTTCCGGATGGCCGCGAGGCCGAAACGGAATCGGCTTTGACAGCGGCCCTGAGGGGACGCCATCATGCTGTCACCGACGTCAGCGCTGGCCGCGCCGTGATCGGACTCGCCGGACCGCGTGCGCGCGACGTGCTGATGAAAGGATGCAGTCTCGACATGCATCCGCGCGTATTCTCCGCCGGGCAGTGCGCGCAAACGCGCCTCGCCCGTTGCCAGGTGCTGTTGCACCAGGTTGACGCGGCGCCGACGTACGATGTCTACGCGCAACGCAGCTACGCCGATTATGTGTGGCGCTGGCTGGAGGATGCGGGCAGGGAGTATGACGTTGCCATCGTGATGTGAACACGGGCTTTCCGCCCACAACGAGCCAAGCGGGGATGATCAAATGACGCAGGACACCTTCAAAGCATTGGTGCTGAGGCAAGAAGACGGCAAGACGGTGCATGCCATCGAAAACGTCGCGATGGATGCATTGCCCGAGGGCGATGTCCTGATCGCCGTCGCCTACTCGAGCCTGAACTACAAGGATGGCCTGGCAGTGACCGGCAAAGGCAAAGTCGTGCGCCGCTTCCCGATGGTTCCAGGTGTGGATCTCGCCGGCACCGTCGAGGCCTCCGACTCGTCGGACTACAAGCCCGGCGATCGTGTGGTTGCCACCGGCTGGGGGATCGGCGAAGGCCACTGGGGCGGCTATGCGCAGAAGGCACGGCTTAAAGCAAAGTGGCTCACGCGTCTTCCGGAGGGCCTCAATCCGGAGCAGGCCATGGCGATTGGTACAGCAGGTCTGACGGCCATGCTCTGTGTGATGGCGCTCGAAGGGCACGGCGTGCAACCGGGCGCCGGTCCGGTGCTTGTCACCGGTGCCGCCGGTGGTGTTGGCAGCGTCGCCGTCGCCTTGCTGGCTAAGCTGGGCTATCAGGTCACAGCATCCACGGGCCGCGCGGAGACCCATGACTACCTGCGCTCGCTGGGGGCCAGTGAGATCATCGATCGGGCGGTACTGGCGCGTGCCCCTAAGCCGCTCGAGTCTGAGACCTGGGCAGGCGCGGTCGACACCGTCGGCAGCCAAACTTTAGCCACCGTTCTGGCGCAGATGCGTTATGGCTCTGCGGTTGCAGCCTGCGGACTGGCTGGCGGGGGCGATCTGCCGACCGCTGTGTTTCCTTTTATCCTGCGCGGGGTGGCCTTGCTCGGTGTAGATTCCGTCATGTGTCCGGCGCCTCGCCGGCAAGCCGCTTGGGACCGCCTTGGCGCGGACCTGCCGCCCGACAAGCTTGCGGCCATGACGCGCACGGTCAAGTTGATCGAGGTCCCGGCGCTGGCCGATGCGATCCTGAAAGGACAAGTACGCGGACGCGTCGTGGTCGACGTCAACGGCTGAACGCGGCGGGTGTTAAGTTCGAGTTAGTCGCGGGCGCGCGTCAAAAGAAAACGCGCGGTCATGAGGTCGAGATGTCCGCCCCCGCCGTTCTTGAAGAATGTGATCTCATCGGCCTGCTCGCGGCCTTTGCGTTCGCCGCGGCAGAGCTGGAAGAGATCGGCGACGATGTCGTCGGCGCAAAGGGTGCCGGCTTTGATGGGTGCAGCAATATCGCCGCAGTGTCTCGCCGTGTCGCGCGAATCGACATAGATAATGGCCTTGCGCACGGCTTCGTCGTCGGCCTCGCGCATGGCCTCGGTGAACCCGCCGACAAGATCAAGGTGGGCACCGGGCTTGAGCCAGGCGCCCTGGATGAGGGGCGCCGCACTCATGGTAGCGCAAGAAATGAGGTCGGCCATGCATGCGCTTGTTTCCAGGTCCCGCGTCGGTGTGAGAGCGATGTTTTCCAGCCGCAAGGTCTTGGTCAGCTCCACGGCGCGTGCCAACGTGCGGTTCCAAACCATCACGCGGCGAATCGATGGCCGGATCGCGGTATGGGCCATGATCAAGTGCGGCGCCATGGCGCCGGCACCGACCATGAGCATCGTTTCGCTGTCCTCGCGGGCGAGGAACTTGGCGCCGAGTGCAGAATCGGCGGCGGTCTTACGGCATGTGAGCGCCGTGCCGTCAATGCATGCCAAGGGTTTCCCGTTGACACCGTCGAAGATCACATAGACCGCCTGCACGGACGGTAAACCTTCGCCGGCTGCAACATTATCGGGAAAGACCGTGATCAACTTGGCCCCCAGGGCTTGCCGGCGTTGCCAGGCGGCGCGCAGAAAAAAATGCTCGCTTTTGCCGGAGTCGGTCGACTGGATCAGCAGCAGCTCATCGAGCGCGTCCACCTCTTGGCGATGGTGGTCTTCGAGGGCCCGGACAAGCGACGGATAGTCGAGCAGCGTATGCACGCGTTCGGCATCAATAAAGAGCATAGCGATGAAGGTGCGTTACTGTTCGCAGTTGTGCACGAGCCGAGCAATGAATGATTCGCCCTTCGCGACCTGCTCGAGACTGATGAACTCGTTGGGCTTGTGGGCTTGCTCGATGCTGCCGGGTCCGCAGACCACGGCTGGTATGCCGGCGCGCTGAAAGAGACCAGCCTCGGTGCCGAAGCTGACGCTCCCGGGCGCTTCGTTGCCGCTCAGTGTTTGCGCCAGCTGAATGACCTCGGTGCCTGCCTGGCCGACGAGACCGGGATAGCTCGGCAAGGCCTCCCAGGAGATCCCGGCGTCTTTCGAGACCTTTCGCATCTCGGGGAGCAGCACCTGCTCTGCGTACTGTTTGAGCTCGAACAGCAAAGGTTCAGGATCCTGCGTCGGCAGGTTGCGGATCTCGGCCTCGAAGGTACAGTCCTTGGGGACGATGTTCAGGGCCGTGCCGCCCTGGATGGTGCCGGTGTGCACGGTGGTGAAAGGCGGGTTGAACGCGGGGTCGAAAGGTCCTTCGTCTTGCATGCGCCGGGCCATTTGCCGCAAGCGCGCCACCAGCTCCGCGGCGATCTCGACCGCATTCACGCCTTCGGGCGCCAGTGCCGAATGACACTCGAGGCCATGAACGTGGCAGCGGGTGCTGAGCTTGCCCTTGTGGCCCGTAATGAGCTGCATGCTGGTCGGTTCGCCGACGATGCAGCCCTTGGGTCTGATCGGCATGCCCTCGAGCTGCGCGATCAATCGCTGCACGCCCAGGCAGCCGACTTCTTCATCATAAGAGAACGCGAGATGCACCGGGGTCTTCAGTTTGGCACGCGCAAGCGCGGGGACCGTGGCAAGGGTCAGGGCGATAAAGGATTTCATATCGCTCGTGCCGCGCCCGTACAGCTTTGCATCGCGCTCGATCACGTTGAACGGATCTGAATGCCACTCCTGGCCGTCGACGGGGACGCAATCGCTGTGGCCCGAAAGCATGACGCCCGGCTTGTCGGGTGGCCCGCAGGTCGCATACAAGTTGGCTTTCTTGCCAGTTTCGTCGAAGACAAGCTCGGACGCGATGCCAAAGTCGGCGAGGTAATTGCGCGCAAAATCGATCAGCGGCATGTTGGGGTTACGGCTGGTCGTATCGAATGCGACCAGGCGTTTGATCATCTCGATGCTGGGGATTTGCGTCACCGTCATGGCGACATTCTTATCACAGATCGCCGGCCCCGATCCAATGGCTAAGGGGTTTCCCTGCAAGCCATGAAGCCCGGGAAGCAACGCGAAGAACGCTAAGGCGCAGAGGACGCAGAGAATCTTTTAGAAATAAAGGATGTTTTAGCCTTCTGCGCGCGCTTTGCGGCTGCGCGAGCTGTGCGTTTTTTCCACAGCGCTAGGACCTAGAATACATTTTGCGATAGGTTCTAGGCTTCGTCGGCGGGAACGACGGCTTCGACGTCGATCTCCATCAGCATCTCGGGCTTGGCCAGGCCACTGACAATCAAGCCCGTCTGGCACGGGTAGATGCCCTTCAGCCATTTGCCGACCACCTGATAAACCGGCTCGCGGTATTTGCGGTCGGTGACATAGATGGTCGTTTTGCAAATGTGCTCGAGCTTCGAGCCGGCCTCTTCGAGTAGGGTCTTCACGCAGCGCATAGCGTTTTCCGCTTGCGCCGCCGGGTCATCGATGCCGACCATGTTGCCGTCCATATCCATGCCGGTCTGACCACGCAGAAATATCCGATTCCCGGCCCGCACGACCATACAAAGGTCATTGTCCAGCGACTGACCTGGATACAGATCCTTGGTGTTGTACTTGCGAAGTCTAATATGTGCCATGTCACGCGTTCTCTTCTTTTGTGTTCCTCCGGAATACTTCGTTTGGATATATTCATTCAGCGAAAATGGTGAGGGGGCGTGGCCCTATTCTGTTTTTGCCGGTGACGCCGGGCTGTCTTTTGGATACCGCGGTAAATCGTCTTTGACGTCGAACCAGGCAATGCGCTCAGCGGCCCAGACGTGGTCGTCTATTTTTGCCCTGTCCGGCTGATCGAGACTGCCGAGCGTGACCTGAACGCGATCTTCGAGCACCGCTTCGTGCATCGAGAGTGTGCTACCGCATTTGGCACAGAACCCGCGTTCGGCGTATTGCGACGAACGGTAGCGTGTCGGCTCACCTTTGATCCAGGCGAAGGCGTGGCGCGGAAAGTGCACAAAGGCCAGGATCGGTGCGCCTGAATGCTTGCGGCACATGGAGCAGTGACAGATGACACCGCGCACCGGTGGCACCGTCGAGCGATAACGAATCGCGCCGCAGAGACAGCCACCTTCGAAGACCTGTTGGATTGTCATCGCTGTTAGGCGCTGCCGGCGGGCCTCAGACACTCAGCTGCACGCGACGGGCATTGCTGTCAGGGTAGGGGTACTCCATATGTTTGGCTGTGGCTCGGGCTATTTGTTCACCGCAGTAACGCGCGACAACCTTGAGCGCCATATCGATCCCGGCTGAAATTCCAGCCGAAGTGACGACGCGACCGTCTTCTACGACGTGCTGGTCGTACCGAACACGAACGGCGGAAAAAGAATCGCGCATCCAATCGAGCGAGCGCCAGTGAGTAGTCGCCTGTAGACCGTCCAGCAGGCCTGCAAATCCAAGCAGCATCGAGCCGGTACAGACCGAGGTCAAGGTTTCCGCTTCGGCTGCACGCTCGCACAACCAATCGAGCATGCGCGGATTTTCCATTTCTTTGCGTGTGCCCCAGCCGCCGGGCACTACGAGAACATCTAACTTCGGGCACGCGTCGAAACTACAATCGGGGATAACTTTCATGCCGCCTGTCGTGGTGATGGGCCCGCTTGTTTCCGCCACCAGCAGAACCTCAAAGGGCGAGGGCTCCTCGCGTCGCTTGTCCTCGTTAAGCCGGGTCGTCGAAAAGACTTCGAACGGGCCGCAGAAATCGAGCACTTCGATGTCGTCGAAAATGATGATACCGACGCGTTTTCTCGCCATACCTTAGCCTCTTTTCAGCATGCCTGGCCGACTCAGCTTTGATTTAGGTGCGGCTGGTGATCTCGATGAGATGATAGCCAAATTGCGTCTGGATGGGGCCGTGGACTTTGCCCACTTCGGCGCTGAAGACGACATCGTCGAACTCCTTGACCATCTGACCAGGACCAAACTCGCCCAAATCCCCACCGCGCTTTCCCGAAGGGCACTTGGAATGATCCTTTGCCACGGTGGCGAAATCGGCACCGCCTTCGATTTGATTCTTCAGGTCCTCACAGGCTTCCTTGGTGTCCACAAGAATGTGCCGTGCACGTGCTTTAGCCATTGACTCTCTCCTTTAATTGTCACCGGGGTAGGAAAAATCGTTCGGTCGCTTCTGGCCTTCCCGCTTTCTGGGACGGCAGTAGGAATTGTAGCGCGCTTTCGGCGATCAGGTCTTCATGACGCAGCTGGAAAATCGGGATTGCGCACAATGGCTGGAGCGACCTTTTCAAGCCCCTCATGCCCATGGCAGCGCGACTCGGTCGTTTCGGTGCCATGGAACCTACCGTATCTGCGGAAGCCGGAATGGGTGCTATAGTGTGGCTTCCCGCAAGAAAACGGGACAATAAAAACGATGGCGATCCACTTTTCAGATAGGGAGCTGGCCCGCCGGCAGTTAACGACCACGCGCGAGATGGGGATGCGTGGCCTGGACGGCTTGCTGATTTTCCGGCAGGAGAGCATGTATTACCTGACGGGCTACGATACCTTCGGCTACTGTTTCTTTCAGTGCCTGTATCTCGGCGCCGACGGCCAGATGACACTGCTCACGCGGTCGCCCGATCTGCGCCAGGCGCAACACACGTCGACGATCAAGGATATCCGCATATGGGTGGACAAGGCCAAGCATAACCCGACCGAGGACCTGCGCGTGATCCTGGAAGAGCACGGCTGCAAGGGCAAGCGCTTGGGTATCGAGCTCGACAGTTACGGACTGACTGCCCAGAACTGGCGCCAGCTGGAAAAAGCGCTCGATGGGTTTTGCACTCTGGCGGATGCCTCGGATCTGATCACGAAGCTGCGTGCGATCAAGACCTCGGCCGAGATCGCCTACGTGCGTCAGGCAGCCGAGCTCGCGGACGCGGCGCTGGCACAGGCGGTCGAGCTGGCGCAACCGGGCGCCGCCGAGGGCGACATCCTGGCGGCGATGCACGGCGTGGTATTCCGGGGCGGCGGCGACTATCCCGGCAACGAATTTATTATCGGGTCGGGGCACGACGCCCTGTTGTGTCGTTATTTCAGCGGCCGGCGGAATCTGTCAGCGAAGGACCAGCTCACGCTCGAGTTCGCGGGCGTCTACCGTCACTACCATGCCTGTCTCATGCGCACCATCCTGATCGGCGAGCCCGATCCCGAGCACCGCGCGATGCATCAAGCCTGTGTCGATGCCATGCATGCGTGCATGGAAATCCTCAAGCCCGATCGCCGTATCGGCGAAGTGTTTGACGCCCATGCGCGCACGCTGGATGCGGCCGGCTACAAGGACGATCGGCTCAATGCCTGCGGTTACAGCTTGGGCGCGACCTTCGCGCCGACATGGATGGACTGGCCGATGTTCTACACGGGCAACGCGGTACTGGCACAGACGAACATGGTGTTCTTTCTGCACATTATTCTCATGGACAGTGATGCCAATCGCGCGATGACCTTGGGTCAGACGGTGTTGGTGACTAAAGAGGGTTGCGAGCCGTTGAGCCGTATGCCGCTCGATCTGATCATCAAGTAGCGCCCGTTCGCGCTCGCGGTTAAAAGCGGGCGACACGGCAACCTGAGCATTAGAAGCGGTCGATGCGGTACGGTCTGAGGTCGATAACGCTGTCGCGCCCGGCGACCAGATCGGCAATCAAGCGTCCCGTGATCGGTCCTAGGGTCAGACCGAGGTGGTGGTGGCCGAAAGCGAAGTAGACGTTGGCGTGATGCGGCGAGCGGCTGATGACAGGCAGCGAATCGGGCAAGGTAGGACGACATCCCATCCACTGCGAGTACTCCGCTCTCCTCAATCCGGGCAGCAAACGCTGACCGTGATTCAATAGCACGCGCGCCCGCGCATAGTTAGGCGGCGCGTCAACTCCGGCAAGTTCCACCGTGCCCGCAAGGCGCAAACCCATTTCCATCGAACTGGCGGCAAACTTGTACTCGGGAAAGAGCACCGGCAGCGTTAGCTCGATGCCTGCATCGGGGATCACGACGTGATAACCCCGTTCGGTGTCCAGCGGCACCGGGCTGCCCAGGCCGGCGGCGAATTTTCCCGACCAGGCCCCGAGTGCGATGACCACCATGTCGCCGCGATAGCGATCGCCGTCGCTGTGGACAACGATGCCGCTTGCGTTGGCCTCGACACCGGTAACCTCGGCACGTTTAATCGTTGCGCCGCGACGGGCGAGGTCCTGCGCCATGACTTTCACTAGGCGTAAGGGATTGACGGTGTGCGCGGATTCCGCGGAGAAGGTGGCGCACTTGATGTGCGGGCTGAGCGCCGGTTCAAGCTCGCGGGCCTCGTCCCCGGAAAGCTCCTTCACCATCGCGCCGTGCTCGGACGCCAGCGTCCGTTTAGCGGCATCGGCGGCGAACTTCTTTTCCGATTCGTACGGAAACAGTACACCGTTTGTGCGTACCAGGCCGCGCGCCCCGGCCTGATCGATCAAGGCCCAGTAGGCGTCTAGGGTGTGACGCTGCAAGGCGGCAAGCGCCTCGCAGGCGGCGATGACCTGGCGGCGTCCCGTGCTGTTCAGAAAACGCAGCAACCACGGCAGTAACCGCGGCAGGTAGCGCCAACGGATGCACAAGGGTCCGAGCGGGTCGAGCAACATCCTCGGGACTTCGTGCAGCGCCGCATGCGTTGCCAAGGGCAGGACCGAGTAGCGGGCGATAATACCGGCATTGCCCGACGAGCAGCCTTCCCCGGGATCGTCGCGATCGATCAGGGTGACCGCATGGCCGTCGCGTTGCAAGTAAAGCGCCGTCGCCACGCCGACTATGCCGGCCCCTAAGACGATAATATTTTTGGTTTGCCTTTGTTCCATCTGCGATGCACCGGCAGCAAGCGCGGGTGTACAGTACTCGGGCCTTCCTCTACCATACGCCGCGACGATGCAAACGCAGCGCACTTTATCAGAGACCCTGCCACATGGCTAAGTCGGGCACACGTACGGGCGGCCGCGTCCTGGTCGATCAGCTGCGCATCCACGGGACCGAGCGCGCCTTCTGCGTCCCTGGGGAAAGCTACCTAGCGCTGCTAGATGCGTTTTACGATGTCCCGGACATCGCGCTGACGGTGTGTCGCCACGAAAGCGGAGCGGCGATGATGGCCGATGCCTACGGCAAGCTCACCGGACAGCCGGGGATCTGCATCGTCACACGAGGACCCGGTGCGACTAATGCCAGCGCCGGTATACACATCGCCTATCAGGACTCGACACCACTCATCCTTTTGATCGGACAGGTGGCGCGCAACACACTCGATCGCGAAGCGTTCCAGGAGATCGATTTCCGGCGCATGTACGGCCAGCTTGCGAAGTGGGTGGCGCAGATCGACGACGCCCGGCGCATTCCCGAATATTTGAGCCGCGCTTTCTATACCGCCACCTCAGGACGGCAGGGACCAGTCGTGCTTGCCTTGCCCGAGGACATGTTGAACGATGCCGTCGAGGTCAACGATGCGGAGCCCTACCAGTGTGTTGAGACGTATCCAGGCAGCGAGGCAATGCGAGGTTTGCAAACGCTGCTCTCGGAAAGCCAACGACCGTTGATGATTCTCGGCGGCAGCGGTTGGACGGCCAAGGCCTGCGAAGGGATTGAGGCATTCGCCGAAGCCAACCATGTTCCCGTCGGCGCATCATTCCGCTGCCAGCATTTGTTCGACAACACACACCCGATTTATGTCGGCGACATCGGCATCGGCATCAATCCCAAGCTGGCACAACGCATTCGCGATGCCGATCTCCTGCTTGTCGTCGGCGCGCGTCTGGGTGAAATGACGACGAGCGGCTACACCTTGGTCGATATTCCGACACCGAGACAGAATCTGGTGCATGTCTACCCCGGCGCGGAAGAGCTCGGCCGCGTTTATCAACCCCGGCTCGCCATCAACGCAAGCATGCCTGCCTTTGCCGCGGCCGCCCAGGCGTTGGAACCGGTAGATGCAATCGCCTGGGAGGCGTGGACTGCAGACGCCCGTGCCGACTACCTCGCCAACATCGTGCCGCAGCACGGTCCGGGTGATCTTCAGCTGTCGGAGGTGGTGTTTTGGTTGCGCCAGCATCTGCCGGCGGACGCGATCATTACGAATGGTGCCGGCAACTACACGGCCTGGGTGCACCGCTATTTTCAGTACCGCAGCTTTCGCTCGCAGCTGGCGCCGACGTCCGGTTCCATGGGTTACGGTGTGCCGGCGGCCATTGCCGCCAAGGCGCAGCATCCGGAGCGCACTGTCGTATGCTTTGCCGGCGACGGTTGTTTTCTGATGACCGGCCAGGAGCTGGCCACCGCCGTTCAGTACCGGTTGAATATTATTGTGCTGATAATCAATAACGGCATGTACGGCACGATCCGCATGCATCAGGAGCGCCATTATCCCGGGCGTGTCATTGCCACCGATCTGGTGAATCCCGACTTCGTGGCGTTGGCGAAGGCCTATGGCGCTTACGGCGAGCGCGTCGAGCGCACCGCGGATTTTCCGCCGGCCTTCGAGCGCGCGCTATCGGCCAACAAGCCGGCGTTACTCGACTTGCTAATCGATCCGGAAGCCATCACGCCGCGCGCGAGCCTGAGCGACATTCGCGGGCATCGGCCGTGACCGCTACCTCCTATGCCCACGTTGTTGTTTTGCAGTCCGACCGATTCGCCTGACAAGTGGCGACAGTCGTTGCAGGCGCAAATGCCGGAGCTCGAGGTGCGTATTTGGCCGGGCGTGGGCCGGAACGAGGACATCGAATATGCGCTCGTCTGGCAACCGCCGCCGGACGTCTTCAGTCAATTACCTAATCTGCAAATAATCTTCTCGTTGGGGGCGGGCGTCGATCATCTGCTGGCCACCACCGAGCTGCCGAAAGATGTGCCGTTCGTGCGCATGATGGATCCGGCATTGACCGAGGGCATGGGTGAATACGTGCTCTATCATGTGCTGCGCTACCACCGCCACATGAGCGAGTATGCGTCGCAGCAGCGCGAAGGCGTCTGGCGCGAGCTGCCGCAAGTACGACCGATGGACCGGCGCGTCGGCGTTATGGGCCTGGGCGTGATGGGACGCGACGCCGCAACCAAGCTCGCCGCGCTGGGTTTTGCCGTTACCGGCTGGAGGCGCAGCGCCGCAACCGTTGCGCACATCAAGACCTATCATGGCCGCGATCAGCTGGTTTCATTTCTGCAAGACACGCAGATTCTCGTTTGTCTGCTGCCGCTGACACCGGAAACCGAAGGCATCCTCAATAAGCACACCTTTGCGGCCTTGCCCCGCGGCGCTTGCCTCATCAATGCCGGCCGCGGCCGTCATCTGGCGGAGCAAGACTTGCTTGACGCGCTCGATAGCAATCATCTCGCCGGCGCGACGCTCGATGTGTTTTGCAGCGAACCCTTGCCGCCCGAGCACTGTTTCTGGAGTCATCCCAAAGTGACGGTGACCCCTCACATCGCCAGCTTGACTAATCCGGCCACCGCCGCCGCACACGTTGTCAACAGCATCCGGCGTTTCGAGCGAGGTGAGCCACTTATGGGAGTGGTGGACTTAAAACGGAATTACTGAGGGACCTGCAAGGTATAATTCTCAGCACCGCAACCAACATTTTCTCTCTCGCTTTTTGGGAGGGCGCAAGGGGAGGAAGTTATGTCTGCCTACTGGATCGTTTTCATGAACGTGACCAAGTCTGAACCCTACGAAGAATACAAGCGGCGCACGCCGGCGGCGTTGGCGAAATACGGTGGGAAGTTCCTAGCCCGGGGTGGACTCACCGAAGTGCTTGAAGGCGAGGAACCCTATGCGCGCACAGTATTGATAGAGTTTCCAAACATGGAGCAGGCGCTCGCCTGTTATCGCTCTCCTGAATACCGGGACGCAAAAAGCTTTCGCGACGGCGCCGCCGACGCACGCATCGTGGTCGTTGAGGGCGTATAACCTCAGTAGCCAGTAAGCAGGTAGCAGCTTCTACCGGCTAGCAGACAGGGCCTCATTCGCTCGAGACCGAGTGGCCGCTGTTAGCCCGCGAGCGGTCGGTCAGGGGATAGATGCCTATCAGCCTGCTACCGACCGAAAACAGTCACTCAAGTTTCATCAATCATTGGCTACGAGTGCCCGAAGCAAACCCTCGTGGCTTGAGAGAGTGACAATCTTCGGCCAGGTACCAACACTCGCGACTGAACATGACGCGCAGTATATTAGGACACTTATGCTACTCTTTGCTGTCCTTTATTCCTTTCGGGCAACCAATGGCAAAGGGCCATCTGTCGCACAAGCTAGCGGTAATCCTCCACTCGGATGTGGTCGGCTCGACAACGCTCGTGCAAAAGGACGAACAGATAGCGCACGAAAGAATCCAGGCTGCCTTCCAGGGATTCGCACGATCAGTAGAAGCCTACGGTGGCAACGTTACCGAGCTGCGCGGAGACGCCTTTCTGGCTGAGTTCGCCCGCGGCTCCGATGCCGTACTTGCCGCACTTTGCGCTCAGGAAACCAATGAAAGAGCCAACAAAGAGCTGGACGATGATATCCGTCCCGTCCTCCGCGTCGGTATTGCGCTCGGTGAGGTCGTGTATGCGGACGATACGGTTACCGGCGCTGGCGTAGTACTGGCGCAACGCCTGGAGCAAATGGCGCGGCCCGGCGGAATATGTGTCTCTGCGGCGATAAGAGAAGCTGTACCCACTCGACTTCCGCTTGACTATGAGGATCTGGGTCCGCAAGAGGCTAAAGGATTCGACCATCCCGTGCATACCTTCGCAATCTCGCTACGCGAAGGATATCCCATTCCTGCCCCGTCCAAAGGTTTCACTACCACGAGAGTTCGGGGTCCAAGACGGTGGTTGTTCGCGGGTGTAATCGGGGCGATTGCACTAGTAGCTGGCGGCGCTTGGCTTGCGTGGGATACGTCCTGGGAAGACAGAACCCGACCGCCGTTGGCAATACCAGACAAGCCGTCCGTAGCAGTCTTG
>CAYGAS010000117.1:0-3993 GCA_964347935.1 uncultured Nitrospiraceae bacterium | reverse complement strand
TTGAGCGGCGCTTCGGCGACACCGTTCACGGCGGTTCGTTGAGACCAAGGAATATTGGTGATCACGAGGTAGCCGTTTTCGATGGCGACTTGCAGATGCAACTGGATCATGTCGAATACGCTCAATCTGTAGATCCATGCATCTTTACCCGCTAGCTGGTAAAGCTCGCCCTGTCCACCGCCCCTGGCACGTTGCAATCCAGCTTGTCTCAGGAACTCCAGCACCCGTGCGGGGTCCGTCAGCTCGACCAAAAGTTTGCAGGGCCGTGTCAAAACCGATAACAGGACGGGCATGAGAGACGGAAAGCCTTCCAGCCTTAGCATCTGTTCATTGAATGCTGCGAAAATGTCTCCGCTGCCGAGGGCAACAATCGGGTTTGAGTCCTGAATCACAAAATGCACGGCCGAGCCGAAGCTATCGAAAATGGCGGGGCTTACAGAGGTATATTGTACAAGCGCACCAGCCAGCTCCTTGGTCAACTCTATCCGCAGCGAATCACTCACGTTTAACGAAAGCATTGACGTCGGCACCGGACTCAACTCTGGTATCTTTAGGGCGGGCCCATCCTTTTTCTTGGATATCGCTTCGGCGATCTGCCTGTAGATCGGGCTGTCCAGTAACGGGAGAATGAACGTTGTAAGCTCCCACGTGTTGTTACCTGTGTCATCGAGACGAACGGCAATCGGATCGAAGAATTGTCGCCAATAGCGCGAATAGTTCTGGACGTAGGTCTTATAGGCTTCCGCCTCCCCCGTGCTCACCAGATCGACCGGGTTTTCACTGAGCGACCTCAAGTCGGCAATCGAACCGAACCTTTTCGACTCGGCGACCAAGTCACGGCGAAGCGTGTAATCACGCTTGGAAAATGTCTTGGGGATGTATCCAAGTTTGATAAGCCTGCTCATGGTCGGCGCGCCATAATGTCCATCGAGCTTGTAAAGCAGCGCGCCGGCGGTCAGCATCTCCAGTTCTGCTTTGGCCTGCAGGCGGCGTAGCTGGGCGATCTTTGTTGCCGGTCCTACCAGGTGGCGAATAAACGGATCGGAGAAATAGACGTAAGCCTGCGTTTGTCCCGTAACGGGTAACTGCTGCAACATGTATTGAAACTCGGCGCTCTGACCGAGGCTCCCGCGCCCGGCTTTTTGATGCAGACCAAGCGCCTTTTCCAATTCCTGCTGGTTGGTGCTAACTAGAAGAAGATCCTCGCGTGTGGCCCAATACGTCCTTCGTCCAGACGCCAATTCCCGCGTTATTACACCCGGCCCCTTCGTATCAATGCCGTCGACTAGTTTTAGCACCGGTCGCACCAGATCCATCGCCGAGACCCTTACGATAGCGGTGATGTCTGTCCCATCGACGAAGAAAAGATCGGGCGCGACGATGCCGATCTCTTGAATAGCCCCCAGTGCAAGCAACGTCGCCAATGTTGTGTGTTTAATGCCCAAGCGTTCGAGATAACGGCGGCGCAGCTCGTAATCGATGTTGTTCACAGAAACAGTCGAATTCAGCCGGAAAAGGAAATCTGCACCATCCTCGATAAATCGCTGTAGCGCCGAAGGGCTAGTAAAGTAAGCAAAGAAGCGATCCGAAGGAACGATGTCAGCAAGTGGCAATCTTTGGATTGGCTTCTTGCTGTCTTCCAACATCTTCTCAAACGGGTGCGATTTCACTTCGACGCCTTCAATTTCTGCTACCGGGATGGTTCTATCTTGGAAGTCGTTGCTAAGCGGAGCGTCGATCAGTTGCAGTTGCAGGGTTTCCCTGACTGCCGCCCTGCCTCCGAGCACACCGACAATATCCGTCGTCCTCGTTTCGCGTGAGCGAGTGGAGGAGTTGGTCGCCAGGTCCTGGACGCCGTAAAGTGCTCCGTGCCGCGCCAGCCAGATGCGCAGCACCGGCGCCTCCGATTGCGAGAGTAACGTTCGCCATTGTTGGCCCCGCGCCTTGACGAAATTTTGGATCGATGCCGCAGCAGATCCGCGAACCTCCAGATCACCGCCTTGCATCGCCTCGGCGAGTGTTGGAATCGTCTTCGGGTGCGGACCGATCCGTTTCAGCGCTACCAAGGCGATCCCGCGCAGCCGGGGATCGTCCTCTCTTAGCGATTCGGCCAGTACAGGCACAGCAGCTCTTGCCTCGGGGCCGATCATTCCCAAGGCCATGGCGGCGGCGGCGCGCACCTCCACGTGCTCCTCTCTTTTTTCCAAACTGCGGATAAGCGCGGGTATGGCATCTTTGGCGTAGGGACCGATGGACCCCAGGGCGGTGGCGGCTGCGCTGCGAACTTCTGGGTCTTCACGCTCGTCGGCCAGAGCCTGAATGAGTGCGAACTGTGCACTCTTCGCCGCAGGACCGATATTGCCCAAGGCCATGGCGGCGGACCTTCGGACCAACCGATCTTTGTCCTTTAACTGCGTGGCTAAGGCAGGGACGTCACCCTTCGCAGCACCAATTTCCCGTGTCGCGACGCTCACTTCTAGCAACGCCTCGACGGCTGCCTCGCGGACCTGCGGATTTTCATCTTCCAGCACGCGGATCAGCGCGGACACGACATTTGCGTCGTTGGGATCGATCCTCGTCAAGGCCCTGACGGCGTATTCGCGAACGACCGGGTCTTCAGTCTCATTTCCCGACATGGCGATGCGTCTTGGCAGCGCTGCACGGGCGGCAGGCCCAATTTTTCCTAGCGCTCCAGCGGCAGAGCGGCGAATTGCCGACTCTTTGTCATCCAATCTCCCCGCGAGTGCGGAAACGATTTCCTTGGGATTGCTGCCGACCTTGGTCAGGGCGATGGCGGCGTACTGGCGGGCGAGCACTTTTTCTTTGGGGTTAGTCAAAGTTTCGATGAGTGCCGGCACCGCCGGTGGTCCTATCTTTCCGAGGGCGTTGGTAACCGCCTGCAGGAAAACCGGGTTGCCACTTTTCAGACCAGCGATCAGGGTGGGGACTGCCGGCTTCCCGATCTGTCCCAAGGTGTTAGCAGCGGCTTCCCGTACATCCGCATCTTCATCGGCCAAGAGTTTGCTTAGCGTAGGCACCGTCTGTGCAGCCTGGGGACCAGATCTTGCTAGCGCCTCTGCGGCAGACGCGCGAACCCGCGGGTCTTTATCTTTCACTGAGGCAACGAGTGCAGGGATAGCTTCTGCCGCCCGTGCTCCAATCCCTCCCAACGCCTCTGCGGCAGATGCGCGAACCCGCGGGTCTTTATCTTTCAACAATGTGCTAAGCGCAGAGATAGCCTTCTTAGCTTTGGGACCGATGCTACCGAGGGTCGACGCAGCAGCTTGGCGCACGGCCGGGTCTTCATCGCTTAACAATTCGGTAAGTCTGGGAACGGCACGTGCTGCTGCGGGACCAGTTCGTGCCAACGCCTCGGCGGCGGATCTGCGCACCCGCGAGTCTTCATCTTTGAGTGTTTCGATTAGCGCGAGCAGCGCTTTTTTCGCTTCCGGTGCGATCTCTCCGAGATCGGAGACGGCGCTCCGACGGACTTTCCAATCTTGACTTTTTAGCTGCTCGACCAGCGACGTAATGCGTTCGTCTTGCGCAGAGTCGGCCGAGGTCGAATAAGGCAAGAGCAAGACAAGGAGCACCAGCACGCGGACAACATGACTGTACTGCTCTGCGTTAGATAACGGATTGGCCATCGCACCCTCCTTTCCTACTCTCGCCACTGTCTGCAAAATTCGGGTCACCATTTCGCTTAACTCATTACTTCCACTCCAACGTTCGAGCTAACGCTTTCATTGGGCGGCGAACTCAGAAAAAAAAGTCCATTTGCAACCATACAAACTCCGATGCCGGTTCGTTGTTTTTGCCGGCGTAACGGTTCCTGTAACCAAGCGTGGTAATCAAGGGCAGACGCGACTGTTTGTTCTTGTACTTCTCGATAGTCGAATATTCCAACCTCAGGTACACGATATCGCTTTCGCGGTCGGTCTCGTCTTCCAGCGACGTGTAGTTAAAACCGAGCTTTCCGTCGACATCGTCCTT
>CAYGAS010000116.1:0-12693 GCA_964347935.1 uncultured Nitrospiraceae bacterium | reverse complement strand
GTGGGAAAGGTCAGCGATAATATTTTGGCTTGCAGCCGCTTGCTGCTCCAGATGGGGCTCTCCAAAATGCCGCGTGCCCGTGTCGTCACGTCGGGCACCCAGGTTTTCAAGAAATGGGTCCCAGTCCGGGTGCATCGAGTGAAACCATTTGCAGCTTGTGGTAAGACGCCGGAATGATAGCTAATTCGGCGAGTTGCGAAAACAGGGGATGGGTAAACGCAGCTGTCGTGTACTTTGAATCGGCCTTTGTGTAGAATTCAAACGCCTACAGATAAGCAACAACAATTCAATGGAGAGTGTCAGCAAACGACCTGTTTATCTGAACTTACTCAAGATCCGCCTGCCCATTGGTGGTGTAATGTCAATCACCCACCGCGTTACCGGGGTGATACTCGTTTTGCTCTTACCCGTTGCGACCTATTTGTTACACCTCTCACTGCAAAGTGAAATTGGATTCGAAAAGACCGTGCGTATGGCCAGTTCCCTAACGGGCCGTGTGGTTGTAGTCGCGGCCGTGTGGATGTTTGCACAACATTTTTTCACTGGCGTCCGGCACCTGCTGATGGACATCCACGTTGGAGTGGGGCGGGAGGCTGCACGTCGCAGCGCTTGGGTTAGTCTGGCCGCGTCGATAGTCACGCTGGCGCTGGTGGTTCTGTGGATGTTATGAGGTCGCGGCCGACAGGCAGTGCCCACGCGGGCTTGCGCGAATGGCTGTTACAGCGTGTAACCGCGATTTACATGGGTGCATTCGTGATGTATCTAGTTGTGCGGTTCACGCTAGATCCGATCACGAGTTATATAGCATGGCAGGACTGGTTCACCTTGCCAGGGGTGCGTATCGCTTTCGCTTTTTTCTTCGCGAGCCTGCTACTGCATTCGTGGATCGGTATGCGCAGCGTGTTCATGGACTATGTAAAGCCGATGTGGGTGCGTTTTGTCGTTCAACTGGGTACGGCTACGGCTTTGCTCATTTTGGCGCTGTGGTCACTACAGATTCTTTTCGGTAGTTGAATGTGGTGAACATTCCCAGACGGCGCTTCGATTGTCTCGTGATCGGCGCGGGCGGTGCCGGCCTCAGAACCGCACTGCAATTGGCCCAGGCCGAAGCGCATGTCGCGGTGGTGTCCAAAGTCTTTCCCACACGCTCTCACACAGTGGCGGCACAAGGTGGCATTAACGCTGCACTTGGCAACGTGCTGCCGGACGACTGGCACTGGCATATGTACGATACCGTGAAGGGCAGTGATTATCTGGGTGATCAGGACGCCATTGAGTACATGTGTCGCGCAGCCGCGCGAGTCATCATAGAGCTCGAACACTACGGTGTGCCCTTCACGCGACTCGATAATGGACGTATTTACCAGCGTCCGTTTGGGGGTCAGAGTCAAAACTTCGGGGGTGACCAGGCCGCGCGCACTTGCCCGGCCGCGGATCGCACCGGCCACGCCATGTTACACACGCTTTACCAGCAGAACTTGCGTGCGAAAACCTATTTCTTCGATGAGTTTTTCGCCGTCGATCTGTTGATGGACGATCAAGGTTGCGCCGTAGGGGCGCTGGTGTTGGAAATCGAGACTGGTGAACCGCTGGTCATCGAGGCTAGAACGACTTTAATTGCTACGGGCGGCAACGGACGCATGTACCGGACGACCAGTAACGCGATGATCAATACCGGCGACGGTATGGCGATGGCGCTGCGCGCCGGTGTGCCATTACAGGACATGGAGTTCTACCAGATTCATCCGACCGGTATTGCCGGGCTCGGGGCATTGATTTCGGAGGGCGTGCGAGGAGAGGGCGGCTACCTGATCAACAGCGACGGCGAGCGTTTCATGGAGCGCTATGCGCCGCATGCAAAAGATCTTGCCAGTCGCGACGTCGTGAGCCGCTCGATTGTGACCGAGGTGCGCGAGGGGCGCGGCTGCGGCCCAAACAAGGACTATGTGCTTCTCAAATTGGATCACTTGGGGTCGGAGGTAATAAAGAAACGGCTTCCGGGAATTCGCGAGTCAGCAATACGTTTTGCCCACGTAGATCCGATAGATAAGCCAATTCCGGTTTACCCGACCGCGCACTATGCGATGGGTGGAATCCCAACTGATCGCTTCGGTCAAGTTGTTGTACCGGTCGCGCACGGTCCGGAGGAGTCAGTACCCGGCTTGTATGCGGTTGGGGAATGCGCTTGCGTTTCGGTGCATGGCGCGAACCGCTTGGGCGGAAACTCACTGCTTGATCTCGTTGTTTTCGGTCGGGCGGCTGGAAACCATATGCTCGGCTACCTCGAGGAGAATCGATATCATCGTTTGGTGCCGGAGCAGAGCATTGAGAAGGCGATGGCGCGCCTGACCCGGTGGGATCGGACAGGAGACGGTGGATCTGTCGATGAACTGAGAGAAACCTTGCGTAAGACCATGGAAGACTATTGCGGAGTCTTCCGGACGCAAGAGGTGCTCGATGAGGGCGTGCAACGTGTGCGTCAATTGAGAGAGAGGCTGCAGAACGCGACGCTAAAAGATACTAGCAAGATCTTTAATACCGCACGCGTGGAGGCGCTTGAGTTGGAAAACCTCATGGACGTGTCGATAGCAACGGTGGTCTCGGCAGCTGCCCGCCAGGAAAGCAGGGGAGCGCATTCGCGCTTGGATTACCCGAAGCGGGATGACAAGAAGTGGTTGAAGCACACCTTGTTTTCTATGGAGGGTGAGAAGCTCGACTACAAGCCGGTCAGAATGAAGCCCTTGACTGTTGATCCGTTTCCACCGAAGGAGCGTGTATATTGAACGCACGTGTGAGATCCAAGGGGTTCGGCACAAGCCGCAGCCCGGCTGGCGCCAGAAGGGTAAGCGTATGAGGTTCTCGGTCTACCGATACAATCCTGAGACAGATCGCAAGCCGCATATGCAGGCGTATGAACTGAGTGACGATTGCGGTGCGATCATGCTGCTTGACGCATTGCAGTTGATCAAGGCCCAAGACGACAGCCTGAGTTTCAGGCGCTCGTGTCGTGAGGGGGTCTGTGGATCGGACGCGATGAACATTAACGGGCGCAACGGCCTGGCCTGTATCACGCCGCTCAGGGATCTGAAGCAGCCCATTGAAATACGGCCCTTGCCGGGATTGCCGGTAATTCGTGACCTAGTGGTCGATCTAAGCCAATTTTTCGCACAATACCGCGCAGTCAAGCCATGGCTGATTAACAATGATCCGGAGCCGGAAATCGAGCGCCTGCAAAAGCCGGAAGAACGCGATCGTCTCGACGGCTTGTATGAATGTATCCTATGCGCATGCTGTTCTACATCGTGCCCTTCCTTCTGGTGGAACCCGGACCGTTTTCTGGGGCCAGCCGCGCTGCTGCAGGCCTGGCGTTTTCTGGCCGACAGCCGCGACCAAGCGACCGGGGAACGCCTGGATGATCTGCAGGATCCCTACCGCCTGTTCCGGTGCCATACCATCATGAACTGTACCGAGGTTTGCCCCAAGGAGCTCAACCCCACACACGCTATCGCCAAGATCAAAGAAATGCTGGTGCGACGTAGCTTGTGAAGCAGAGCGAGGAACGTAGGCGCTTGCGCTGGCGCTGCCGGCGGGGCATGCTCGAGCTCGATATTATTCTGCAGGCCTTTCTCGACGAGCAGTATGGCGGCCTGTCACCCCAAGAGCAGCGAGCGTTCCAGCGCTTGTTGACATTGCCCGACACGCTACTCATCGCTTACTGCCAGGGCACCCAGGAGCCGGACGACATCGAGCTCACAAACATTGTTAGGAAACTCCAATAAGACTCTGAATTTATATGTGAATCCCTCGTGGTACCTGGCAGCCTTGCTGTCAGGGCTGCATGCTGGGGCTCTGACCATCATTCTCATGGTGCCGATATCGTGGGGGGCGCGCGCCGTCTTGACGGTACTCATCGGCCTCAGCGCCTTCAGGGCGATCAAACGACACGCCTTGCGGCGGGGAGTCGGGGCGGTACAGGCTGTACAGCTGGATGAGAGCGGGGATTGGCGGCTGTCCCTGGGTGACCGGGACACCCTCGGGCCGTGTCGTCTGCTCGCCTTTTATCTGCACCCTTGGGTGATCGTAGTCCAGCTGCGCTGCCGGGCCCGACGCCTGCCTGTCGGCCTGGTGCTGACGGCCGATGCGGTGGACGCTGGACAACTGAGGGCGCTGCGGGTCCGTCTGGGTGCGCAGCACGGCACAGGGTGAGCGGCAAGATGCGAAAATCGCCGCCCGTCAGGGTAGGCTGTGCGGGGCGCCGGCGCCCACGGTGGGCTGATCTGGGCCCTGCAGTCGGAAAGGCGGCGGACTTCTTCTCGCCGCTAGCTTAGGGCAGCACCGCGGGCGGGCGCCTCTTGGGGGTATCTCGGCATAAAGGTGGAGTCAGGTGTCAGGTCGGGTCCGCGGGTCCACCGAAGCCGAACTTTTTTTCGTCTGCTAGGTCATTTAGGGGTGACGCACGGCGTTGCCCGGGTAAAAGGAGTTCCGCTACGTGGGCGAGCGCAGTGTTGATCAGATCCTTGTCGCTCGGGTTCAGCGCGGTGAGAAGGGTGCCTTTGACTTACTGGTACGGAAGTACCAACACAAGGTGGCAAAGCTGATCAGTCGCTACGTTTCAAACCGCGCAGAGGTGGAAGATATTACGCAGGAGGTCTTCATCAAGGCCTTCCGCGGGCTTCCAGGCTTTCGCGGAGAAAGTGCGTTCTATACTTGGCTATATCGGATTGCCGTGAACACTGCCAAAAACTATCTAGAGTCCCAAGGGCGACGTCCGACAAGCACGGGCCTAGATGCTGAGAGTACCGAGGTGCTGGATCGCATGGAGAGCTTGCGGGATGTGGCGACCCCGGAGCGCGATATGTTGACCGATGAGATCGCGGATACCGTCAATCGCGCCATTGCGGCCCTGCCGCCGGACTTGCGTACCGCTATTACGCTGCGGGATCTCGATGGGTTGAGCTATGAAGAGATCGCCCAGGTCATGGATTGCCCGATTGGAACTGTGCGGTCGCGCATCTTTCGGGCACGTGAGGCGATTGACAAGCAACTCAGGCCATTGCTTGAAAAGTGATTTAGCTTAAGAGACGCAAGTGAGTATTGACCGATGAAAGAAAGCTTGTCTGCACTGATGGATGGCGAGCTCGGCGAGCACGAGCAAGCGGAGTTGATTGCGGACCTCGCGCGTGATACGGATCTGGCGCGGGCATGGGAGCGTTACCATTTGATTCGTGCCGCACTTCGAAAGGAACTGGGCCCCATGATGTTCGGTGGTTTAAGCAGGTGGACAGCCAGCGAGATCGCTGACGCCCCAGCGGGTCGTGTGCGCGTGTTTCGCCGACAACGCATTCTGCCGCCGGTGCGTTGGACCCGAGGCCTTGCGCTTGCTGCCTCGGTCGCGGCAGTAGCGATACTGAGTGCACAGTGGTTGCAATCTGGCGATTCTGACACGCAGCCCCCTCAGGTGGTTGTCGCACCGGTCGCACCGACGAAGATCATGTCCGTTGGTATGGCTGGCTGGGATGCCGGTGAACCTGAAGTGACGCATCTGCTGAACACCTACCTGGTTGAACACAACGAAATGATGCCCACCGCGGACATGAAGGGTGTAATGAGCTACGGGCGCTTTGTGAGCTACGACGCCAGGCGGTGAATTTGGTCACGCCGCGCACCTTGGGGGTCATTAGCACCCTTGTGCTGTTGAGCCCGGTTGCTGTGGCAGCCGAGGTGGCGTACGAATGGCTGATGAAGATGAGCCAGGCTACGCGCCAACTTAACTATGACGGTACTTTCGTATACCAGCACGGCGATCAGCTGGAGGCGATGCGCATTATCCATATGGTGGACGGCGACTCGGTACAGGAGCGTCTGGTCTCTCTCAACGGTGCGGCCAGAGAGATTATCCGGGACGACCGGCAGGTAACGTGCTATCTGCCTGACCGTCAATCGGTGTTCGTCGAGCACCGACTGGGACGCGAGAAAAGTTTCCCGGTTATCCTGCCGGAGCGGGTCAAGGACCTGAAGAAGAACTATACGATACAGCTCAGCGACAAGGGTCGTGTCACCGGACGCTAGGCGCAGGCGATCATCATCAGGCCGCGCGACGCGTATCGCTACGGCTACCGCATGTGGGCCGATGAGCAAAGCGGGTTACTGCTCAAGGCCGATCTCGTCGATCACACGGGGAAAACACTGGAGCAGTTCATGTTCACCCAAGTCGATATCGGTCGCCGTATCGATCCATATGAGTTGGCGCCAGCGACTGCTAGCGAAGGGCTCGCGTGGTACTGGGGGAAACAGGTTGAGACTGACGATACGCCCGCGGCATCGATTTGGTCAGTGGAACGGCTCCCGCAAGGGTTCAAGCGGCTATACCGTTTCATTCGCAAGGGACAGACGCGCGACAGCGCCGTGGTCCATCTCGTGTACTCCGATGGGCTCGCGGGAGTATCGGTGTTCATCGAGGAGGCAGAGGGTGAAAAACCGTCTATGGTCGGTGCGAGCCGCATGGGCGCCGTACATGCATACGGCAACATTGTTGAGGGCCGCCAAGTGATCGTAGTTGGGGAGGTCCCTGCCGCGACCGTGGAGTTGATCGGAAAATCAGTGACCGTCAAGAACAGATGACGGAGCTACCGCGCCGTTTGTGGCGGTGCAATCGTGGATTCGGTACAGACTTCCCACCCAACGCGCTGATCCTGGCACACGTCCACTCTGTTCAGTTAGCGTCAGGAGTGCGCTATGATCCAACCGGTTTAAGACGAGCGGTATTGGACAGTAAGCACGGTCATGCTGCGGTGTCAGCGGGCCGCGAATGAGTGATTGATACACACTAGGCGCTGAAGGCGCCTTTTTCTTATTCGGCGACGGTCTTCTAGTGAATGCATCCTACTAAGCAAACGCTAATTCGCAATTTTTCTATCATTGCTCACATCGATCACGGTAAGTCAACGCTTGCTGACCGTTTCATCGAACTGTGCGGAGCTTTGGCAGATCGGGAAATGGGAGAGCAAGTATTAGACTCAATGGAGCTTGAGCGTGAGCGTGGTATTACGATCAAGGCACAAAGCGTCGCACTGGATTACAAGTCACGAGACGGCGAACTGTACCGCCTCAATATGATCGACACGCCGGGACATGTCGACTTCTCATACGAGGTGTCCCGCTCGCTCACGGCATGCGAAGGTGCATTGCTGGTTGTCGACGCCGTGCAGGGGGTTCAGGCGCAAACGGTCGCGAACTGCTACGCCGCTACCGAGCTGGGGCTTGAGATTTTGCCGGTACTGAACAAGCTTGACTTACCGACTGCAGACCCGGGACGTGTCATCAACGAGATAGAAGAAATCATCGGTATCGATGCGCAGCACGCCATTCGAGCAAGCGCTAAGACGGGCCAGGGTGTGCAAGACATCCTCGAGGCGATTATCATGCGCGTTCCACCACCCGTCGGGGACCCACAAGCGCCACTGCAGGCGTTGATCATCGATTCATGGTTTGACAACTATCTTGGCACAATTTCGCTTGTCCGCGTCGTGCAGGGTTGCTTGCGCCCCAAGCAGCGGATACGCTTGATGGCGACGGGCCGGGAATATTTAACCGAACAGGTCGGTATCTTTACGCCTAAGCGAAGATCGGTGGCAACACTGGCAGCAGGGGAAGTTGGCTTCGTTGTTGCCGGTATCAAGGATGTGCGCGGCGCCCGCGTCGGCGACACGATCACCGGTGTCGAGAGACCTGCGCAGACACCGCTCCCTGGCTTCAGGCAGATCAAGCCACATGTCTTTGCGGGGCTATACCCGGTCGACTCGGGCGACTACGACCTGTTTCGGGTCGCATTGGACAAGTTGCGCCTGAATGATGCATCGCTGCATAGTGAACCGGAGACCTCCGAAGCGCTCGGTTTCGGTTTCCGTTGCGGATTCCTGGGAATGCTGCATATGGAGGTTGTTCAGGAACGCCTTGAACGCGAGCATGGTTTGAGACTTATCACTACAGCGCCAACAGTTGTCTATGAGGCAGTAACCAAGACGGGCGAGGTCATCAGTATAGACAATCCAGCAAAGATGCCGGATTCATCCACGATCGTGGAGATGCGCGAGCCGATCATTGTTGTGACGATCCTGGTTCCGCCGGAACATGTCGGCGCTGTCATCAGCCTCTGTGTGGAGAAACGAGGTAGACAGCGGAACATGCAGTACGTAGGACGACAAGTGGTGTTGACCTACGATCTGCCCCTGAGCGAAGTAGTGCTGGATTTTTTCGACCGGCTCAAGTCAGTCAGCCGGGGCTACGCATCCCTGGATTACGAGTTTCTCGGCTTTCGCGTAACCAAGGCATGTAAGCTCGATGTGCTACTGAACGGGGAACGTGTAGATGCATTGTCGACGATCGTCCATCAGGAGCAGGGACCGTATCGTGGACGCGAGCTCGTGAAGAAATTAAAGGACATCATTCCGCGGCAGATGTTCGATGTCGCCATCCAGGCGGCTATCGGATCGCGCATCATCGCGCGTGAGACTGTAAAAGCGTTACGCAAGAATGTCACGGCAAAATGTTATGGCGGAGACATTACGCGCAAACGCAAGCTGTTGGAAAAGCAAAAGGCAGGTAAACGGCGAATGAAGCAGCTCGGCTCAGTGGAAATTCCGCAGGAGGCTTTCCTGGCGGTACTGCGTATTGCGGAGAAGTAGCGCTATGGATTTTGCTTTACTAATGCTTGTAATACTCGTAGTGGCCGGATTGATTTGGTTGCTCGATCGCTTGTTCTGGCTACCCGCGCGTCAGCACGAGGCTGAGGCCATAGCGCACGGCGGAGGATCGCAAGCAGAGGTGGACAGGGCCCTGAAGGAGCCTGTCTATGTCGAGTATGCGCGTGCCTTCTTTCCGGTCATTCTGCTTGTGTTTCTGCTGCGTTCTTTCTTGGTAGAGCCGTTTCGAATTCCGTCTGGATCCATGCTGCCGAGCTTGCTTGTGGGAGATTTTATCCTGGTAAACAAGTTCTCCTACGGTATTCGCCTTCCGGTCATTAATAAGAAAGTCGTTGACAGCGGCTCTCCAAGGCGGGGCGACGTGGTTGTCTTCCGTTTTCCCGAGGATACGTCTATAAATTATATAAAGCGGGTTGTAGGCCTGCCGGGTGACCGCGTCGTTTATAAGGACAAGCAGCTATACGTCAACGGCCAAGAGATCAGGCAGCGCGATGGCCGGCCCTATCTTGAGACGAGAAATGGAGATTGTGCGTTCATGGCAGAACGTCGAACAGAGCAGCTCGATGGGGTCGTCCACGATATCCTGCTGACTCCCCGGCCCGAGAGTCGGGCGTTGACGTTTGTGGTGCCGGACAATCACTATTTTGTCATGGGCGACAACCGCGATTGCAGTAACGACAGCCGCTTTTGGGGATATGTCCCCGACGCTAACTTGGTGGGCAAGGCGTTTCTCGTGTGGTTTAGCTTGGACACCTCGGGTAGTCATGAATGGCTCTGGGATCGTATCGTCTGGCGCCGTATCGGCGATTCGATACAGTAAGATAGCGCTCTGAAGGATTTGACGGTATGAACATGAATCTGAGATCACGCGAGTCTGGTGTGACGGTGTGGGGTTTGTTCGTAATAGCGTTCTTCATTGTTTTCTTCGCGCTTTTGTTGTTCAAGTTGATCCCACCCTATCTGGCTGACCTGAAGATCAGCAGTGCAATGACAAGCCTCAAGCGTCAAGCAGAGGGCAGCACCATGAGCAGGAGAGATATACTCGACGCACTGGAAAAGCGTTTTGATGTCGATAGCGTGAGTCACGTCGATATACGCCGGGATGTGATCATTCGTAAGAGGGGAACAATGGCGGTTGTTAGCATCGACTATGAGACCCAGGTACCGCTTATTTTCAATATCTCGGCACTGATGGAGTTCAGCCACAGTGTAGAGGTTCCCTCGAGTGAGTAGTGCGCTCACTTTACTGACCCGTCACCTTAACTACGAATTCAACGATATCAGTCTGCTGGAGCGCGCCCTCACGCACTCCAGCAAAAGCACGGACAATAACGAACGACTCGAGTTTCTTGGCGATAGCGTTTTGAGCTTTGCCATCTCCGCACTGCTTTACGAACGTTATCCAGAGATCAGCGAAGGCGAGCTGACCCGTGTGCGTGCCGGCTTGGTAAAAAAGGAAACGCTTGCACAGTTAGCACGTGAGCTGGGGCTCGGTCCGCTTCTGCGGCTTGGAACGGGTGAACTGAAAAGCGGTGGCTACGAGCGCGATTCGATCTTGGCCGATGCGTTAGAAGCGGTGTTCGGCGCAGTCTTTCTCGATGGCGGGATCGATCTGGCACAGGAGGTGATTTTGCGCACGTATGCCGAGTTGCTCGAGCACGTAACCCCCGAGACCGTGATCAAAGATCCGAAGACGCGTTTGCAGGAGTATCTACAGAAAACGGCGCTAGCAACGCCGATTTATAATGTAATCGAGGTCACGGGCGAAGCTCACAAGCAGAACTTTCGCGTGGAATGCATCGTCCCGGGCATTGAGGGCCCGGTAGAGGGAGCGGGCAAGAGTCGTCGCTACGCGGAGCAAGAGGCAGCTCAGAAGGTCTTGAGACTTCTGGGCGCAGACAGCGACGGTGCCTGAGCGCTTTCGCTGCGGCCTCGTCGCTATAATCGGGCGCCCTAATGTTGGCAAATCCACGCTCGTCAACCGTCTGGTTGGACGCAAAGTCAGCATCATTTCCCGCAGACCGCAAACGACGCGCGCGCGTATCATGGGAATACGAACCGACGCGCGCGCCCAGATCATCTACATCGATACGCCGGGCCTTCATGTCGGGGAAAAAAATCTGCTGAATCGTTATATGAACCGTGCCGCGCGAGGCAGCATCGAAGCTGTCGACTGCATTGTATTGACAATCGAGGCTACGGGATGGACGAGCGCGGATGATTATGTGCTTAAAACAGTGCAAGAACAACCGGCACCCGTTTTGCTGGCGATCAATAAGATCGATAAGTTAAAAAGTCGCGATCAGCTCTTGCCACTAATACAGGAAGCATCGACGCGATTGAATTTTGCCGAAATCGTTCCGTTCTCGGCGCTGACGGGCGAGAACGTGACGGATTTAGAAGACACCATTGTGCGATATCTGCCGGAGCAATCTGCAATGTTCTCGGAGGATCAAATCAGCGACCGCGATCAGCGCTTTATGGCAGCGGAGCTGGTAAGAGAGCAGATATTTCATCTGCTTCGTGAGGAGGTGCCCTATGCAGTCGGTATTGGCATTGAACGGTTCGAGCGAAGCCATGGCGCGATTCATGTGGCTGCGGTAATCTGGGTCGAGAAAACCACCCAGAAAGGTATTCTTATTGGCCAGGGCGGCGAGCGTCTGAAGGCCATCGGCACCCGCGCACGCAGGGAGATGGAAAAGCTATTCGGCAGCAAGGTACATCTTAAGTTATGGGTCAAAGTGCGTGAGGGTTGGTCTGACAGTGAGGCGTTACTGCGCAGCCTGCAATACGGCGATATTTAGGCGGACCTAAAGGGCACAGAGCGCGGAAAGGCGCAAAGATCGGGATGAATTTCGGCAAGATGATAAAATAGTTTTTACAGTGTTCGCGTCTCGGCGTTCTTTGCGTTAACAAGTCCAGCACGACACTATCTAAACATGCGTGTTAGTCAACAACCTGCCTATATACTGCATCATTACAGCTACGGCGAAACCAGCTTGTTGCTGGAGGTGTTCAGCCGCGAATACGGACGGCTCGGGCTGTTGGCGAAAGGCGCGCGGCGCATGCGTCAACGGCAACGCGTTTGGTTAGAGGCATTTCAGCCCCTGTTGATAGGCTGGTCTGGACGGGGTGAATTACCCGTGCTGTCGGCGGCTGAACCGGCGAGCGATACGCTGTCTCTCGAAGGCGAAGCCCTTTACTGTGCATTCTATCTGAATGAACTCTTGCTGCGGTTACTGCATCGTCACGATCCGCATCAGGCCTTATACGATGCCTATGGCAAAGCGCTACATGCATTGGCCAATAGCCAACAGATAGAAGACACGCTACGCGTGTTTGAGAAACGACTCTTGCAGGAACTCGGCTACGGCCTGGTTCTGGAAAGTGAGATGGTCAATAATTCGCCAATTGACCCCGAGGCGACGTATGAATACGTGGTCAATCAAGGGCCGATGCGAGTCATTGACGACGAGCGAGGGCGTAGCACTGAAGCAATCATGATTCGGGGCTCAAGTCTGATTGCGCTGGCGCAGGAAACATTTTCTGATCCGCTAGCATTACAGCAAAGCAAGACTCTGATGCGTGCGGCACTCAGGCATTATCTGGCAGGAAAGCCGATCAATTCCCGAAAACTTTTCCGTAACATGAAAGACACGCCACTCGGCGATCTCGACTAGGACATATGGTGATGGTCAAGCTGGGCGTCAACATCGACCATGTAGCGACACTGCGCCAGGCACGTGGCACCCGTTATCCCGAGCCCGTACAGGCAGCGCTGGAAGCGCAACAGGCCGGGGCGGATGGCGTGACGCTACATCTGCGCGAGGATCGGCGTCATATCCAAAAAAGGGATGTGGAAATTCTCAAGCAGGTGCTGCAGGTACCGATGAATCTCGAGATGGCGGCCGTGGACGAAATGATTGATTTTGCACTAGCGATCGCACCGGAAAACTGCTGCCTGGTGCCCGAGCGACGTGAGGAGCTGACC